>JAYULW010000105.1:0-9953 GCA_043763155.1 Alphaproteobacteria bacterium | reverse complement strand
AAAGCGATCAGCCGCGTCTTGACCGCATCATCCGTCAGAACCCGGAAAGCGTGGCGTACCATGGTGGTGCGCGCCACCTCGCCAAACGTGCCGATATGCGGCAGGCCCGAAGGTCCATACCCGGTTTCAAACAGCACATAGCCTTTTTCCGGCGGTGCGTTCTTGTAGCGCTCCACGAGTGCAGCCGCTTCCTGAAGCGGCCACGCGTTGCTAACCAGCCCAAGTTCTTTATATTTCGCCATGCGCCTATCTTTTTATCTTTTCCGGTTAAAGAAGCCAGCCAGCGACGTGCGGATATTATCGCCCGACTGTTCGTTAACTCTGGTTATCATGTGATAGGACTCGTTGGCAATGAATACCATGCGGTTTCCCTTGGGGAAAATGCACTTAGCCATGCCATGCTCCAGCAAAAGCTCGTCCAGCCCGCCCGTATGCAGGAATTTGCGCTTATAGAACTCCATCTGGTCGTTTTGCCTGCGGTATTCCTGCACCTTATGGTTGGCTTCCTGGTCCACCAGTAGCAGCAGCCCGCCCCAATGCGCCCGCCATGTCGGGTTCATGAAGAACGTATATGCACCCGTATACACCCCCGACCCGTCGTCATGCATGGCAAGGCCGGTCCCGTGCGGGTAAAGCCACCCCGTCACCGAAAAATGCGCCCATTCCTCATTTTGCCGCCCGACCAAATGCTCCACCTGCGGCTGAATGGCTAAAATCGCCTCCATGAACGCGTCCACATCGTTCTTCATCGGGTAGATATGTTCCGGCTTCTGCGGCTCGGCCCATTTCGCATGATAGAAGAAATTCTGCGAGCTGCGTAAGGGGAAACCGTCGTGCAAATGCCACGCCCGCGTCACCTTGCCCTGCGTGTTGATATATTCGTAATCTGCCATCTGCACCCAGCCCAGCAACCGCTGGTACACATCCTCCGGCAGGAAATCGTCAAACACGATCCCGTCCTTGGATTCAAACATCTTTTTCGGCTGGTGCGCCGTATTGCCAATCATGATGTGCGGCGTAGCCGTCACCAGCTTCGGCTCCGGCTGGTTTACATTGGCCGCCGCAGGTATCGGCGCCTGCACTGAAGTATTTGCAGGAACATTTGCAGGCACACTGCTCGCATCATAGCGCGCATTCTTCTCCAGCCAGTCCTTATAGAACCACCGCGACTGCCGCAGCTCCGGGTATTGCCGCCCCTTGGGCGTATAATCTTCCGGCTTCACCACCTCGCCCTTACCCATCAGGTAATGCCTGCGATATGCCTCATCCTCATTGCCATGCACAAACGCAACCAGGATAAACCGCTCACCCTTCGTAACCGGCAGCGCCTCATGCAAGGTAGATGCCGAAAACGCAACCGCGCTGCCAGCCGTAGGCCGGTAAATATCATCCCCATATTCCGGGAACCGCACCCCGCCGCCCTCATAATCATCATTCAGGTGAATGGTCGAAGCCACCCGGCGATACGCCATCGGATAATCGAAATTATCCCGGTGCTGCTTAAAGAACCCGCCCTTTTCCCCCGTATACAGGCCGATCTTATAAATTTCCCGGTGCGTCACCTCAAACCCGAACACCTTTTTAATTTCCGGGAAGAACGACCGCGAAAACTTATCGTCAATCTCCTCCAGCAATTCACCATTCACGATATAATCCGTGCGCACCTTAACATCCGCCCGGTATACCTTGTTCTCCTTCGAGCCAACCGTACCGTCAAACGTATTGCCTGTGCGAAACGCCCGGATGCACTTGGCACAGAATTCCGGCGTGAACACCTGCGGCACCATCAGCGCCGGAGCCGCCCGGCGAATGATCTGCGATTGGTTGTTCTGCTTAAACGTCGCCATTTCCAGCGCAAGGTCGTTCACCAGCATGGCCGCCATTACCCCCGGCTCCGCCTGCACATGCACATGCGTAATCTTCAAGTTCGTATCCAGCACAAACGCCGCAAACGGCACCTGCGCCCCCTGCTTGGCAATGCCCAGCGAGCGCACAATGCGCCGCTCCGGGTCAAGGCACAGCGGCAGCGACACCTTAAACATCTCCCGGAAACGGTTCGCCCGCTCCATCGTGTCATCGGTAATAATCGTTTGCCAGATGTCTTTCAGCCCCGCCTTCTCCAGCCGCTCCTGCAACTCATGGTAAAATTTTGCAGCCGCTTCCGGCTGCGCCGAAGGGAAATACATCAGCAGGCAGAACTTACCCGCGTGGTTTTCAATCGTGCGCAGGCGTTTTTCCGTATCATGCGTTTCAAACATGGGCATATAGTCGCCCACCTCCAGCAGCTTCTGCGCTGCCGCCGCCGCGCGTGGCTGCACCACCGGAATGAATTGCGGTTGGCGCTGCACCGCCTGTTGCGGCTGCATGGCCAGCGCCGCGCCGCCTTGCGTCGCGCCAATCGGCTGCTGCGCATTCTGCTTCTTCTCATCCAGTTCCGGCACATGAATCGGCCTGTCGCGGTACTTGGACAAATTTTCAATAAACAAACAGCGCAGCGCCTTTTCCGATGCGATCTTATGCTTGAAATCCACCCCGCTATACTGCTCAAACTGCGCCAGCGTCCGCACCCGCCCAAACCCATATTTCGCAATATCGGTGAGCGTTTCCGCTTCCCGCGCCTGCTGATACCCCGTCAGGTGGTTAAACCGCCGAAGCCCGCGCTCGCGCATATGCCGTATCCGCGCATTATCTTCCTTGTGCAAATCCCGCCAGTGCAGCGGCCGCACCGACCCGCCCGGTGCCGCAAGGTCATTATAATAATGATAAAGGAACTGCCGCGTGCAGCTAAAAATATCCCACCCATGCGTATAAAGCCGCGCCGCATAACTAATTTCTTCCTGGTCGAAATACAAATACGGGTCATACGGCACTTCCGGCGTAATCTCCGACCGCGAGAAAATAAAATTCGCAACGAGGAATGCGCCACGCAGCGGCTTTTCCGGCGCCCTATCCAGCATTTCCCCCTGACAGCGAATATTTCCGTCCGGCTGAAATGGTTTCGCCCGGCGCACCGTCGGGTTCAACCGCTTGCCCAATTTATCCGGCGGCAAATACCCCACCGGGCTCATCGAAAGCACCGGCTTTGCCGAATCGCACGTCGCCAGCTCCGCAATCATCGCCTCGTCCCAGCCCTGCATAAACCGCATATGGCTGTCAATCATCAGCGTGTATTCTTCACCATCCCAAAGCTGCTGCGCCTGATGGCGCGCCCAGCACACCCCCTCGGCCTCGCGCCAGTCCACGGGCAAAATCCGCACCTGCTCCGGCCGCGTCGTCACTTCAAAACAATGTTTGTCTTCTTCCGGGTCGAACTGCCAGCAAATCCCCACAAAAATCTTGTCCGGGTTACTCGCCTTCTCAAACAAATCCTTCACCGTCCACTGGCATTCCGGGTCGCGGTAACTCGCGATATTGATGAATATCCGCCCGTCTTTCTTCGCCGTCACCATCTCATTGTGCCCTTCGCTTAAAGAAACCGTGGCCTTTTTCGCCAGTGTCTTATCCCGTGGGAATTGCCCCTGCAGCGCATGCTGCGCAATCAGCTTGCGCTTAAAATCCACCCCCGCATATTCTTGGTACGCAGCAAGCGACCGCTTGCTCCCCAGCCCATAAATATCCAGCTCGCGCAGCACTTCCGGGTCCGGGCAATTATCGGTGCCCAGCATATGCTTCACCCGCGCAAACGACTTGTCGTTCTGCACTCCCCAATCCTTATGGTCGGAAAAATGCGTAGGCCGCTTGTCCCTGTTCCAGTCATGGTAAATCACCAAACGGTTCGGATGGTAAATATTATACCCATGCGTCCACAACCGCACCGCCATCGTAATTTCTTCCCCGAAGAAATATAAATGCGGGTCATACGGCACATCCGCAATCATGCGCGACGGCCCGAACAACATATTCGCACTCGCATACGCCCCCGGAAACGGCGCCATCGGCAACCCGTCCTTCACCGCAAACCCCGGCGCTCCCGTCATCAGAAAAATGCCATGCACGTCAAACTCCTTGGCGCTCATGCCAAAAATCCAGTCTTTCTCCAGCTTGTCCGGCGGCGTAAACCCCGGCGCATAGCAGGTCAGTACCGCGTCCGGGTCGTCGCACTGCTTCAGCATTTGCAGCAGCATCTCGTCCCACCCCTGCTCAAACCGCATATGGCTGTCAATTTGCAGTGTGAACTCTTCCCCGTCCCACATTTTCTGCGTCAGCCCCCGCGCCCAGCACACCCCCTGGCTTTCCCGCGCGTCAATCTCCAGCACCTTCACCTGATCGGGAAACGGATACGGCTCCGTAAAACAAATCGCATCCTCGTCTTTCACAAATTGCCAGCAAATCCCCACATTGATGCGTTCAGGCCGCGTCGCCTTCGCAAACAAATCCTTCACCGTCCATTGGCATTGCGGGTCGCGGTAACTTGCGATCTGCACAAAAATGCGTGGGTGCTGCACCGCAATCGGCTTGCTCACCCCGCGTCCTTTTTCCCGTGCCGCCATATTCCAAATCCCTTCTTCTGCAAAATCCGTAATTGTGCGCTTGTCCCAGTCAATCCCGGCAAACGCCCATAAATCGTCGAGCTTGCGCTCGCTACCCAGCCCATATGGCCTAAAATTAATCTGCTCATCGCGCATGCGCCCAAAGCCCAGAAGCTGGCGCACCCGCTCGCCCGAAGCGCGGTTTTCGTCCGTCTTCTCTTCGCGGTAGTCATGCAATTTGAACTGGTCCTTGCGCACCCAGTAGTGGTACGCCAATACCCGGTCCGCCTGAAAAATATCATACCCATGCGTCCATAGTCGAGCCGCATAGTTAATCTCGTCGCCCCAGAAGTGAATATTCGGGTCAATCGGCACATCGCGGACCATGCTGGCCTTGCCAAACAGGAAATTCGCCACCGCAAACGGCGTCGGGTAAAGCCCGCTGCGGTCCTCATCCCCATCGGCAACCAACTGCCCGGAAATATGCACCATCTGCGCCTCGTCGGCCCGTCCCAGCTTCCGTATCCGCGTCCGCAGGAATTCCCCACGATGGTGAAACCTGTGGTTCGGCGGGTCATAGTTTGGCAAATAGCACGAAATCACCGGCTTATCCGCCGGGCATTTGCCAATCATGTCCACCAGCGCATCGTCCCACCCATCCACAAACCGCATATGGCTGTCCACCAGCAGCACAAACTCTTCGCCGTCCATTAGCTCAAACGCTTTCACCCGCGCCCAGTTCGCGCCCCGGCTTTGCGCAAACGGAACCCGCACCACCTTCACCTGCCCTGGGTAGCGCGTCTCGTCTACCTCGCACCCCGCATCTTCCGGCGAAGTTTGCAGGCACACCCCCACCCGCAACCGCTCCGGCTGCGCAGCCCTGCGGAACAAATCCGAAATCGTCGCCTGAATCTCCGGATCTCTAAAACTCGCAATCGCCACAAATATCTTCGCGGCCGACGAAACCACCGGGCGCTTCTTCTGCACGCTATGGTAATGCGCCAGCGCCGCGTCCAGATAGTCCGTTTGCTTCATTTTCCTGAACTGCTCAAACCCCGCCGCCGCAATCGCCTTGCGCTCCTTCGGCTTCACCAGATACTCAAGGCATGTCTGCGCCAGATTCTCATACGGCGCAAAAACAATCCCCCCCGCAAACGGCGCTTCCAGCTCCTTGTCCTGCCCCGGCTCGCTAATCACAAAACATTTATTCGCCAGCAAATACGAGCAGCGCACAATTTCAAAAAGCTCCGCCGGTTCCTTGTGCATGTTCAGGTGAATCTTCCCGCGCCCCATCCACTGGTCGCGCTCCCGCCCAAAAATCTTATACAGGGTTTGCAGCCGCGCACCGCGCTTGCCGATGTCGTCCAGCACCACCTGCCTGCGCGGGTGGCCGCCGCCGATAAACAACACGTCCACATCCTGCTTGCCCCCGCCCGCCCGCGTAAGCTCTCCCGCATACCCAACCGGGCAATGCACCACCGGGTCAACGCCCAGCTTCTGCAACTCCGAGATATTGCGTCTGCTGAAATCCCACACCGCATGCCGCTTCATCAGCGCCACATACCCATAATCCTTCGCAAACCAGCGCGAACCCGGATGCACCTGCTCAAGATTATAAATGATCGAATCCTTGGGAATTTCGATATCGTACATCGGGCACAAATTCGCCCCCAGCACCAGCGCCGTCCCGATAATATCCTGCGGGTCAGTCACGATCGGCGCGGCATACCCCAAATCGCGGAAGGCCGATTGCAGCCCCAGCGCCACCTCGTCGAAAACATGCGACCACACCAACCCTTCGGGGGAAACGATCCAGATGCTGAAATGGTCACGCATGGCTTCTGTGCAATTTTTTTGTTTCAGTAATCATTCCGTAAGGAGTATAGGATACATAACGGGTATTGATAAATAATAAAATTCTATAGGTTATTCGATGCAGATCCTTGTTTTAGGCATGCACCGCTCCGGCACTTCCATGGCCACCCGCCTCATCAACATGATGGGCGCCTATTTTGGCCCGGAATCCAGCGTAGGCGAGCTAACCAACGATAATCCAAAGGGTTTTTGGGAACGCCCTGAGATTTTCAAACTCAACGAATCCCTGCTGGCCGCGCGAGACAGCAGCTGGAAGGACCTCCGCCACTGGACCCCGCAGGACGCCGCCAAACTACCCGATAAGGCCATATATAATATCAAGAAAACCATCCTCGGCATGGACGCTTTCCGCCCTTGGGTCCTGAAAGACCCCCGCCTGTGCCTGTTACTCCCCGGCTGGTTGCCAAACCTCGAAGTTCCGGTGGCCGTGATCGTTCACCGAAACCCCGCCGAAATCGCCCTTTCCCTGCAAAAACGCGACGGCCTAAGCCCCGAATACGCCCTCGCCCTCTGGGAGTATTACAGCGTCACCATGCTGAACGCCTCCCTCAAACTCCCCCGCATCCACATTCGCCACGCCGACCTGCTGGAGTTTCCCGTCAAAACCACCGAGAGCCTGTTCACCCAGCTGCGCGACCATGGCGTGCGCCGCATCGAGATGCCCTCCGAGCGCGAAATCCGCGCCTTCCTCGACACCCGCCTGCACCGCTCCCGCCCCACGGCTGACAGCGTCAAACTCGCCCCCGCCCAGATGCTCCTCGCCGACATCCTGCAAGGCAACCACCCCCAAACCGCACTGCTGAAAATGACCGACCACACCAAGTCCCTTATTCAGGCCGGCCCGCAAATCAAGGAACCAACATGAGCAACCAAGACGAAATCCGCGTTCTCCAGCGCATCGCACAGGGCATCGAAAAACTCGCCCCCGAACCCGACCCCCGCATTGACATCAAAGCCACCGAAGCCTACGTCTGGGACGCAAGCATCAAAGACCTCATCCCCGTCCCCGATATTCAATATGTGGACTTAAAACTCCTCAAAGGCATAGACGACGCCCGCGACACGCTGCTGGCAAACACCCTGCAATTTGCCAAAGGCTACTCCGCCAACAACGCCCTTCTCTGGGGCGCGCGCGGCATGGGCAAATCCTCGCTCATCAAAGCCATCCACCAGCAGGTAAACCGCGAAATTCCCAAGTCCTTAGTCCTCATCGAAATCCACCGCGAAGACATCGCAACCCTGCCCATTCTCATGCGCCAACTCTCCGGCTGGGTCATCCGCCGCTTCATTTTATTTTGCGATGATTTGTCCTTCGACAACGAAGACACCAGCTACAAATCCTTGAAAGCAGCGCTCGAAGGCGGCATCGAAGGCCGCCCCGACCACATACTCTTATATGCCACCTCAAACCGCCGCCATCTCCTGCGCCGCGACATGATGGAAAACGAGGTCAGCACCGCCATCCACCCCGGCGAAGCCGTCGAGGAAAAAGTCTCCCTCTCCGACCGCTTTGGCCTCTGGCTCGGCTTCCACCAGTGCAACCAGAACACCTATCTGGATATCGTGCAATCTTACGCCAACCACTTCAAGCTAGACGCAACCGACCTGCGTCAGGACGCCCTGCAATGGGCCCAAGCCCGCGGCGCAAGAAGCGGCCGCGTAGCATGGCAATTCATTCAGGATTTAGCTGGTAAACAAAACAAGCGCGTGCGCTAAGCAAACCGACCCGCCGCCTGCCCGCCATTGACGGGCGTAGTTAGCGGCGCGCCATTTGTCGTCACCTCAGCCACCGTAAAATTCATCGGGGCAGCCGGTGCCTGCGCTCCCTTTTTCTCTTCTTTCATTTGCGGTGCTTTGCCTTTTTCCTTCGCAGCTTCCTCAGCACGCTTTATGCGCTCATCCCAGCTCGGGTGGTCGGCATCACTATGTTCTTTTTCATAATCAGCAACCTTCTTGCCCGGGTTTTCCTTCAGATACGCGGCAATATCCAACGCTTTCATTTTCGTAAGCATCGCAACCGTCGCCTTAGCATCCAGCGCCGCCGCCCCCGCATCAGCCGCAAATTCCTTCTTCCGGTAAACCGAGTTATCCTTGGCGTTATAGGTCTTGGCCATATCTTCCGGTGTTGTGTCTTTGTTTATCGTATGGGTTAGCTCATGCGCCCACAGCGCCTTTTGCTCATCAACGTTCAGTGCAGTAAGCGCGCTGGCATTGATCACCATCACGTCACGCCCCTCTCTCGTCTTGGCGCTGGTTGCCGAAGGCACTTTTCCCTCATCGCTCACCTGCACATATAATTCAGGCGGCGGCTCCACGCCCATAGCCTTCGCTGTCGCCCTGTAATTCTCCAGCATCTTATCGCCGCCGGGCAAATCCTTCATCACGTCTTCGGCTTTTTTTAACTCGCCCAAGGCAAGCTCCGCCGCAAACTGCGCATTGCTCAACAACTGCTCTTCACGCACATATTCCGGCGTCCAAGTCTTGATGTCGCTTTGAAACGGCTTGTTCTTTTTCTTCAAATCCTCAAGGTCAGGAAACTCTTTCCCCGGGTACAACGCTTCCAGTTTCTTCTGGATGACTTTCATCGCCTCGGCTTCGCTCTTCGCCCCCGGCACCAATGCCGTGTGGTCTTCCCCAAGGCGGCCAAGCGCGCCCTGCATCGCAGCAAGCTTATCTGCAATCTTCAAATCCGTAGCACCGACAATCGCCTTATCGGTCAACTCAGCAAGCGCCTTCTTCGCGATCGCCATATTCGAGTCGCGGTCGGCCTCATAGGCCATTTTTTGCGTCGCCCAATCCAGCGCATCTTCTGGCGCAAGTTTCAGCTTTGCCCGCGCCTGCGCAACATACAATTCCCGTTTTTTATCGTCTGGGTTCTCAGCCATGCCACATTATATCACAGTACTATGACCGCAATATTACAGAGCTAACAATTTTATATATAAGGATTATTCAACCTTGCGGCGGTCGTTCTCATCTACTTCGGTGAGCACATTGATAGCCGAAGCCCCCAATTCCTCAAGCACCTCGTCGCAATGGTCCAGCACCGTTTTGTCGCTCATCCGCCCGCCCACACGCATGAATGCTATGGAAACGCTCAGGCCAATGCTCGTCTTGTCCGGCAGCTGGAACGGGTTCGCCGCAATCTGCCAGCGCAGGCGGTTCACCGTCATGCGCTCCGACTCGATGGAGGTGTCAATCAGCAACACGCCCACACGCTTGTAATTCACCACGCCCACCACGTCATCCGGGCGAAGGCTCTGCTGCGACAGCTGCGCAATATGTTTCACAATCCCCTGGCACACCTGGCGGCCATACTGCGACAAAAGCTCATCATAATGATCGAGCTGCAAAATAGCGAAGCACGAACGAATGTCGCTCTTATTGCTGTAATACCCCATCAGCTCCACATCTTTGGCGAGCGAATAACGGTCCGGCAAACCCGTATCCGCATCAATCACCTGATGGCCCTTAAAATTCTCGCGAATCGCCGCGCGCAACGCTTCGTTTTTGCGAAGCCCCGTCTTGTCTTGCAGGATCAGTTCAAAATTGATGCTCTCGGCTGTTGAATCCGCGCGCACAATTTTCAGGCGGTAGCCGGTTTCTTTC
>JAYULW010000104.1:0-6223 GCA_043763155.1 Alphaproteobacteria bacterium | reverse complement strand
ATTTCGGTGAATGTTTCGGCGGCGCTGACACTCTGGCAGGAGTGGTTTACCGCATTGCGCAGGAGCGAGGCCACGAAAATGGGAACCAGCAGGTAGTTGGACATGTTGCCATTCTCGAGGCGGTCAATAAACTTATTGGAGCGCTCGATTTCGGATTCCTGGCGGCCTGTCATATCGGGGCGGGTGATAAGGGGGGAGCCGATCAGGGCGTAGCTGCTGAATTCATGGCCGGAGAAATCGGCGGGTTGGGGGCGGTCGCCGTTTATTTTAATGCGGTTCACCGGGGGCAGGTCACGGATGGAGGCAAGCCAGCGGTTGGCGTCGCCGGGTTCGTTTTCGTGGCCGATGGGGGCAATGGTGAGCGGAGGCTCCAGACCGTTTTTCTTGCGCTTTTCCAGCAATTGTTCGGTGAGGGAAATATTGCCGTTGGAAGGCTGGTAGGCGCTTACCACGTAATCACTTTTGTTGATAAGGTGCATGGTGCTGAAATGCGCGGAATGGCCGCAATCAATAGGGGCGACGTCGCCGGTGGAGATGAGGAACACCTGCTTGCATAGATGGTCGGCTTCGGCTTGCGTGCAGCCAAGGCTTTTGAGGTCGGTGGCCAGCACGTCGCCCAGTTCTTCGACCATACGGGTGCCGAAGCTGTGGGCCATGATGTTGATGTTGCGCATGGCGCGCATGCCGAAATCCAGCGGGCGCATTTTGCCAGTGACGGTGCCATCTTTTTGCACTTCGATTTCACGGGCGATCAGGGGAAGGATCTGGGTGCGGACAAGGGTTTTTACCTGCTGGCGGATATCGGCTTCGATATCTTTGGCGGCTTCGGTGCGAGTGGGGTCGGGTTCTTGGGTTTTGCGGGCGGTGTAGGCTTCGATGGACTTTACCATCTCTTCTTCTTTCCACGGGTAGATGGCAGAGAAGATGCGTACGTCGCGGTCTTTGCATTCGTGGCGGCCCAGCATGATCTGGGCGCGTTTGGCGAGGCCATTTGCTTTTTCGGGTGTGGTGACATCTAGGCCGCCGAAAACGATGACGGTGGGGGAGGAGAAAGACGCGGGCGTGGTGACTTCCTCGAAGCCGTTTTCAGCAGTTGCGACGCGCTCAAAAATGCGCAATTTTTTGGTATCTTCGGCCATGGTCCCCTACTGGCTTGATACCTTTAATTGTAACGCGCACATATTGTTAATGTGTGAAGGTTTGGTTACATATAAAGATAGGGGGTAGCCCAGATAAATCATAAGGTTGCTGCCGGATGCGGGGCACCCGGCAGTTGATTTTCCTTAGTCGGCGTATTTGACGCCACAACCGTAAGACTGGGTGGAGCTGACTTTTACGGCCTTGCCAGCGGCAAGATCATCCAGCGCGTCGCGCACATAGTTGTCGGCTTTTTCAACCGTGGCGGGGTTGGGGCTGCTGCCGTTATCAATTGCGCCCATGTAGGCAACTTTGCCGTCCTTATCAATTACAAACATGTGGGGGGTGGTTTTGGCGCCGTAGAGGCGGCCAATGGTGCCGTCGGTGTCGAGAATGTAATGGGTGGAGGCGAGATTATTTTTCTCCATGTAGGCGTGGGCGGCTTTGGCATCTACCGTGCCGACCTTGCCTTCGGAGCCGGAGTTGATGGTGAGCCAGACGACGCCTTTGCCGGTGGCGTCAGCCTGCAGCTTCTGCATGGTGTTGGTGTCGTACTGTTTGTGCACGAAGGGGCAGGTGGGGTTGTTCCACTCCAGCACCACGGTTTTACCTTTGAGGTCGGAGGTTTTTACCGTGTGGCCATCAATATCTTTTACCGAAAAGCTGGGAGCGGCTGCGCCCACTTCAGGAAGCGCAAAAGCGCTGGCGGGGAATAAGAACGTTGCGGCGAGGGCCCCGAGGAAATGTTTGCGCATGTTATTGGCCTTTCGTGGTGATGGTTTGGATGACGATGTCTTCGCTCAGGATTTGGGGCAGGACGACGGGTTCGCCGTCGGCGGGGGGGTAGAATACGTTTAGCGGCACGCCGTTGAAGCCGAAGCCTGCAAGGAATTCGGTGATGTCGTCATTCCTGCGGGTCCAGTCGGCGATCATGAGGGTGATGCCTTGTTTTTCAAATGCTGCCATGGTGCGGGTTGTGTGCAGGGCGACGCTGGCGTTCACCTGGCAGGTGATGCACCATGCGGCGGTGGCGTCAACGAAGACGGGTTTTCCGGCAGCGCGCAAAGATGCAAGGGCGTCTTTGCTGTAGGGCACGGTGTTGATGGCGTGCGCGGCGGCGGGTTTTTCCATGATGGCGTCGGTGTTGAGCTTTGCGAGGGTGTGCAGGCTCACATACAACGTGACGGCGGTCAGGAGAAGGGCGAGGACGCGGTAGGCTTTGCTCTCGTCTTTGAAGAAGGCTTTCATCCAGATGATGAAGGTGAGAAGCAGGAGGGCGGTGAGGGCTACCACCATGCCGGAGACGCCGGTTTGCAGGGTGAGGACCCACAGCAGCCAGATGACGGAGGCATACATGGGGAAGGCCATGAGCTGCTTGAAATTCTCCATCCATGCGCCGGGCTTTGGTAGGAAAGCGCGAAGGGCAGGGAAGAAGCAGATGAGCAGGTATGGCAGCGCGAGGCCGAGGCCCAAGGCCTGAAAGACAAGGAGTGCTTGCCATGCGGGCATGGTGAGGGCCGCGCCGATGGCGGGGGCCATGAAGGGGGCGGTGCAGGGGGTGGCCACGGCAGTTGCGAGGATGCCGGTGAGGAAGCTGCCTTTGGCCGAGGACTGGCTGGTGATGCCGTGGCCCACGCCGCCGAGCAGTACGGGCAGGTGGAACAGGCCGGAGAGGCTTAGGCCCACGAGGAATAATAAATAAGCGAGGATGGCGACAAAGACCGGGGACTGCATCTGGTAGCCCCAGCCGACGGACTCGCCGCCTGCGCGCAGGACTAGGAGCAAGCCGGAGATGACGGCGAAGGAGGCGGCGATGCCGAGTGTGTAGGCAACACCTTGGCGGATGACTTCGCCTTGGGCGTGGCCGGATTTTTTGGCAAGCGCGAGGGCTTTGAGCGAGAGGACGGGGAGTACGCAGGGCATGAGGTTTAGCACAAGACCGCCGATGAGGGCGAGGAGGAGGGCCACGGGGAAGATGAGCGTGCTGGACTGCGAACTGCCCATGACGGGCATGGTTTTTGGCTCGAAGGTGATGTTGTAGGAGTGGTTGCCCTTGGGGAGTGTGAGGGTGAGGATACCGGAAATCTGCTGCGCGGCATCGCCATTTTCAGCGCGCTGGAGGATCAGGCTCAGGTTCTTTTTGTCGCCGGACATCATCTGGTCGGTGGCGTACTGGACGAGGTTTTGCTGGCGGGGGAAGAACTGCGCGGCGCGGATGTCGGCAAATGTGGGCGGCTTGGTGCCCGGCTCGCCCGTGCTTAAATCTTTTAATGGGACGGTGAGGGTGATGGTGTGGTCGGCGATTTTAAATCCGCCGGTGTCTTGCACATTCAGCACGCGTTCGAGATTTTGCTTCTCAAAGAGTTTGGCGTCGTTTGAGGGGCGCGAAGGGGTGGAGGAAATGGGGAGGCTGAGTTCGAGATCGGCGGATTCGGGCACGCAGATATCGTTGCAGACGAGGAGGTCTACATGGACTTTGAGGGGGATGTCGTCGCCAGTGTCGAGGGTGGCGGGCGGAGTGATGGTGACGGGCAGCATGACTTCGCCTTCATACGCATAAATAGCCAGTGGGCCTTCGTTCAGGCGGGTGGGGGCGGGCCAGTCAATAGAACTGGCGGTGAAGCCGTCGGGCAGGGTCCATGTGAGGCTGGTGGCAAGGCCCGCGTCGCCGGGGTTTTCCCAGTAGGTGTGCCATTTGTCGTGCGCCTCGACGCGAACGGCCACGCGGAAACCTTCGGCTTCGCCGGTGTTGATGCTGCTTTTTTCAGAGACCAGCGAAATGGTGGTGTGGGTGTTGCGCACCGACTCGGCTGCGAAAGACTGCGCGGGGAGCAACAGTACGAAAAAGGCGAGGAGGCGCGTTATTTTCATTGTTTTTTGATGCTTTCTGCTTTTTTGCGGGTCAGGTTTACGGCTTCGCCGGACAGGTCGAGGCGGATGTCGTCGCCTACTTCGGGCAATAAGGTGGTCATGCCGAAGTCGGAGCGTTTAACGGTGGCGGTGGCGGCAAACCCGGCCATGTAGAGGTTGGTGATGGCATTGTAGCCGACTTTGTTCATGCGCACATGCAGGACGACGGGTTTGGTGACGCCCAGCAGGGTGAGGTCGCCGGTGACGTCAGAGGTGGATTCGCCGGTGACATCTACGTTCGTGCTGATGAAGCGGATATCGGGGTATTTGGCGGTGTTGAAGAAGTCTGCGCCTTGCAGCTTGGAGTCCAGCAAATCAGAGCTGGTGCGGATGCCTGCGGGGGAGAGGGAGAAATTGATGTGGCTGTCGGCGGGGTTGGCTTCGTCGAAGTCGAAATAGCCATCATACTTGGTGAAGTTGCCCTGCATTTCGGAGAAGCCGAGATGGTTTACGTAAAAATCAATGTAGGTGTGGCTTTTGTCGAAATTATAGCGGTCGGCCAGCGCGGGCGTGGCGGCAAGGGCGAAGGCGAGGAGCGAGAGGGCGAGCAGGGGGCGCATGGGTTATGACCTTTTGTTGGCTATTGATTCGCAAGTTTGCGGGTAAAGGTTACAAAGTCGGAGGTGATTGCGTCGAGTTGGGTGCGTGATTTTTCCTCGACGAGGTTGCCTGCGGGGTCGAACGCCTGTTCGCAGTGGGCGAGGGGGAAGGCGCGGTTGAAGACGTGCAGGTGAATGGCCGATAAGGGCGAGCGCAAATGGTCGAGGGCGATGATGCCGCCGCGCGCGCTGGGGGTTGCAGAGAGGAGCAGGACGGTTTTGTGCTTGAGGGCCGGGCGATTGATGCGCGACGACCAGTCAATGATGTTTTTGAGGGAGCCGGGGTAAGACCAGTTATATTCCGGGGAGGCGATGATGATGCCGTCGGATTTTTCGGCCCGGTTCAGGAAGCTGTGGGTGGCGGGGGGGAAGTTGCCGAGGTCGGCCTGAGAATCATTGTATACGGGCATATCGAAATCGGCGTATTCGGCGAAGTCAACGCTTGCGCCGTGGGTTTTTGCGCAAGAGGCGGCGACCTGGGCGAGCTTGCGGTTGTACGAATCCGGGCGGTGGGACGCGGCGAAGACCAGGAGTTTCATGAGTGGCCTTTCAGGTATTGGAGGAACAGCGCGAAGGCTTTCGCGCGGTGGCTGATGCTGTTTTTAAGGTCGGGGTCAATTTCGGCGAAGGTTTGGGTGTGGCCTTCGGCGATGAAGATGGGGTCGTAGCCGAAGCCTTTGGCACCGCGCGGAGGGAAGGTGAGTTTGCCGTGGATGCGGCCTTCAAAGATTTCGGTTTTCTGGTTGGGGATGCTTAGGGCGAGGACGCAGATGAAGTAAGCATCGGCAGGTTTGTCGCCTAGTTCGGATTGGATGCGGGCGAAGGCGGCGTCGAAATCTTTATTCGGGCCTGCCCAGCGGGCGGAATAGATGCCGGGTGCGCCGCCGATGGCGGGGACGACGAGGCCGGAGTCGTCGGCCAAAGAAGGAAGGCTGGAGATGGTGCAGGCGTTTTCGGATTTTAAGCTGGCGTTGGCGATGAAGGTGTCGCCGGTTTCTTCCGGCTCGTCCACCCCTGCTTGCGTTGCCGACATGACGGGGATGCCGAGGGGGGCAATGAGCGCGCCGATCTCGGACACTTTGCCCGCGTTGTGGCTGGCGATGACGAGGGGTTTTCCTGCGAAGAGCGCCATGTTATTTCCCTGCAATGGCCTTGGCTTGCGCCACGCACAGTTCCTGCACACCCAGCTTGGCGAGGTGCATGAGCGCGGCGAAGTCTTCTTCGGTTACGGGGCGCTCTTCGGAGGTGCATTGGATTTCGACGATGCGGCCATCTTGCGTCAGTACGAAGTTTGCATCCATGGTGGCGGTGCTGTCTTCGTTGTAATCTAGGTCGAGTACGGGGGTGCCGTTGTAGAGGCCGCAGGAGACGGCGGCCAAGGTTCCGGTGATGGGGTTGCCCTTCAGGGTGCCGACTTTGATGAGATGGTTTACGGCGAGGCTAAGGGCTACGAATGCGCCGGTGATGGAGGCGGTGCGGGTGCCGCCGTCGGCTTCGATGACGTCGCAATCAATGATGATCTGGCGTTCGCCGAGGATGGAGAGATCAACCACGGAGCGCAAAGAGCGGCCGATGAG
>JAYULW010000103.1:0-8058 GCA_043763155.1 Alphaproteobacteria bacterium | reverse complement strand
TGAACATCACTGAAGACAAACAGTTCCACACCCGCATCGAACTCGCAGCTCAGGACATAAGTCAGGACGTGACGCAATATCTCGACGGGCTTTTCCATGCAATAGACCGCATGCGCACCCGCTGGGAAGTAAGCGGGGGCACAGGCGAAACCTTATGGAAAGAAGACGCCGCCTCCTATGTCGAGCATTTCCCCTCCATGATTGCCATGGAGCGGCTCACCCCCGACACGGTGGTGCAATGGGTCGTGCCTATGCAATCCAATCAGCAACTGCTGGGCTATAAATTATCCAAGGAAAAAACCCACCGTGAAGCAGCCGAAGCCGCCCGCGACACACATATTACCCAAGACACCGTGCTTATCCCGCTATTGCAGGGCGGCGACGGTTTCCTGCATTTCACCCCGCTTTATGTGCATGGCCGCTTCGACGGCTACATCCTCGCGGTGCTGCGCATTGATAACCTGTTTTACAATCTGAAAGAATACCAGCTCAACAGCTTTTATATCACCGTATACGCCAAGGATTCGTCGGTGTTCAGCACCATGCCAACAGGCGCGGTGGAAGATTCGCGCTGGACCGCCAATGGCAGCATCCGCGCCGAAAATAACTCATGGAGCTTTACCCTAAGCCCCAAAGCGCACCTGATCAAAACCCGCCACACCTATTTACCCACCGTGCTGCTGGGCGTGGGCCTGCTGATTGCTTTGCTTGCCGCCATCACCATGCATCTTGCCCGCAATGCCTATTACCGTGGCCGCGAAGCCGAGGGCGCAAAACTATCCATCGAGCGCTACGCAAAAGAGTTGGAAAACGCCAAGGAACACGCCGAACTTGCCAACACCGCCAAAAGCCAGTTCCTGGCCAATATGAGCCATGAAATTCGCACCCCCATGAACGGCGTGCTGGGCATGGCGCACTTGCTGCTCGACACCGAGCCAAGCACTGCGCAACGCGAATACATCAACACCATCAACCATTCCGCCCATAATCTCTTACTGTTGCTCAACGACATTCTCGACCTGTCCAAAATCGAAGC
This sequence comes from Alphaproteobacteria bacterium, assembly GCA_043763155.1. Classification (GTDB taxonomy): domain Bacteria; phylum Pseudomonadota; class Alphaproteobacteria; order Rickettsiales; family SXRF01; genus JANYBV01. Next base: position 7,022 of record JAYULW010000103.1, on the reverse strand, counting down.
CGGGGAAATGCTGCTTGAGCGCACCGCCTTTAACATCCGCGACAGCTTCACCGAAACCCTGAAACTTTTAGTGCCCCTCGCCACGCATAAGGAAATAAGCCTGCATTTCGTAGCCGTAGGCATGCCCGAACACATCACCGGCGACCCCGGCCGCTTCGCGCAAATCCTCACCAACCTGGTGGGCAATGCCATAAAATTCACCGAAGCGGGCGCAGTAAGCGTAGTACTCACCTACGAAGCCGACACGGCGCTGGTGCATTGCAAAGTCATAGACACAGGCATCGGCATCCCCGAAAGCAAACAAGCCGCCATCTTCCAGAAGTTCGTCCAGGGCGATGCCTCCATCAGCCGCAAATACGGTGGTACAGGGCTGGGCCTTGCCATCACCAAGGAAATCGTGACCATGATGGGAGGCGGCATTGGCTTTGAAAGCAAGGTGGGCATGGGCTCGCATTTCTGGTTCACCATGCCCGCTGCGGGCGCGGAAGGAAACATCGCCCTGCAAGAACCCGAAGACATCGTCTGCATCATCGAGCGCTCCACCTTACTGGCATCCGAAGCGCGCGTCCTGATCGCCGAAGACCATCCGGTAAACCGCCTTCTCATTACAAAACTCCTGCGCAAATACGGCTTCCAGCATCTCGACATTGCCGAAAACGGTTTTGAAGTGCTTGAGCGAATGGAGCAGGAAAACTACCATGTTATCCTGATGGATTGCCAGATGCCCAAAAAAGACGGCTACCAAACCACTCAGGAAATCCGCAATTATGAGATGAATACTCCGCTGGAATACTCGCCCATTATTATCGCCATGACCGCCCACGCCATGGCAGGTGACCGCAGGAAATGCCTGCGCGCCGGAATGGACGAATATATCAGCAAGCCCATTGATCCCCCAAAGCTGCACAAGCTATTGGCGCAATGGTTTACCCTCCTGCCCGAAACGCCCCACACGCAAACGCCCGTACCGTTGGGAATACCCGTAGCCATCGAGCGTTTCCGCCTGATTGCGCAAACAACCGAAGAAGAAAATGAAGTGCTGGAAATGTTCCTGACCCTGGCCGAAGAGCAAGCCGCCAGCATGGAAAATTCGCGCCGCCAGGAGGAAAATACCCAATGGGAAACCGCTGCCCATCTCCTGCGCGGTGCGGCCGCAAATTTAGGCATGCAGGTGCTTGCCGACTATTGCCGCCAGGCCGAAACAGGCAAAAAGAACATGACCTATCAGGAAGCCACCAAATTGCTAAAAGCCATCCGCAGCGAATTGCTGCGCATCGCAGAGTTCTTCCGGAAGCCGCATTAAACAGGCTTTGTCAAAGGCATAAGGTTTAATGCCGTGTGGCGTATTGATTTTTTATGCGATAGGCCCCCATATCTACATCATTACCGTAACCTTTTGCCCGCACCCCGCGAATGAATAGCTGTACCCCAAGGAGAACATTATGGCCAAAACCTACCCCAAAACCGAAGACGCCATCGCAGCACTCGACTCCATGCAATTCCGCGTCACCCAGCAAAGCGGCACCGAACCCGCCTTCCGCAATACGTTCTGGGACCATAAGCAAGACGGCATTTACGTGGATATCGTCTCCGGCGAACCGCTTTTTTCATCGAAGGACAAATTCGACTCCGGTTGCGGCTGGCCCAGCTTTACCAAGCCGCTGGAAGCAAGCCATGTGCAGGAACACACCGACACAACCCACGGCATGAAGCGCACTGAGGTGCGCTCTACCCACGCCGATTCGCATCTGGGCCATGTCTTCCCCGATGGCCCGCGCGATGCGGGCGGCCTGCGCTACTGCATCAACTCCGCGTCCTTGCGCTTCATCCCCAAAGATAAGCTCGAAGCCGAAGGCTACGCGCAATATCTTGCCGTGTTCAAATAATACTATGACCAATCAAACCGCAATCCTCGCTGGTGGCTGCTTCTGGGGCATGGAAGCCCTGTTCCGCAAACTCCCCGGCGTCACCGACACCGAAACCGGCTATACCGGTGGCTCTTTAAAAAATCCCACCTATCAGCACATGAAAGGCGGCGACACCGGCCACGCCGAAGCCCTGAAAATCACCTTCGACCCCACCAAAATTTCATATGAAAAATTACTGGAATTCTTCTTCCAGATCCACGACCCCAGCACGCAAGACCGCCAGGGCAACGACCGCGGTACCCAATACCGCTCCGCCATTTTCTACGCAGACGATGACCAGAAACGCGCCGCCGAAAAAGTGATGTCATTAGTCAATGCCAGCGGTAAATGGCCGGGCAAACTCGCAACCCAGCTCGTGCCCGCCGAAACTTTCTACGATGCCGAACATTTCCATCAGGACTATCTGGAAAAAAATCCCGGCGGCTACACCTGCCACTTCATCCGCCCAAACTGGAAGCTCTAAACTGGAAGCTCTAAAGCACCGCTTCCGCAAGCTTCGGCGCCACATGCGCATAGCTATACTGCGCAAGGAACCGCGCCCGTAATTGCTCCGCACGAAGCTTTGCTGCCGTGGGGTCTGCGCAAATAGCATCCAGCGCCTGCGCAATCTGGCGCGCGCTATCGGGCGCAACCAGCCACGCATCATCGCCCACAATCTGCGCCGTATCGGCAATATCGGAAACAATCAGCGGCTTGCCCGCGGCCATCGCGTCAAACACCTTTGCGGGCGTTTGCCCCCAGCGCGTAAACAGCGTGTCCTTCTGCGGCACCACGATAATATCCGCGCATGCCAGCAGGGCAGGGGCCTCCGCCCACGGCACATACGACATAAAATGATACCGCCCCGCCAATGTTGCCTCCGCAGCGCGTGTATACTCGGCGTATTCCTGCATATCTGGGCTAAGCCCCGCCACCACCATATGCAGGTTTGTATCCGCCGCCATCGCAATCGCGTCAATCAGCTGGTCCACGCCTTTGTGGCGGTGGGGCGTGCCAAAAAACATCACCAGCTTCGCATCCCCCGGCAGCCCAAACCGCTGGCGTTGCGCGGCCACATCGGCAAACACCGAAGCATCCCGCGCATGCGGAATAATCACCCCGCCATAGCGCGCCTGCAAAAACAAATTGGAAACCGTGCGCCGCTTCACCAGCGGAATCAGCCAGTCGGCAATCTGCGTAAAGCTGATGCCCCGCGCCGCCAGCCAGTTGATGAGCGGGCTATCCGAAAACCCGCCGCGCGCGCAGCCCGCTTCCCAGTCGTCATTATCCAGTGCCAGCACCCGGCCTTTGCGCCCCAGAAGTGCCGCAACCATAGTGGGGAATTTCGGCTTGCAGATATAAATAACCCCGGCATCGCTGGCCCGCACATACCGCCACAGCCGCCACGTGCCCAAAAACCCGCCCGGAATCACCACAACCTTATGCGCGCCATTGCCTGCAAGCGGCGGCCACACAGCCCCAGAGCGGCTTAAGCCCGCAATGGTCACCTCCGCATGCCCGCGCAGCATATCCGCCAGAATCCACGCGCGGCCCAGCGCATTATTGGAAATATCCGCGCCCAGTAATAAAATTTGCTTGTGCATTGCCTTGAATTACATGGATACTATGGAACATCATGATTCATACCCAAGAAACACCCTTCGGTCACTCTGATTTTCCTGTTCAGTCGCTGTGGATCGGGGAGCTGGGCATGCTCGAACGCCTCTCCATGGCCTCTTTCCTGGCTAACGGCCATCCCTATCACCTGTACGCCTACGATTTGTCGCTGCCTGTGCCCCCCGGCGTGCAGCTCAAAGACGCGCGTGAAATCCTGCCCGAAAGCGCAATCTTCACCTACACCAGCGGCAAATCCGCCGGCGGCTATTCCGCATTCGCCGACCTGTTCCGCTACACCTTACTCGCCAAAAAAGGCGGCTGGTGGGCCGACACCGACATGATCTGCCTGCGCCCCTTTCGCTTCGACAGCCCCTTGGTGCTTGCCAGCGAACGCCATTGGCTCTGGCGCAAAAAACTCTCCGTGGCCGTGATCTTCGCCCCCACCGGCCACCCGCTCATGCAGGCCTGCGCCCATGATGCCGCCAGCACCAGCCGCAAGCAGGTGCGCTTCGCCCAAAACGGCGAACCCATCCTGCGCCGCCACGTAACCGCGCAAAAACTCCAAGCCTTCGTACAGGCCCCGCTGGTCTTCAACCCCATTGACTGGTGGCGCTCCGACACGATCGCAAAACCCGGCAGCGCCAGCCTCATCCTTCCCCAAAGCTACGCCATCCACTGCTTCGGCGAAAGCTGGCGCTGGCGCTTAAAAGAAGCCTACGCCCAAGGCTTCCACAACCGCGCCTTCACCCCCGACACCCTGATCGGCGAATTGCAGCGCCGCTACGCCGATTACATGGGCCTGCCCCGTGGCTGACCTCGTCATTTACACCGCCATCACCAGCGGCAAAGACGCGCTGCACGAGCCTGCGCACGTGCTGCCCGGCGTGTCCTATGTCTGCTTCACCGACACCCCCGGCCTGACCTCAAATGTTTATGAAATACGCCCGCTGCCCTTCACGGAGGCAAATCCGCGCCTCACCGCCCGCAAAATAAAACTGCTGGCCCCGGAGCTGTTCCCCGAACATGCAGCAAGCCTTTGGCTCGACGGCAGCAAGCGCATCCGCCGCGACCTTACCCCGCTGCTGGCCGAACTCTCCGGCGCGTCGTTTTCGCTCATGGCCCACCCCCAGCGCAACTGCCTGTATGACGAAATCGAAGCCTGCGCGCGGCTGGGCCGCGACGACCCCGACATGCTGGCCATGCAAGCCGCCCACTACCATATGTCGGGCATGCCCCAGCAGGCTGGCCTGTTTGAAACCAGCGTCCTCTACCGGCGCCACACCCCCGCCATCGCCAGCCTCATGCAGGCCTGGTGGCAGGAGCTGCAAACCCACAGCGCCCGCGACCAGGCCAGCCTGCCCTATGTGCTATACCGCGAAGATGCCATGGTTCAGGCGCTCGACTACCGCCTCTGGCATGACCCGTATTTTACCCAATACCCCCACAACTGGAACCCTCCCGGCGACCAGCGCAATGCCTTAAGCGCCAAGCTGCACAACGCCCTCTGGCGCCAGTTGCAGAACTTCGGTTTGCAAACGCCCTATGAACAGGCTATGCAGCGTGTGAAACACCTGCTGCAAAAGTTACTCCCATGACCACACCCCCCCAACCCATGCTCGTAAGCGTCGTCATCGTCACGCGCAACCGCTGCAAGCTGGTGCTGGACTGCCTCGAAACGGTGTTGTCGCAGGATTACCCCCATGTGGAAATCATCATTGTTGATAACGCCTCCGAAGACGATACGTGCGCAGCCATTACCGCTCGCTACCCTTCGGTGCGCATCCTGCGGCAGCAAACCAACACAGGCGCCGCCGGAGGCCGCAACATCGGTATTCGCGAAGCCAAAGGCGAAATATGCATAAGCATTGATGACGATGCGATCTTCCTCGATAACGCCAGCATCACCCGCTGCGTACCCTATTTTCAGAAAGACCCGAACGTGGCCTGCCTTGCGCTGCGCATCGTGGACCAGTATGGCAATGTCGTTACCAAGCTGATTCCCCGCCGCGACCGCAAAATCATTACCGCTGATTCCGAAGGCGCTAATTTTTCCGGCACGGGCTTTGCGGTCCGCCGCGACGTGTTCGTAAGTCTTGGCGGCTTCTGGGAAAAACTAAATCCCTATTTTGGCGAAGAACCCGAATACGCCTACCGCGTGCTGGACCAGGGATACCGCATCATACAAACCCCTTTCGTAAGCATCCGCCATTACGAAACACCCTTCGAGCGCCCCAAGGAGCGCCGCCTGTATTTCGGTGTGCGCAATGCGCCGTGGATGGCGCTGCGCAGCCTGCCATGGGGCGCGGTGATAAGCCTTACGGTATTAACATGGGGGTATTTTTTCCTCATCGCCTGCAAGGAAGGCCAGCTCAAAAGCTTTGTACGCTCCATAAATGAAAGCGTGCGCGGCATGCCTGAAATATACCGCATCCGCAAATGCATCGCCAAACCCGCCCGCGAAAAACTACGCAAATATTCCGGCCTGATGTATTACTAAGCCTTATGGCGGATAAGCCATGGCCGCCCGAAAAACAGCACCAGCATCCAGATGCCATGCCCCACCGCAAGCCCCATGGCCGCGCCTACGCCACCATATATTTTCAGCAGCATCAGCGTCAGCACCACATACGCCAGCGCAATGCAAAAGCTCACCAGCGCAATGCGGCGGAAGCTGTCGGTGTCGAACATGCTGAGTTCCTGGTTCACCCGGTTCACCCCATGAAACACGCGCGCCAGCGCCACCCAGCCCACATAGGGCAGGGCCGCCGCATACGCCACCGGAAACAAAAACCCGACGAGGTACGGCGCAATCAGCGCCATGCCCAGACTTGCGCAGCACACCAAAAGCACATAGGTGGCAACCATGTAGCGCCGCGTGCGCCTGTCCACCGCCATCGGGCTTGCGTGGTGCGCAACCATATACGGCACAATAGCGGTCAGGATGCTGTCATACACCAGCGCAATCACATTGCAGATCTGGTAGGCAAAAATATATAAACCGCTTTGCTCCGTATCGGTCACATACGCCACAAGGAACGGCCCGCCATACGTAAAAATAGCCAGCGCCACGCGAAACGGCGTAAGCGACAGCACCGAGCGCAAGGTGGATTTAAGCGCTGCCTTTTTTACCCGCAAGCGCAAATGGAAAATGCTGCGCACCCGCCACGCCGCAATCAGCATCGTAAGCACCGACCCCATAACCGACGCATACGCAATCCCTTCCCAGCCCATGTCGAACACAAACAGGAATATCAGCGCCCCAAACGTATAGCTGAAGGTAAAGAGCAACTTCAGCACGCAGTAATGCTTCACCCGTTGCGCAATCTGCAGCAGTGCGAATGTAAGCGTTACAAATGCCTGCATACCGCCCGTAAAGAGCGCCGCCAGCATCCAGCCACGGGTTAAGGGAATAAAGCTGGCGAACCAGTCCCACCCCACCATGGTCACCACTGTGAATACCAGAATCGCCAGCGTATAAATGCCGATGCAGGCCGTAAT
>JAYULW010000102.1:0-19980 GCA_043763155.1 Alphaproteobacteria bacterium | reverse complement strand
CCACCAGAATCCCCCCGACAAGTAGACCGATAATCACGATCACCACGGAAAGTTCGATAAGAGTAAAGCCCTGTTGGTCGTCTTGCGTTTCTAATTTTTTTATCATTTTTTTGAACCCGTTACCTGCCCCGCAAAAAGCGGGGCAGAGGTTTTGCTTGGGGCAAGACCGTTTCATTCAATTGTGTCGTCTGAAACAATCTTTGCATAACGTCTTTTATGTTGTTGGCATAATGCATGCCTACGTGCGCGCCGGTCTACTAGTTAAACCGGAAACGGCCGATACAGGCTGGCGTAGAGCCACCGAGTGTCAGCGAACGGTTGTAGGTATCGGTTGCCGTACCAGCGCCCAAGTCACAGGCACCAACGGTTGCCGTGGCGTTTAACGAAGGAAGATCGGTCAACAGCGTAGCAGAAGAACCAGCCGCGCCGCGTGCCTGCACGATACCCGTAAGGGGGATGCCGTCATCAAGCTTGTTGTCCATGTTGAACAGTTCGGTAGGGGTCAGGTTCGTGGTTACGGTCATAGCGCCGGTCGCAGCGGCCGTGCTGGTGATACCGGTAATCGTGTAATAGTTCAGGCCACCCGTCGAACCCACATGCACCATGTTGCCACGTGCGATACGTGCAGCAGGGAACTGGGTAACAACGCCTGCAGCAGCAATAGCCGCAACCGCAGCACCATCAGCCGCCGAGGTGAACTGGCCGTCAACAAGGTTGGCTTTGGTCAAATCATCCCAGAAGAAACCGCTTTCCTGCGTAAATACTATGTTTGTGCTGGCACCTGCGTTGACACCGTCAACCAGGCCGTTATTATCGCCGCGTCCTGCCGAACCTGCGCGGGTGATAAACCCGAATGCCGTTGCGTTGGCTGCCGAGATATCGCCTGGGATACCGTTATACTTAGTACGGAAGGTATTGACCGAAGAATTGTACTTTTCGATCTGGCCGACCGTTGCGCGAATTTCCGCCGCGTGGATCAGGTCTTGCCCTACTAGAACACCGCCTACGATCAGGCCGATGATAACAAGCACGATGGATAATTCGATGAGGGTAAAGCCATGCTTCCGTGCATCGCCTGGACACATGGCCTCTGGCCGTATTGTGGTGAGAGTGTTCATAAGTATTCTCCTAGGTATGGTTTTATTCTTTTTGTAGTGTTCACGTCTTTAGCGTCTATACATAATGGCACTTAAAGCATCCCTTGAGCCACTCATCTTCACCAAACAACAAAATACGCATTCTATTTCAGAGGCTAACAGCCAAAGGTTACCAAATAATTACCATGGGCCTCATAGTGAATGTCTTTGAATGGCTTAGAAAAAGTGGATTCCTTAAAAAATGCTCCTCAAATTATACGAAATAAAAAATGATAACCCATTATTTTGTGTATCACATGATTTGATACAGCAATATACGGGGTGGCTTTAATAAAAACAAATAAAAATTACGTCGAATCCTTAAATATTGAGCATGCAAATAGTGCTGTACCCGTCAAATAATGCAATAATCACTTTAAGTTGTTGTAATATAGCAATTATAAATTCGATGTATCAATAATGACACAGCCAGCAGCTATATTTTAGGAAAGGGCAGGAGAATCAATTTCTTACCCCAAAAACGCGAAATTGCCCCGGTGCCTCCTCCCGTAAAGCGATACCACTAGATATAGAATTCCAACCTTCGACCCATCCCCGAACGCGTCAGCCAAAATTGCTCAAAATAACTTTTCCCAAGCCCTCACGTTGCAAAAATGTTGAGTAGAAACCCCAAAAACACGCACCCGCAAAATCCCACCAGCCGGACTGCGAAATCACATAAAAAAATCTTGGCTAAAATCGCGTTACATGGTCTTCTGACCGGCATAAATAAAAGCGCTGTCAAAATCATTGAGCCAAGTTGAAAACAGAAACAAAAAAAGAAAATCTTCGTGAGTGGTGCTCCAGCATTGTGCTGCTGGCATTGATCGGCATCTGCTGGTATTTCCTGAACGACCGTATCATAGACACTTCTTCCATTTCCTTCGTCTACAAGGATTTCTAGCACATGGAAGTATGGCTGAATTACGCGGCAATCTACGTTGCCCTCACCTATGTCATGATGCTGTTTCGCCCGTCGCCCAAGCTGCGCGAAGCATGGCTGGCCGTAAGCGGCGTCATCGTTGTCTATATCTGTTTTTTCTACGGCGGCACCTCGGAACAGCAGTCCGGCTTCATCCTGACCATCGTGCTATCGCTGTGGTTTTACCTCATGCTCGTCGTCTATCGCGACTTCCCAAACACACTCACCGCCATCGCAGCCATCGGCGGCCCCATGTTCCTTCTCGCCTTCGCCAAGCTCGGCCATATCAACGTTATCGTGGGCTTTTCCTATCTCACCTTCCGCGTGGCGTATCTTGCGTATGAAATCCACACCGGCCGCACGAAACTTCCCGGCTTCATCCGTTATGTGGGTTTTGTGTTCTTCCCCCTCACCTTTCTCATCGGCCCCATCAGCCCCTACCGCTATTACAGCGAGTCGCTGGATACCCCCCAGCCCCCGCTGCATTCGCGCTGCCTTAGCCGCATACTGGTCGGCATCCTGAAATGCTACATCTTCGCCCAGCTCTTCAAAACCATGAGTTTCTCCAGCTATTGGCTGCCCTATTACCAGCATAATTTCAGCGATTTCACCATCAGCTGCATTTGCACCACTCTATATATCTATTTCAATTTCTCCGGCGCCTGCGACATGATGATCGGCGCCGCCGCACTGCTGGGCATCCGCGTACAGGAGAACTTCAACAACCCCTTCTTCTCGCGTAACCTCGCCGAATACTGGACCCGCAACCACATCACCCTCGCCCAGGTTGTGCGCGACATCATCTTCACCCCCTCGGTGCTAATGTGCGCCCGCGCCACCCGTGGCCGCTACATGCTGGCCATCACTTCCGCGCTCTCCATGGTCGCATTCCTGATTGTGGGTGTTTGGCATGGCAACCAGATGGGCTTCGCGCTTTTCGGTCTGGCCCATGGCGCAGGCGTAGTACTCGTAAACCTCTACGGCGTCATATTGCGCTACCTGCCCGCCCGCTTCCAGCATTTCACAGCCACGCGCTCTGGCCGCGCCTTAAGCGTTTTCGTCACGTTTATGTTTGTGGCATACACTAGCGTCTTCTTCAGCAACGACAGCGCCCAATTAGCCCTGATCTGGCAAAAGCTGGTCTTTTAGAAGTTCCCGCCACCCTCGTCTTCTTCGCGCTGCGGGAATTCAGGCAGCTTGTCTTCGTCCACCTGCTTCGGCTTTTTAATGCTATCCACATAGGAATCCATGTAGCTCCTCATGTAATAATTCCCCATCTCGTCCATGCTCGGCGGTGGCTGAATGCCCCCCGCCAGCGTCTGTTCATACAGCCGGATAATGGCGGGAAGCACAATGCGCGTATAATAATTCGTTGCGTTATAAAGCATATGCGTGCCGTCCGTCTGGTAGAAGCCACCATTTTTGATGCCCTGGTCCAGCTGCACTTCCTTGCGCGTCGCCCCGATAATAGGCACATTCCAGCCGCGGCTGCCCGACTCGATCTCCTGAATCGGAATCACTTTAGAAGGCCCCCCAACCATGGGCGTAATCATAAACGCCACCTGCACCCCGTTATCCTGCGCCAGCTTCAGCACCTGCTCATAAAACAGCCCGTCGGTCCTGCGGTAATGGTAGCGCGGGCTTAAATACGTCACATCGTCACGGAAATGCAGGATCTGGTTCATATCCAGCATCGGCGGCGGCGGGTATTCTTTCTTCAGCTGGTTCGCTTCTTTGCGCAGGCATGCCCCCAGGTAATAGGGCTTGTCGCACATAAACTCCCCCTCCGGCTCTGGAATAGACTTCCCATGGTCCAGTACCGGGCTAAGTATCAGCTTCAGCCCCGTCATCACGCTATATAGGTAAATGGTGGTGCGCCGCTTGGGCGTAATATCCAGCAAATCCTCATGCAGCCGCATATCCCACAAATAGGATGTCGCATAATGGTTGATCGGCGCATTCAGGTCCGGCATGCGCAGCGCATCCCAGATCAGCAGCTTCACCTTCTTCTTCGCCAGCACATCTTTCAAAATCACGTAATCGAGGTCAAACCCCGCATTGGGGTGAAACATCACCGCGACATTGCTTTCTTTCCCCGTCGTAGCCCTGAGCGCCGCGCGAATGATCAGCGGGTTCAGTCCCGACCCCAGCGAAGAAGACCCCAGCACCAGCACGTCAATATCCCCCGGCGCATCGAGAATATTCGTATAAATATTGCTCATATGCTTTTTGCTGAACGCAAAGTGGTACAGCATCGCCCGGTCCATCCAGCCCGGCTTGGGCAAATACGGCAGCGCCAGAAAGAACACGAGGGTGATGCAGAACAACCATTTCTGCCAGCGATACGCAAATACAGGTGCGATCATGCCGCCCCCTTACCCATCTCAAGCGCCAGTTCCGCCTTCAGCGCCCGCTTATCAATTTTCCCCACCACATTCATGGGAAACGCCTGCCGCACGCGCAGCTCTGCGGGCACTTTCTGCGCCGTCAAATGCTGCCTGCAAAACGCAATCGCATCCTCCGGCACAAGCACTTTCCCCGGCTGCACCGTCACAAACGCAATAATCCGCTCACCGTAAAACTCATCCGGCACTCCAACCACCGCCGCTTCCTTCACGCTTTCCAGCCGCGCAAGCGTCGCCTCGATCTCCACCGGGGCCACATTCAGCCCCCCGCATTTAATCATGTCTTTAATGCGCCCGGTAATAAACACATTGCCCTCTGCGTCAATCCGCCCAAGGTCCCCGGTCTTGAAATACCCGTTCGCATCAAAACTCATCGCCGTAATCTCCGGCTGGTTCCAGTATTCCGGCAGCACCCACTTACCCCCAACGCGTATTTCGCCTTCTTTCCCGGAAGCCACGCGCTGCTCGTCCCCATCCACCAGAATCACCTCAACCCCCGGCAATGGCCGCCCCACGGACTCCACAGGCGTTCCCATCCGGTCGTTCCAGTGGCAGCACAAAAGCGTCTCCGTAATCCCAAACGACTTTTGCAGCATCACCCCGAACACCTGTTCAAAGCGCCGCTTCACATCGGTCGCAATCGGCCCCATGGCAATCACCACACGCTTCACCTGTGCCGCAATCAAAGGCCGCGTCGCCACTTCTTCCAGCCCAATAGCCAGCAGCGCCGAAGCCATGGTCGGCGTAAGCCACAACGTCTCCGCCTGCCGCGCCAGCACCGTCTCCCAATAACGGTAGCTGCTTCGCGCCGAAAACGCCTCATCCAGAATAAACACGCTCCCCGACGAGAAATAACAAAGCAAAAGCTGTATCCCGCCGATATACGACATCGGCAGCACATTGTAATACCGTCCCCGCGTGCCAAACAGCGACGTGCCCATCAGCGCCACCACATGCCCCATCAAACAGGAAAACAGCACCGGAATCGCTTTCGGCACGCCCGTGCTTCCACTCGTAAACATAATCAGCGCCAGGTAATCGCTATGCAGCGCTCCAAAACATTCTGGCGCAAGCCGCGCCTCCGGCAGCGTATCCACCGAATACGTATCTTCCGCCCCCTTGCCAAACAGCACACAGCGCGTACCCTCAGGCAGCTTGACCTTCAGCGCGCTATTGGTAATCACCAGCTCCGGCCCCGCAAACGCCAGTGTCTGCGCAATCTCTTCCACATGCAGCCCGATATTGACCGGCACCGCCGTCACCTGCAGCTGCATGCACGCAAGGTAGCACAGCGCAATTTCAATATCGTTACCCAGTAAAAACGAAACCCGCGCCCCCGGCTGCACCATCGGCCGCAGCACGGCCGCAAGGCGGCTCGAAAGCGACTCCATCTCCGCATAGGTGAAGTTGCGCTTTTGCAGGTGGTCAAGCACCGCAATCTGGCCCGGTTCACGCGTAAAAAATTGCCGGAAGGCAGAGATAATTTCTTGCATGTATCTATGAATAGTTTTAAGGGGTTAATGAGTGATTAACCCATGATATATTTTTAATATATTATCCAAAAAAGACAACGAAAATGAACGACGACGCCATTTACGCCAAGCTGAACGAAGTCTTCAACGCTTTCTTCAAAAGCAGCAGCATTTCGCTAAACGCCGCTTCCACCACCGCCGACGTACCCCAGTGGGACTCCATGAACCATGTGCAGGTGATCCTCAAAGTTGAAGAATCCTTCGGTGTCCGCTTCAAGCATGCCGAAATCGCTGGCTTTGAAAATGTCGGCGATATGGTCGAAGCCATCAAACGTCGCTTAGCCGCATGAAAACAGCCCTCGTCACCGGCGGCAACAAAGGCATCGGCCATGAAGCCTGCCGCCAGCTCAAAGCCGAAGGCTTCCGCGTATTCCTCGCCGCCCGCGACACAGCCAAAGGCCAGGCCGCCGCTAAAGAACTGGGCGTAGACTTCATCCAGCTCGACGTAAGCGACGAAGCAAGCATAGCCCGCGCAGCCACAGAGCTAAGCACCCGCACCGACGCACTCCACGCGCTGGTAAACAACGCCGGAATTTTCCTCGACAACCAAAACGACAGCTTCGATTTCGACACCGCCAAAATTATCCAGACCTTCCAGACCAACACCCTTGGCCCCCTCTGCCTCACCCGCGCCCTGCTGCCGCTGCTCGAAGCCGCCAAAGGCGCGCAAATCATCAACGTCTCCAGCGGCATGGGCCAGCTCACCGACATGCGCGAAGGCTCCGTCGGCTACCGCCTTTCCAAAACCGCGCTGAACGCCGTCACATGCATCCTCGCCGCCGAGCTTTCCGATAAACGCATTAAGGTGAATTCCATTTGCCCCGGCTGGGTCAAAACCGACATGGGCGGCGCAGGCGCCACCCGCACCCCCGAACAGGGTGCAAACACCATTACATGGCTCGCAACCAACGGCGCAGGCCCCGCAACAGGCAAATTCTTCCGCGACCAAAAGCCGCTGGACTGGTAGTTACATATTGAAGTTATCGCCGATGGCGCAGTCAATGCCGTCCATCTTCCACTTGCCGTCCACTTTCAACATCGTATAGGTCGCAATAATCTGCTGGCCTTCCGGTAGCCGGTACGCAATCACCGCATTATACTCCCCACCCGTATAAGCCCCCGCCGAATCGGTACGGAAGAAATACGCAGGCCGCTCGTAATCAAGGCACGTAACCGGGTTATACGCAATCCCGCACTTCTCACCGCGAATATACTGCCCGCCGCATTTCGCATGCACCGAATCCGCCTCTTTGTCCTGCAGCGCCCGCAGCAGCGCCGGGGTGAAATTATCGTTATCCTGCTTCTCCCGCGCCGGGTCCGCCGACGAGTGCATCAGCAAATAATGCGGCAACTGCTTATCATCCTGCGACAAAGCAATAATCCGCGCCAAACACTTCTCCGCATCCGACCCTGGCGGATGAAACCCCGCCCATGCCGGCTGCGCCGCCAGAACAAAAAAACAGAAAAGAACGAGGTATTTTTTCATAACCCCCCAAAATAGGGAAAAGAAGTGGTGATCCGGGCGGGAATCGAACCCGCGACAACCTGATTAAAAGTCAGGTGCTCTACCGACTGAGCTACCGGATCACATGCTTTAAAAATCAAATGCTTGATTAGTATTAATGCATAAGATTGAGGGACAATAAGGTTTCACGCATTTTTGTCAACCCCTTAAGGTGCAAAAAAGCCAAAACCTTAGCGTTTTTTCCACGCGCCGTTGTCGTCCTTGTAGCTCGCACCGGCCTCAAGCCCGCTGATTATCTGCTGTGCGGCGAGCTTTGCCACCACATCCACCGGCTGGTTCTTTTCCTTGGCGATGCGGGCATATTCGGTCTTGCGCTTGGAATTCACGTCCGTCACCAGCTCCGAAACCCCGCCCGCATTGGACAAGCCCTCAACATACCCGTCGGCGCGCTCGCCGATCAGGCCTTGGGCGCGCGCGTCATGCAGCTCCAGCGCCCATGCGGGCACAGCCAGCAGCGCAACTACGGCAAAAACAGCTAACGTCGAAAAATGCTTCATAAAATCTCCGCTTTAAAAAATGTCTTTGTGTTTCGCAATGGACTTCTTCACGTCATCCTGGATCTCGACCTTCACATGCTGTTCGATATTGACGTTCAGGTTGATCTCGATAGGCTTGTCGGGCGCTTCCACCTTCACCGTGGGCGTGCACGCCGCAACGAAAGGCAGCAGAAGCAATAATGCGGGCTTATTTGTCATGTTTTTCCTGTCGCAGTAGCTGTTGTGGGTCGTTCAGTAACATCACGCTTTGAGTCAGCAACTGTATCACGTCACCACCCAGATGCACGTTCAAATTAATTTCCCGCCCATTATACACATCGGGGTTATTACCGCTCAGTGACAGGAGTATGGATAATTTTTTATTATCGCCATTTTCCACCGCCATGGAAAACACGTCGTAGTGAAAATCCTTCATCACATCGCGCACAATCTGCACCTGCGCATTATCCCCCGGAATCAAATCCGGCGACAGCGTAAGCTTCCCCACCCCGTCGGCCTTCAGCGTGCCCGCCTGCAACGAAAATGTACCGTCCCTGTTGATCGTCACCGGTACCGCCCCGCTGATCGTGCCCGTGGCGCTTGCCTTATCGCCCGTCGCGCCCGACATCACCTTATCCAGCGAAACAGCTTTCACCCCCAGCGCAAATTTTATGGGCTTCTCCCCAAAAATCGGCACCGTTACATTCTTCAGACTCACCACCCCGCCGTTCCACGGCAGCACCAGTGACGACAGCGTAAACACGGCCTTCGCGCTATCTTCCATCGGGTAATCCAGCTTAAAAACAGCCCGGAACTGCTTATCCGCACTCGCAATTTCCCCCTGCAACTGAATCGCCCCGTCATCGCGGGTCAGCGTGCCCACACCTTCCAGCGGCGGCACATCCACCGGGAAATTCTGCAACACAATCGCCTTCACCGCCCAGGGGCCGGACCATTGCTTCTTCGTGGCGTCCGGGCTTACCGCAAGCGAAACTTCGCGCAAGCCCACCGTCATCCGCCCTTGCTTCAGCGCCATGTTGCTGGCGTTCAGGTTCCGGAAATTCCCCTGCACAATTTCAAACGGCGAATAGCCGAGTGTCAGCGATTCCAGCCGCTGCCCGTACAGCGTCACATCGTTAAGCGTAATCCCCCGCAGGTTCACATCCCCCACGCTGAACTGCAGCGCCCCCAGCCCCGCATCCGCCAAATCGCTTTTAAGTTTCGCCTCCAGCCAGCTCTTATACGGCGCAAAAAACACCGCAACGGCCAGCGCCGCAATCACCAGCCCCGCAATGAGAAGCCCCTTATGCCGCATCCGCCGCATCGTCATAGCGCCGGTACTTCGCCAAAAACGCCTCCGCAAATGCCGCAAGCTTCCCTTCGGTAATCGCTGCGCGAATCCCCTGCATCAGCGTTTGGTAAAAATGCAGATTATGCCACGTCAGCAAAATCGGCCCCAGCATTTCATCGGCCTTAAACAAATGGTGCAAATACGCCCGGCTGTAATTGGTACATGCCGGACACCCGCAACCCTCCTGCAAAGGCCGCGCATCTTCATTAAACTGGGCATTGCGCAAATTACGCTCGCCCTCATCCGTATAGGCCCGCGCAAAGCGCCCTGCCCGTGTGGGAATCACGCAGTCAAACATATCAATCCCGCGCATCACCGCGCCGATGATGTCGTCCGGCTTCCCCACGCCCATAAGGTAGCGTGGCGTATCGTGCGGCAGATGCGGCATGGTAAAGTCCAGCACATCAAACATCAGCTCCTGCCCCTCCCCCACCGCCAGCCCGCCCACGGCATACCCGTCAAACCCGATCTGCTGCAGCGCGCTTGCCGATTCCTCGCGCAGTTTCGGGTATACGCTCCCCTGCACAATGCCAAACAGCGCATGCCCCTCGCGCTTCACAAACGCATCTTTGCTCCGCTGCGCCCAACGCATCGAAAGCTGCATGGATTCCTCCGCCTGCGCTTGCGTAGCCGGAAACGGCGTGCATTCATCCAGCGCCATCGTAATATCCGACCCCAGCAAATACTGGATCTCCATGGCCCGCTCTGGGCTCAACTCATACGTGCTGCCATCAATGTGGGATTGGAAAGTGACCGCTTTTTCCGTCATTTTGCGCAGTTTTGACAGGCTCATCACCTGAAAACCACCCGAATCGGTCAAAATTGGCCCATTCCAGTTCATAAATTTGTGCAAACCACCCAGTTTTGCCACTCTTTCCGCCGTTGGGCGCAGCATTAGATGGTAAGTATTGCCCAAAATGACGTCCGCACCCGTACTTTTCACTGCTTCAGGCGTCATCGCCTTCACGGTGGCCGCCGTTCCCACCGGCATAAAGGCAGGTGTGCGGATAACCCCATGGGCGGTATGTAATTCTCCCCTGCGGGCAAGCCCGTCACGGGCTGAAATATCAAAGGAAATAGCCATAAAACCTTAACAAAATTCCGGTATGTTAGTTGTGTAACTTCTTTAGCATGGAACCATGGCCCAAGCCCTATCCACAATGGCATCGGAATTCAAGCCCACCGCCCTCCAGCAGGCGGCCATCAACCGCATACACGAATTCCAGGAAGAACTCAAACAGAACGGCTTCGCCATGCGCAGCGGCATGGAGCTGGAATTCATGTTCACCGATAGCCGCGGCATCCTAAGCCCGGCCAGCATCAACCTGAACCGCCTGAACGAGCATCTGGACAGCGTGACGGGCCTGCCCCATTTGATAACCGTTAAAAACGAATGCACCGCCGCCTACGAAGCCATTATCGGCGATAAAATCGAGGGCAACCCTGTATACGCGCAGGTCGGCAATTTCTCTCCCGTGGGCGTGGCCGCAAACGTGGCAAGCCTCAAGCAGGATGGCCTTAAAAAATTGCTGCTGGAAAGCTCCTGCTACTCCCCCCCATTCTTCGGCAAGCCGCCCCACACCCCCAACTTCCATGCCTACCCCTATTCGCTGCAAGAGCCGGGAGATGCCTTGAGTAGCTTCTCCGACAAGTCCAGCGGCCTGCATATCAATGTGAGCTTGTATGATCTGAAGGGCAAAAACGCCTTCTCAGGCAACAAAGACCTGACAACCCAATGCGCCCAGAAGCTGGTTGAGCTGCAAAACGAAGCCACCATCGCCTTCCTGCCGCGCAACAATTCGCTGGCCCGCCTGGGCAAGCAGGCGCATGTATCGGTTCCCGGCGGCCTAGGCATGGAGCTGATTGACGATTATGCCACGCGCCGCACTGCCAGTTCCGTAAATATCCGCGGCGGCATCCATGAGGTTGGCGGCAAAGAGGCAAAAACCCTCTACCGCCACGACACCCGCATCGAAAACCGCCTGCCCGGCGCCGACGCCGACCCCTTCGTGGCCCTTGCCGTCACCATGGCCGCACTGGTCGAAACGGTGCGCGAACGCGCCCAGGGGTACACCACCCCGGAAAAAACCAATCCGAAATTTGCGCTGCCCACCAGCCGCCGCAGCATGGCCCGCCAGCTCGAAAGCTCCGGCCACATGTGCGAGCTGCTAGGCGAAGATTTGCACAGCAAAATCCTCGCGCGCTACACGCCCTCCGCGGAACGTTGAAATTAAAAAAGGATTATTCTTTTTTATCGGCGCACTTGCCCGCGCAGATTTTCTTCTGCAGCGCTGGCATTTTGTCAATTTTCATGGCAATCCACACCATGGCCAGCACCGTGGCAACCCACGCCACCGACTGCATCAGCGGATTGTCGAATTGCAGCGCCGCCACATACCCGCCAATGGCGAGTGCGGGAATACCCACAATAAATTTAGCCCAGAAACAATAATTGAAGTTACCCACGGGGCAAGAGCCAGTGTCATTCGTCATGCTGATATTCTCCCTATGATTGTTATATAAAAGTCTTTTTTCTTTTAAGAATAACATATTACATAGGAAAATGCAAAGTGGCCGTAATTCAGGCCCTCATCAGCAGCGACGTGTCTCCGTAGGAATAGAACCGGTATCCCTTCGCAATGGCATGTGCATAGGCCCCCTGCATCCGCTCCAGCCCTGCAAAAGCGCACACCAGCATAAACAAGGTGGAGCGCGGTAAATGGAAGTTTGTCAGCAGCATATCCACCAGCTTAAAGCGGTATCCCGGCGTAATAAAAATTGCCGTTTCGCCCTCGAATGCCCGAAGCCTCCCGTCGTCTGCCGCCGCCGACTCCAGCACCCGCAAACTCGTTGTGCCCACCGCCACAACCCGCCCGCCTTGCTGCTTTGCAGCATTAATCACATTCGCTGCCTCGTCTGAAAGCACCGCATATTCACTATGCATCACATGCTCCGTCGTATCTTCCACCTTCACCGGCAAAAACGTACCGCCGCCCACATGCAGCGTCACATGCACCCTGATAACCCCCAGCGCATCAATCGCCGCCAGCAGCTCCGGCGTGTAATGCAGCCCCGCCGTGGGTGCCGCAACCGACCCTTCGTGCTTCGCATACACCGTCTGGTAATGCTCATCATCCGTCTCGTCGGCCTTGCGTAATTTCTCGATATATGGCGGCAGCGGCATCTGCCCCCAGCGCGCCAGAAGCTCACGCATCTCTCGCATCGCATACGGGAATTCCAGCACCACCTGCCCGTCGTCGCGCTTCTCCATCACCACCGCGTAAAACCCGTCCGCAAAATCCACCACATCGCCAATGGCCAGTTTCTTCGCGGGCTTGGCAAAACACGCCCAGCGGTTTTCATAATCGGGAAGTTTCTTATGCAGCAAAATTTCAATTTTCGCCAGGCCGCGCTTGCCCCAAAGCCGCGCTGGCAGCACCTTGGTATCGTTAAACACCATCACGTCCCCGGCCTTCAGAAACTTCGGCAATTCGGAAATGCGTGCGTCCAAAAGCGAATCGCCAACCACCAGCATCTTTGCGGAATCCCGCGGCGAGGCTGGTTGGCTGGCGATGTGCGAATCAGGTAGTGTGAAGTCAAAAAGCGAGGTTTTCACCGCGCAAATTATTCTTTCACGTCGGCAGCAACCTGGATCTTGATAACTTTGTCGGGGTTTTCCACCGAGCCATTATCAGACTTGCTGCCTTTTTTGATCTTGTCCACGAATTCCATACCCTTGGTCACGCGGCCCCACAATGTGTACTGGCCATCGAGATAGGTGGAGTCCTGCAACACGATGAAGAACTGGCTGTCGGCGCTGTTCACGTCGCTTGCGCGTGCCATGGACACGGCCCCGCGGGTGTGCGATTCGCGGCTGAATTCAGCCTTGATTTTCTGGCCGCTGCCGCCCGTGCCGGTGCCGGTCGGGTCGCCCGTCTGCGCCATGAAGCCTTCGATTACGCGGTGAAACACCACGCCATCATAGAAATGCTGGCGAACCAGTTCCTTGATGCGCTTTACGTGCTTGGGCGCAAGGTCGGGGCGCATCTGGATGACCACGCGGCCATCCTTCAGGTCGAGATACAGGGTGTTTTCTAAGTCGTCAGCAGCAAGCGGTTTCTTGGGGGCCATGAGTGAAGCTCCGATAAAAAGGGTTAGGAAGAGAATAAAAATACGGCGGGTCATGCGCAATCCTTTATGGTTTGTTGTGACGATAACTGTGCGCGCAAGGAAGCAACATGCTCGGCTTGCGTAACGGCGATGCGTTTTAGCAGCTCCACCGTATTCTTTTGTTCGGCTTTCGCGCAATATTCAGCGGCCTTGTCCACCAGCGTCAGCGCCATTTCCGCGTGCGCGCAATCATTGGCCAGCATTTCTTCCGGCGTTTCGCCAATCGCCAGCGCGCCCAGCTCCTGCAAATTCGGTTTGCCGCCCAGCGTCAGGATATGCTCCACCAGCATGTCGGAAAACTTCATCGAATCAATGGAGGATTTATACGTGTAATCCGCAAGCGTCAGCTGGCCCATATGCTTCAGCATCCGCGCATGCAGGAAATACTGGTTAATGCCCGTAAGCTTATTCCGGAGAATATCGTTAAGCTGCGAGATGATGTCCTTATCGGGAGCTGGCATGGCGCTGGGGGGTCAAAGCCTGAAAAAGGGGTTTAATTTCTAGTGGCTGTGATGAAGCACCGCTTGCCAAAAGTCAAGTGTGGTATTAGAAAATATGAGGAATCTAAGTACCCCAAGGGAATTCATGCAATGAAATTGATTGTCGCTATCATTAAGCCCTTCAAGCTCGACGAAGTCAAAGAAGCCCTCCAGGAAGTAGGCCTGCAAGGCATTACCGTCACGGAAGCCCGCGGTTTTGGCCGCCAGAAGGGCCACACCGAGCTGTATCGCGGCGCGGAATATGTGGTGGATTTCCTCCCCAAGGTTAAAATCGAGGTGATGGTGGAAGACAGCATGGTCGAGCGCACCACCGAAGCCATCATCAACGCCGCCCGGACCGGGCGCATCGGCGACGGCAAAATCTTTATCATGCCCGTGGAAGACGTTATCCGCATCCGCACTGGCGAGCGCGGCGCAGAAGCTATCTAGCCTGGCCAGATCTTTCTAATTGGGTGTTTCCCACTTCCGCTGCTGCTTTTCAGCCCGCCCCTCGTCTGCCGTAGGCTTTTTCAGGTCTTTGGCCGCCCAGTTCTTTTCCGCCGTCCCCGCTTCCTGCAGCTCTTTTATGAACTCTTTGACGTTCTGCACATCATTGCGGTCATTGTCCGGGTCGTCATCAAAGTCAAACACGCCCATCACCAGCTTGCCGCCCTTATGCCGCTTAAAGCCCACATTGCTGCCAAGGTCGCGGTGATGCACCCCCATTGCGTTCAGCTTTTCCCATTCCGCCACCAGCTTTTCCTGCTCTTCGCGCGTAACCGGCTTGCTGTCCAGCCCCTTTGCAAAGGCCGCATCTTTTTCCGCCGCAGGCACTTCATTGCTAAGCTGGTAAAACCCCGGATCGTTCGGCACCGCCTCAATCAGCATCATCTGCGTGTTCCACCCGTCATGCACCTTCTGCTTCAGTTCGTCGGAAAGGTCTTTCCACTCAATGGGCTTCACCTTGGCAACATGGGTAATGGCGTCTGGCCCCAGTTCGGCCGCCGCCGCCCGAAGCGTCATCGCTGCCTCCCGCTCATCCATGTTTTTCACAAACCAGCGCCGCCCGGAATCGTCGGTCACCTCTTTTAACTTGCTGTCGCCCTCTGCCAGCCGCAATTTTTTCAAGTCATCGGGAAATACGCTATCGGCCATGTTACCTCCCCGTTTGCGGTGCATCGCGGATGCGGTGCTTATCCACTCCCAGCTCCGCTAAAATAGCCTCCGCCGCCTCGCCCGTAAGCAGCAGGCGGTGTGTGCGCTCGGCGTTGGGTGCGTCCCGGCCAGCCCTTCGTCCCCGGCGCAATGCCGTCAGCTCCGCTGCCGAGCTTTCGTTGCGCGTAAGGTTTACCCCGTCGGAAACCACCCCCTGCTGGCACATGGAGGCGAATTGCGGCAACCGCGACATTGTATTCGCCACTGCAAACTGCACCCCGCATAATTTTTCCGGCACTTCCAGCATATAGCCCGTGCCGCCCCCTGTTTTCACGCGCTTCCAGTCTGTCGCGTCTTTCAGCAATAGCCCCACTGCGCCGCCCCGCTCCAGCTGATCACTCACCGCTGGCAGCTCCACCTCCGGGCAATCGCCCAGCAGCATCACACCAAATTTGCGGTCTTGCGGTAAGCTATGCGGCACCGCGTGCGCCCCCGCCGGAATGGGCGATCGTTCATCGCCAAAACGTTGCAGGTTAAACGCCGCCTCCAGAATATTGCGTACCGGCTCAGTCAGCTTCACCTCTTTGGGTATGTCGCACACCACCGCCATCTGCGAAAGCCTGTATACGTGTGTGGCGCGCTCATCTATCTCCTTCGCCTTGCCCTTCAGCGCCTTCACCTCGGCGCGCATTGCGTTCTGCTCCGGCGTCAGCTTTGCGCGGTAAGCGTCGCGCTTTTCGCGGTAATGCCCCTCACCCAGCGTATCCATTTCGCTAAAAGCCTGCTTCGCCGCCGCCCGCAGCATTTCCTGCTCTGGGTTCAGCGTGGCGCGCATGGCTTTGCTTACCCCCGCCGCCTGCGCTTTCAGGTCTTCGCATTGCTGCCCCAGCGCCATAAGCTGATCTTCAACACGGTCCATGCCAATACCGGGCGTGCGCCAGTCACCTTCGCGTTGCTGCTTATCATCGGCCACCGCCTGCAACCGGGCCATAACCGCCCTGCTTTGCTCCAGAAACTCGCCCATACTATCCCGCAAGTTCAACCATTTACACCGTCAACAACTATAATACCGCCAAAGCGTAAAAGGTCTATTTACAATCTCCTGCGCATTTCCTATAACCACAGCTAACCGCACAATAAAAAAAATCCTGCAGGACGCGAGCAAATCGCAATAAAAATCAGCTACTTAAAAATTTTGAAAGGGTTACCATGTCTGCGAATGACGTATTGAAAATGATGAAAGACAACGACATCCAGTTCGTTGATTTCCGCTTCACCGATCCTAAGGGCAAATGGCAGCACACCTGCTATATCGCCGATCAGGTAAACGAAAGCGTGTTTGAAGATGGCGTGATGTTCGACGGTTCCTCCATCTCCGGCTGGAAGTCCATCAACGAATCCGACATGATCCTGATGCCCGATACCAAAACCGCATTCGTGGACCCCTTCTCCGCCCAACCTACGTTGGTCCTGTTCTGCGACGTGATCGAGCCCTCCACCGGCCAGCCCTACGGCCGCGACCCGCGCAGCATCGCCAAGCGCGCCGAAGCCTATTTGCAGTTCACCACCATCGGCGACACCGCCTATTTCGGCCCTGAGCTGGAATTCTTCGTGTTCGACGACGTGCGCTTCAAAACCTCCGGCAACGCCAGCTTCCATCAGCTCGACAGCGAAGAAATGCCCCATAACTCCGACCGCGCTTATCAGGCCGGCAACATGGGCCATCGCCCCCCCACCAAGGGCGGCTACTTCCCCGTTCAGCCCGTTGACTCTTTGGCCGACCTTCGCGCCGAAATGCTCACCACGCTGAAAACCGTTGGCGTAGAACCCATCCTGCATCACCACGAAGTGGCTCCCGCACAGTGCGAACTGGGCGTGATGTTCTCCACCCTCGTTGGCACCGCCGACAACGTGCAGAAGTACAAATACGTGGTACACAACGTAGCCCACAGCTACGGCAAGTCGGTCACCTTCATGCCTAAGCCGCTTTCCGGCGACAACGGCTCCGGCATGCACACCCACCAGTCCATCTGGAAAGCGGGCAAGCCCCTTTTCGCGGGCAACGGCTACGCAGACCTGTCGGAAATGTGCCTCTACTACATCGGCGGCATCATCAAGCACGCGAAAGCACTCAATGCTTTCACCAATGCTTCGACCAACAGCTACAAGCGCCTCATCCCCGGTTTTGAAGCCCCCGTATTGCTGGCATACTCCGCCCGCAACCGTTCGGCTTCCATCCGCATCCCGTATGTTGCAAGCCCCAAGGGCAAGCGCATCGAAGTGCGTTTCCCCGACCCCACCGCAAACCCCTACCTCGCATTCTCCGCAATGTTGATGGCAGGTCTCGACGGCATCGAAAACAAGATTCACCCCGGCGACGCCATGGACAAGAATCTGTACGACCTGCCCCCCGAAGAACTGAAAAACGTACCGACGGTATGTGGTTCGCTTCGTGAAGCACTCGAAAACCTCGACGCCGACCGCGCCTTCCTTAAAAAGGGCGACGTGTTCACCGACGACATCATTGACTCCTACATCGAGCTGAAAATGCAGGATGTGTACCGCTGGGAACACACCCCCTCCGCTCTCGAAATGGAAATGTACTACAGCGTATAATTCCTCACCGAACGAAAAAAGGGAGCCGCAAGGCTCCCTTTTTTTATGTCCTGATTTTTATATTAGCGCGTAGAGCCTTCGCCCTTATCGTTCTTCGCAGCGCTTGCAACCATATCCGGGGTGTCTTTCGGAATGATCGCCGCCGCCGTGGTTTTTGTATCCGGTTCAAACTTAATGCCCGCAGCAAGCAATGCGCCGCCAAGCTCTTTAATATTCATGCCCGTCTTGCCCGCCAGCGCTTCGGCCATCGTCACCTTGCCGTCGTGGTTCGTATCCAGCGTTTTCAGCATCGCGGTCGCTTCTGCCTTGTCCAGCAAGCCATCGCCGTTCAAATCATACGAACCGAGATTCGCCTGTTTCAGCTGAATGCCCTGCGCGTTCGTGCCATTTTCCTG
Source organism: Alphaproteobacteria bacterium (assembly GCA_043763155.1). Taxonomy (GTDB): domain Bacteria; phylum Pseudomonadota; class Alphaproteobacteria; order Rickettsiales; family SXRF01; genus JANYBV01. The sequence continues at coordinate 1,818 of JAYULW010000102.1, read as the reverse complement.
GCCCTGCCTCTGAATTTCGGTGTTGATTTTTGCCACCTCATCCATCGTCACGGCGCCGTCATTGTTCAGGTCCATGGTCCTGAGCGCACCGCGCAGGCCGCCCATCATGCGCGCCGCGCCTTTGCGGAATTCGGTGCCGGTAATATGGCCGTCGCCATCGCGGTCCATCAGCATGACGGTCTTGGCCGCTTTTTCAAGTTTCGTCGAAGTATCATGATGCCCTGCTGAGCTATGCGACCTGCTGCTGCGTTCTTCCGGCTCAGGCGCGTCGGGAGCTTCTTTGCGGCTGCCAAAACGGCGCATGGGCTTGCTTTTAGGCTCTTCTGCCTCAGGCGCGTCGGGAGTTTGTTTAGGGCTGCCAAAGCGGCGCATTGGCTTTGCGGGTTCGTCCTGCTCCGCCGCATCAGAATTTTCCCTGCGCGCGCGCTCGCTGCCGGGTGTGTCGCTGCGCCGTACGGGGTGGTCGCCGCGTACTTTGGGTTCTTCCGGCTCGCGCCCTTCTTCAATGGCTTTTTTGTTCCTGCGTTTCAGCATCGCATCGCCAATCGGGTTCAGCGAAGGCTTGCCCGTCTGCTCATGGCCTTCGCTATCGTGCGAGCGCACGCCAATGCCTTGTTGCCCAGCTTTGCTGAGTCCGCGCAGCTTCTGGTAAATATCGGCAATCATCCCCGCCTTTGCTTCCACGCCGTCTGCTTTCAGCGTATCTGCCACTTCGCGGCGGTCCAGCCTGCCGTCACCATTTTTATCAAAATGCTTAAACGCCTCTTTGCGCTCATCAGCAGAAAGCCTGCCATTACCATCCGTATCCAGAACTTCCATGGACTCACCACCACCCGCAAGCCCGCCGGGCTTTACGCGGGCCGAGCTGCCCGTGCCACCGAGCATGCCGCCGCTGCTGTTGGCTCTTTCTTCAGGTGTCATGCGGGAGCGGTATTGGGGGCGTCGAATCACGGGTATAACCTCACCAAAGAGTTATAATATACCCTAAGTATAGCCAATCCCGCGCTTTTCAACAATCGGTGGATTGTGAAGTTTTCGCGTCAATTCGCTACCCAAAAAGGCATCAACCCACTGGAATAAAGCAATTGCTAGAAGCCGCTGCCCAGCCCGATATCTTCAAATTTGCCGGGTTGCTGCGAGTGCGCCAGCGAGAAACGACAGAAGGTGAAGCCTTCGTTCCAGCCTTGCTTATACTGGTCGTTGGCCGCCATTTCCGGGCGTTTTTTAAAGCCGTACATCACCTTGTAATACCACTCGCCTTCCGCGCCCAGACCTGTGTCGCAGCCGTCTTCCCAGCCCAGCTGGTATTCCGGCGGGCCGGTGGGGTCCACCGTGTTCAGGTAAAGCGGGCGGCAGCTTGTGGTGAGTGCAAATAAACTCAGGATCAATAAAAAGCGTTTCATTAGCGTTTGTTACATCCCTAAGTGAAATTTGCCCGAACAGTTACTATACCTTTTTCAGCATACACAGTAAAGGTTTCCACAAACTTAAAGCTAAATAGGAATAGCGCTCACACTCACTTTCCATTATACATAGCGCCCTGCACTCCTCAGTGTAGTTTATAAAAAAACACGCCGGATCGAAGCAAAAAAATGAGCAAAAAGAAGTGGTTAATTATCCTGCTGCTGGCGCTTGCCGCTGGCGCATGGTGGTTTTTCGGGCGTTCCGGCGATAAAGCCGCCCCCAGCAATGCCGTAAACGTCACCGCCGTCCCCGCCGCCCGCGCCGACCTCCCCGTAACCGTTAGCCTCGTCGGAAACGTGATTGCCTACGAAACCGTAGCCATCAAATCCCGCCTCGATTCCCAGATCGTGGAAG
>JAYULW010000101.1:0-8721 GCA_043763155.1 Alphaproteobacteria bacterium | reverse complement strand
TTTATCTTTCCTGAAGTGAAGTTGGATACATTGTATTGAAGCTGAAAAACGGGCTGCCAGCAAGCGGTTTCGCAGAACAAAACACCGCTTCAAACAGCACATTTTCATAGCCATTACGCACGTATGGGATATGGGGAGCCGCCACCAATTCGTCAAGGTGCCATAGCGCCGGAAGTGCGCGCAAAGCAGGCAAAACACGCCGGTGGCTGGCAAGCCTCACCGATTCTGAAATCTGCGCAAGCCCCGCGCTACCCAAAGCCCGGATGCTCAAATCCGTGCCCGCGCCCACAAACCGCACCGCAAAACGCCCGTCCCACACCCCTTGCCAGCCATGCGAAACGGCAAGCGGGCAGGGCAGGGAAGCTGGCTCACGCACCACATGCACCATGCCTTTGGAAGGCGTAAATGCCAGCCCCGCAAGGCTGCATTTACGCATCGCCCCAATGCCCTCGAGCAGCCGCAAAAGCGCTTCGCTGCGCGGTGGGTGATAGTCTCCCTTAAGGGTGGGAATAAGCGCCCCCAGCACCCGAAGCTGCGCCTCTGCCGAAAGCCCTGCAAATACCCCCGCATCAATACTGGCATACCCCTCCGGATACAGCGAAATCGCCTCAGTCAGAGAGCTGACATTATTATAAAACAAAGCATTGCGAACCTCGGCAAACTGCTCCGCCACTTCCGTCACCCGTTCGGAAAACGCCGGATAGGCCGCCTCCTGCGCCAGTTGCACCCGGATATGATTGCGCGAAAACTGTGTGTTCTGGTTGCTCGGATCTTCAATCCATGCCTGCCCCATAGCGCGCATCAGCAACGCCAGCTCTTCCTTGTGGCTATGCAGTAATGGCCGCAGCAGCCGCACGCCCATCACGTCCGACACCAACGGCATCGCCGCCAACCCCTCCACATGGCTGCCCCGCGCCAGCCGGAAAAACACCGTTTCGCACTGGTCGCCCCGCGTATGTGCCGTAAGCAGATGCAGCACATGGTGCGCCTTGCACCATTCAGCCAAAAGCGCATAACGCCCCTCGCGGGCTTTTTCAGGCAATGAGCTGCGTTCAATGGGCGGACTCCAGCGCAATGTTTCATGGGCAATGCCCCATGCCTTGCACCACTGCGCAACGTGCGCCGCTTCCGCTGCCGACTCGCTGCGCAAGCCATGGTCCACCGTAAGGGCCGTAACCATACCCCCGCAAGCCTTCGCCCATGCCTGCGCAAGCCACAACAGCGCCATACTGTCCACCCCGCCTGAAACAGCCACAGCCATATGCGGCCGTTGTTCAAACGGTGCGCAGGCGCGCATCATTGCGTCGAAATGGTCCGTGGATACGGGGAGAAACCGGATAACCGCTACTTCCGGCAGTTATTGTTTTTCATTTCCTGCTCCGCCTTGGTGGCGATATTGGTGGCGGTCTTCTTAAATTTGGCGACCACCTGCTGCAGCACTACGCAAGCTTCCTTGCCTTGGTCCAGCGCATTCAGCGACAGCGCAAGCTTGTACAAATTATCAGCAGCCTTCGGGCCTTCGGGCATGGCTTCATAACCGAGGCGGAAATAATCAGCAGCCGTCACATAATCGCGGCGGATGTAATAGGTTTCACCACCCCAGTAATAGGCGTTCCCCACCAGCGCGTCCTTGGGGTATTTATTCGTGAAATCGTCAAACGATGCGGCGGCCTGTTCATACTGCGTCTGGTTCAGCAGTCGGAAGGCGTAGTTGTAATGGTCGCGCGGCGTGGGGAAGTTGGTTTTAAGCTGCAACACGGGCTTTTTCGCAGCCGGGTCGGCGGGCTTTACTTCCACCTTGTCGCCTTCAGCGGGCGCTGCTTCAGCGGCGGGTGCGGGTACGGCGGCGGCTAAATTCTTGGTGGTGTTCGTTGTGCCAGCCGGTGCAGGCGCAGGCGCAGCAGCGGCAGCCGGGGCCGGGGCAGCGGCGGCAGGTGCGGCGCCGGGCTGGTTCAGGCGGAATTCAGTGTCTTTCTGGAAGCGGTCGAGATTCTCGGCGACCTTGCGCACTTCATTCTGGTTTTGTTCCACCAGCCCGCGAAGCTCGCGGATCTGGTCGTCAATAGCGCTCAGGCGCACTTCAAGCTGCGCGGCGTTGCTGATCGGCTCGCCGCTGGCGGCGCTGTTTGCAGGCGTATTGGCCACCTGCTTTTGCAGCAGCATAATATCATGCTCAAGGCGGTCCATGCGCTCCATCGCCGGGTCGCTCTGTGCAAAGCTGGGCGCGGCAAACAAGCAGGTGGAGATGAGCAGGCAAGAGGCGAAACGGGAGATTTTCATGTGTGCAGCGTCCAAGGGTGAAACGTCGGAACTATATGTGTTTTCACACATCATTACCAGCGGGATTTAAAAACACTTCGCCCCACAACAGCGAAAACTGTGTGGGGCGAAAAGTTAGAGACCGATTACTGGCCGATTACTGGTTGGTGAGAACCGTTACAGCGCGGCGGTTCTGGTCCCATGCGCTTTCGTCAGAGCCGATAACAGCCGGACGTTCTTTGCCGTAGCTGATGGTCGAAACGCGCGACGCGGTAATGCCAGCGCCAACAAGGTACTTCTTGGCTGCGTTAGCACGGCGCTCGCCGAGTGCAAGGTTGTATTCGCGGGTGCCGCGTTCATCGCAATGACCTTCAACAGTCACGTTAACGCTGGAGTACTGCTTCAGCCATGCGGCCTGGCGGTCAAGCGTGCCCTGAGCTTCGGTGGTCAGGCTGGAGCTGTCGGTTTCGAAGAATACGCGGTCGCCAACATTCTGTGCGAGATCGGCTGCGGAGCCGTCATGCGCAGCATTGCCGCTCATGCCGCCGGTGCCGTTTTTGCCAGAGGTGGAGGAGTTAGGGGTCGAGTCGCAAGCGGACAGGAGGAACAGGGCCGAAACGATAGCAAGGGATTTGGTGACTAAATTCATAATACTCTCCAGAAGCGTAGTTTATTAAGATTGAAAATTTTTACACAGGTCCGCCCGGACCATAAACCATGACAGTAGAGGTAGCGAAATCCCCCTCTAAATCAAGCTGAACTTAAGGTTTTGCGCCATATTGCCACCCCTATGTGCTATAAAGGCAACAGTGGAGACCACGCCGGGTCCGAGGCCTCCGTAGGGGTCACGACCTGACGCAGGTTGTAACCCGTAACGTCTACTGTAAACAGGTGGATAGCGCCAGCCTTGCCACCGGAAGAACGTGCCTGGCGGTGGAAAATGATCACGCGGCCGTTGGGCGACCAGCTTGGGCCTTCGTCGAGGAAGCTTTCCGTCAGTTCGCGTTCGCCGCTACCGTCGGTGCGCATCACCCCAATGTAGAACTTACCGCTCGACATCTTGGTGAAGGCCACCAAGTCGCCGCGCGGCGACCATACGGGCGTGCCGTAGCGCCCGTCGCCGAAGCTGATGCGGTGCACGTTGCTGCCGTCGGCGTTCATCACATAAAGCTGCTGCGAGCCGCCACGGTCGGAGTTAAACACGATCTGCGAACCGTCCGGCGAGTAGCTGGGCGAGGTGTCAATCGTGCCCGTGCCGCTGGTAAGCTTCACAAGGTTGCGCGAGCGCAGGTCCATTTTGTAAATAAATGTCGTACCGTTTTTGGCGATGGACATGATGATGGAATTGCCGTCCGCCGAGAAGCGCGGCGCAAAGCTCATGCCCTCAAACGAACCCAGCGATTCCTCGCGGCCCGTTTGCAAATCGCGCAGGAACACGCGCGGCTCCCGACCAGCGTAGGACATATACAGGATTTCCTGCGAGTTGGGCGAGAAGCGCGGCGTCAGCACAAGGAAGCGCCCGTCGCTCAAATATTTCTGGTTTTCGCCGTCCTGGTCCATGATGGCAAGGCGCTTCACGCGCTTCAGATCCGGGCCGCTTTCCGACACATACACCACGCGGGAATCGAAATAACCCTTTTCGCCTGTCAGGCGCGAATAAATTTCATCGGCGATCATGTGCGAGATGCGGCGCCAGTTGCCCTGAAAGGTGTTATATTCTTTGCCCGCGATCTGTTGTTCGCCGTAAATGTCCCACAGGCGGAAGGTCACGCGAACCTTGTCGCCGCCTTCGCTGGTGGCCGTGCCGGTAACCAGCGCCTGCGCGTTGATCTGGCGCCAGTCGGTAAAGCGCGGCACCGAGGTCTGCGCGGTGATTTTTTCAATGAAAGAACCCGGCGCAATGGGGCGGAACAGGCCGGAGCGCTCAAGATCGGCCGACACCACCTGCATGATGTCCACGCCCATCTGGCTGCCGCTAAGGTCAGGCAGGGCAATCGGCATCGGCTCCACATTGCCTTTGGTAATATCAATGCGCAGGCCCGCCGCCTGTGCCGGAGAGGCAAATGCCGCCGCCACGATGATAAACGCAAAAATCTTTTGAATCTTGAGTGCTACGCGCATGCTATTCCCCTGATATTTTAAGCCATTCGAGTGAACGACCGGATTACTTAGAGCGAGCATAGGTAAAAAGTCAATATGCCAAGTATCAGTTCGCCATAAATTTTGGGTCAAACCGCAGCTCCATATACTGCCAGACCTTAAACTGATCAGGGGGCAAATTCTTCAGCGGCGAACAGCGCGTCACCGCATTCACCGCCGCCTGTCCGATGATCCTGAAGTCCGTGTCCTTGCTCGCGCGCGCCGCGTCGTCCGGCGTCAGGTTCACCTGTATCAAGCTTCCATCAGGCGCAAATTGCGCAAGCACGGTAGCTACCCCGGCTTGCGAACCCGCCGCCTGCACCGGCGGCGCCCAGCAATGCGCCAATTGATACATGATATTTTCCTGCATATTTTGCGGCTTCCCCATCAAAACATCCAGCGTCGAGCGTACGTCCGGTTGCTCAGTTGCAAACGCAACGCCACCACCCGCTAACAACGCCAGCCATGCCAAAAGCAAGGCCCGCATTAGTTCAGCGCGTATTTGGGGTCGAAATGCAAATCCATTTCGCGCCAGCCGTTATAGCGGTCGGCAGGCAGGCCCGTAAGCGGCGTGCAGCGCTGCACCGCGCGCATGGCCGCATCCGCCGCCGTGCGGAAGAACGGATCGCTGTTATAGCGCGCCAGGCTTTCGCGCGCGATTTCGGCGCGGATATAGCTGCCGTCGGGGTTGTATTCCGCATGGATCACCACCACAAGGTCCTGCGCGTCCTTCGCGCCCGCAGGCATGTTCCAGCACTTGCTGAGCTGGCTCATGATCGCGTCCACTTCGCTCAGCGACATCTTCACGTTCGGGTCGTAATGCGAAGACACAGCCTTGGTGGGCGAGGGGTCTTCCACCGGCGGTTTCTTGCTCTTATCTTCCTTCTTTTCCTTCTGCGCCGTTTCTTTCACCGCTTTCAGGACCGCCATCAGGTCGTCCTGCTTGGGCTTTTTCTTTTCGGGCTTCTTTTCTTCCTTCTTTTCCTTCGGCGGCTCAGGCTTTTTTTCTTCTTTTTTCTCTTTGGGCTTGTCCGGCAGCGGCACAGCTTCCTTGGGCGGGGGAGGGGGCGCTTCCTGCGCGGTCTTCACCGGCGGCGAAGGCTTCTTTTGCTCGGCGTGTTTTTCTTCCGGTTTTTGTTCTGGCTCCGGTGGCGCTTCGGCGGGCTTCACATTGCTCATTTCGCTGATCGGCAAAATCTCAACCGAAATGGCGTGCGGCTCTTCCGGCGGTGTGGGCGTGAGGAAACTGGGCAGGCCAAAAATCACAAAAAGCAGCAGCACCATGTGCAGCAGCACGGAGAAAATACGTCCCCGGTGCCGTTCCCTGACATAATAACTGATTTTCTTGCGCATAAGGGGTGTTGTGCTGGGTATGTGCTACTTTTTGCCTGCCTTGTCGGCTCCGCCCATATCGGTGATCAGCGCAACCTTGGCAAAGCCCGCGCCATTGATCTCGCCCACCACCTGCATGATGCGGCCATAATCCACCGACTTGTCGCCACGCACGAAAATACGGGTGTCTTTTTTCTCACCCGTAATCGCTTTCAGCTTTTCCTGCAGCGCGTTCAGCGGCACTTCCGTCTTCTGCACAAACACTTTGCCGTCCGTGGTTACGCTCACCGACAGCGGCTCGTCCTGCCCCGCCACGGGCGCTGCGTCGGTCTTGGGCAAATCCACCGTAACCCCGGTGGTCATCATGGGGGCTGCCACCATGAAAATAATCAGCAGCACAAGCATCACGTCCACCATCGGGGTGATGTTAATTTCGCTAAAACGGTTATTCGGCCTGCCGCGTCCGCGCCGCCGGTTGTTATTGTTGCCTAAGCTTGCGCCCATGACTACGCCTCCATCTGGCGCGACAGGATCGTGTCGAATTCAATGCTGAAATCTTCAAGCTTGTTGGCAAAATTATTCATCTCGTTCGAGAATTTGTTATAGGCGATAACCGCAGGAATAGCCGCAAACAGGCCGATGGCGGTCGCAAACAATGCCTCCGCGATGCCCGGAGCCACGGCCACCAGCGAGGTGTTCTTTGAAGCCGCAATGGCGTTAAAGCTGTTCATAATCCCCCACACCGTGCCAAACAGTCCGATAAACGGCGCCGACGCGCCCGTGGTTGCAAGGAACGAAAGCCCGCTTTCAATATGTTCCAGCTCGCGGTTGCGCGACACCTGCATCACCTGCACAATGCGCTCACGAAGCGAAATTTTCAGGCCCTGCTGCGCTGCCGGAGTTCCCGTTTTCGAGCGGAACCATTCTTCCATGGCGGCTACAAAAATAATAGCCATCGGGTGGTTTGCCCGCTTTTTGGATTTTTCATAAAACTTGTCCAGCGCCTCAGACGACCAGAAGTCGCTTTCAAAGCGGGCGGCCTTGCTTTTGATGTTGCGGAACAAATACCATTTTTCGATGATGATGGCCCAGCACCACATGGAGGCGATGATCAGCAGGATCATCACGAACTTCACGATCAGGTCCGCCTGCATGAACATGCCGTACATGGAGAAGTTATGCACCACTGCGGTTCCGGCGAGTGCTGCTGCGTCTACGCCTTGGACTGCTGTTGAAACGGGATCGGCCATGGTTTTGCTTTCGAGTAATTAGTGATTGAACATTTTCGTCATCGCTTTGCGCATGGGAATGGGCAGTTTGCTTATCTTTCCGCCTTCGCCCACCACAACGAGTTTAACCTCAAGTGTTACCAGCGTGTCAGAGCCTCGCATAACCGCCTGCTCCATGACAATACTGATCTTGTTTATATCGTTTAAGCGGGTCTGTATTGTCAAGAGGTCATCCAGCATGGCTGGCTTTAAAAATTCTACGACACAACGCCTTACCACGAATCCCAGCTTTTCGTCGCGCAATAGGTCCGACTGGTCGAACCCGCACATGCGCAAACTCTCGGTGCGCGCCCGCTCGGCGAATTTCAGGTAATTGGCATAATACACGATGCCCGCCGCATCCGTATCTTCGTAATAAACCCGCACCGGAAAACTATGTACGCCCTTCATGGCTCGTAGCGCTCCGGCGGCACGGAATCCTGCGGGTCCTTGCTGCCGCCAAACGCCATTACGTAAAACGCCCAAACCACGATAAACCCGCCAAACATGCACGCTAAGCCGGTCATAACTCGCCTTCTTCAATGTTCTCCAGCAGCGGCAAAGCCGCCTGCGCTGGTGCTTTCAGCCCCAGATGCTTAAAGCACCCCGGCGTCAGCATCCGCCCGCGCGGCGTGCGCTGCAAAAACCCCACCTGCAATAAATACGGCTCAATCGTTTCCTCAATCGCGTCGCGCTGCTCCGAAAGCCCCGCTGCAATCGTTTCCACACCCACCGGCCCACCTTGGTAAAACTCCGCGATGTAGCGCAAATAGCGATGATCAGCGCTATCCAGCCCCAGCGAATCCACCTCCAGCCGCCGCAGCGACTGGTCAGCCAGCGTCTTATCAATCACACTTTTCTTATCCGCATGCGCAAAATCCCGCACCCGGCGCAGCAGGCGGATGGCAATGCGCGGCGTCCCGCGCGACCTGCGCGCAATCTCATGGCTGCCATCAGGCGTAATCGCAATCTTAAGCAGCGTCGCCGCCCGCTCGATCACACTCTGCAAATCCTTCGTATCATAAAACCTTAAGCGTAGCGGAATACCGAACCTATCACGCAATGGCCCCGCAATCAGCCCCATGCGCGTGGTGGCCCCAACAAGCGTAAACGGCGGCAAATCAATCCGCACGGTCCGCGCCGCAGGCCCTTCGCCGATCATCAGATCCAGCTTGAAATCTTCCATCGCCGGATACAGGATTTCCTCCACCGAAGGGTTCAGCCTGTGAATCTCATCCACAAACAACACATCCCCCGGCTGCAAATTGGTCAGCACCGCCGCCAAATCCCCCGCCTTGGTCAAAATCGGTCCCGACGTAGGCCTAAACCCAACGCCCATCTCCTTGGCGATAATCTGCGCTAAGGTCGTTTTGCCCAGCCCCGGCGGGCCATACAGCAACACATGGTCCAGCGCGTCCTCGCGCCCCTTGGCCGCCTGAATGAATACGTTCAAATTGCTGCACACTTCCGGCTGCCCGGTAAAATCCTCAAGGCTAAGCGGGCGCAGCGCCGCTTGCGTTGCGTCTTCTTCGCTTTTCGCGCCGTCGAGTATGCGTGCTTCCTCGCCGCTCATCCGCGCACCAGCTCTTTAAGGCTCAGGCGAATCATCTGGTCGAGGCTCAGCTTGCCCGTTGCCTCCCCCGCCGCCTTCAGTGCCGCACCATACGCTTCACTGCGCGAATAACCCAGATTCACCAGCGCCGAAATCGCATCATCGGTGGTG
>JAYULW010000100.1:0-23099 GCA_043763155.1 Alphaproteobacteria bacterium | reverse complement strand
CTGCTGAAGAGCCTGATCGAGTTCAAATTCGCAGCCGAAATGCGCGCTAAAAATAAGGAATAAGCATGAGCATTGAAGTTAAAAATATTCGCAAGGCCTTTGGTGATTTCACCGCGCTGGGGGATGTGAACCTGAAAATCAATGACGGCGAGCTGGTGGCGCTGCTTGGGCCTTCGGGTTCGGGCAAGACGACGCTGCTGCGCATTATCGCTGGGCTTGAGTTTGCCGATTCCGGCAGCGTGCTGATTGGCGGGCGGGAAGCCAACCGCATGCATGTGAAAGAGCGCAATGTGGGCTTTGTGTTCCAGCATTATGCTTTGTTCAAACATATGACGGTGTTTGAGAATGTGGCATTCGGCCTGCGGGTGCGCCCGAAAGAGGTGCGCCCCAGCCCTAAGGAAATTACTGACCGGGTGATGAATTTGCTGACGCTGGTGCATCTGGATAAATTCTACGACCGTTACCCTTCGCAGCTTTCGGGCGGGCAGCGGCAGCGCGTGGCGCTGGCGCGCTCGCTGGCGGTGGAGCCGAAGCTCTTGCTGCTGGATGAGCCGTGTGGGGCGCTGGACGCGAAGGTGCGCAAAGAACTGCGCCGCTGGCTGCGCCGGTTGCATGACGATATTCATATCACCAGCATTTTCGTGACGCATGACCAGGAAGAGGCGATGGAAGTTTCCGACCGGGTGGTGGTGATGAACCATGGCAAGATCGAGCAGATGGGCACGCCCGAAGAAGTGTATCACCAGCCGACCAACGGCTTTGTGTATGACTTTCTGGGCAATTATAACGAGTTCATCGGCTGGAAAGACGAGGGCGGGCAGGTGCATCTGGCGGAAGATGATTTGTGGGAGGCGCAAGCGCCCGCGGCCGTGGCGACCGCAGCTAGCGGCGGCAAGCATTGGTTGTCGCGCTATCCGGAGCTGGTGGGGGCTATTCGCAAGGTTGTTCCCAGCCTGCCGTTGCCGGGTGAGCTGCAGACCATTGCGCCTAAGCGCTCCACGCGCGGGCAGATGCGCAATGTATTGGCGGAGCGCGGGATTCCGGTGCGTATTTTCGCCCGCCCGCATGAAATGTTCGTGACCAAGGTGCCTGACGGCGACCATGAGTATATTCCGGTGGTGGTAATTCATATCAACCCGGCAGGCCCGCTGGCTAAGCTGGAAATGCAGCGCAAAAACGGCATGATCCTGCAGGCGGAGGTGCCCAAGACTATTGTTGACTCGCTGGTGATACGGCGCAATGATCAGTTATTCGTGCGGCCCAAGAACACGCGGGTGTTTGAATGAGCTTTAAGAAGAACCTCCCCAACTACCTGACATATGCGCGGATCGTGGTGATTCCGGCGCTGATTCTGGTGTTTTTCCTAAAGGGGCAGTGGTCTTATTATCTTTCTTCGGGCTTATTCTTCTTTGCGAGCCTTACTGACTGGCTGGACGGGTATGTGGCGCGTATCTGGCAGGCGCATTCCAATATTGGCCGGTTCCTTGACCCGATTGCCGATAAGCTGTTGGTGGCGACCGCGCTGCTTTTGCTGGTGCAATCTAACAGTGACGACGTAACGCGGGCGGATATTATTCCCTCGATTGCCATTGTGTGCCGCGAGATTCTGGTTTCGGGCCTGCGGGAGTTTCTGGCGGAAATTCGGGTGGGGGTTCCGGTGAGCCGTTTGGCGAAATGGAAGACAGCGGTGCAGATGGCGGCGATTTTCCTGCTGCTGCTTGGCGTGGGCGGCCCTGTGTGGCTGCATGCGGAGATACTTGGCCGCGTGTGCCTGTGGGCTGCGGCGCTTTTAACGCTCGTTACAGGGTATGCGTACCTGAAAACGGGCGTAAAGCATATGACCTCTTAGGACGGTTGCTTCACCAGCGCGGTGTAGTCATCCATGAGCTGTTTGGTAATGGGGCCAACCGGGAAGGTTTGCTCGCCGATCTGGCCGATGGGGGTGATTTCGGCGGCGGTGCCGGTGAGGAAGGTTTCCTGCACTTGGGCCAGTTCTTCGGGTTTGATGTGGCGTTCGACGACCTTGATGCCGCGTTTGCGCGCGAGGTCCATGACGGTGAGGCGGGTGATGCCGTTTAAGAAGCAGTCGGGCGTTGGGGTGTGCAGCTCGCCGTTGAATACAAAAAACAAATTGGCGCCGGTGGCTTCAGCGATGTAGCCGCGATAATCCAGCATCAGCGCGTCGTTGAAGCCGTCGGCTTCGGCGGCGTGTTTGGACATGGTGCAAATCATATACAGGCCTGCGGCTTTGCTGGCGGTGGGGGCGGTGTTGGGTGCGGGGCGCGCCCATTTGGCCATTTGCAGCTTGAGGCCCTTGGTTTTGGCTTCGTTGCCGAAGTAGCTCGGCCACTCCCATGCGGCGATGGCGACGTGGATTTTGGTAGCTTGCGCGCTGATGGCCATCATTTCGCTGCCGCGCCACGCGACGGGGCGGATGTAGCCGTTGGTGATGTTTTGTTTGGCGAGGGTGTCTATTTGCGCTTTTTCGAGTTCTGCGACGCTGTAGGGGATTTGGAAACCTAAGAGTTCGGCGGATTTATGCAGGCGCTCGGTGTGTTCGCGCAGTTTGAAGATGTTGCCCTCATAGGCACGCACGCCTTCGAACACGCAGGAGCCGTAATGCAGGCCGTGGGTGAGTACATGCACTTTCGCTTCGCGCCATGCCACAAATTTGCCATCTTGCCAGATGTAGCCGTCGCGGTCGTCGAAGGGAATGATGCTCATAAAAATCCTTGGTCTAAAAAAGTATGGCCTAGTCTAACATAATGGCCGAGATGTGGCGGCCATATACGGGTTCTTGCCGCAGGGTTGCGCGCCGGAAGCTGAAAAAAGCATCTTCTTCCGAACAGGTGTCGTTTTCAAGCATATTTATGGCCCCTAAGCCTGCGGCTTTCAGGCTTCTTTGCACATAACCCTTCAAGTCGAACATATGGTGGTTCGCTTTGGTGGATGGGGTGAAAAGATGCGTGTTTTCAGGGTTTTGTACGGCTAAGCGCTCTTTGAATTCGGGGCCGACTTCATAGGACATCTGGGCGATTGCGGGGCCGATGGTGGCGGTGATGTTTTCTTTGGTCGCACCCAGTTTTTCCATGGCGGTGATGGTTGCGGCTGCAACGCCGCCATAAGCGCCCTTCCAGCCTGCGTGGGCAGCACCGATGACGCGGGCGTGGGAATCGGAAAATAAGATGGGCACGCAATCGGCGGTGAGGATGCCGAGCGCTACGCCGGGGGTGGCGGTTACCAGCGCGTCGGCTTCGGGGGCGTCTTTCCACGCCCATGGGGCGCCCAATGTTGCAACCGTAGGGCTGTGGATTTGGTAGGCGGTGCAGAGGGCTTTGCCTTCAGCGCCGAGGGCTTTGGCGACGACGTCGCGGTTGTGGGCCACGATTTCCAGATCATCGCCGGAGCCATAGCCGCAATTCAGGGAATTATACAGGCCAAAGCTTTTGCCGCCCTGACGGGTGAAGAAGCCATGGCGGATGTTTTTCTGTTTTGAGAGTTCGGGGCAGGTGAGCATGGGATTAGTTATAGCGACTGTGCGCCCCGCGTTCAAGATATAGAAGTGCCGTCACCCCGGCGAAGGCCGGGGTCCAGCTTTGGGGCTTGCTGGGTGTGGTGTGGCTGGATACCGGCCTGCGCCGGTATGACGGTTTTTTAAAACCCTTCGGGTTTGGGCATGGCGGGGTTTACGATGCAGAGGGCTTTGAAGAGGGTGCCCATCTGGTCGGCGTTGGTGAGGCGCATGATGCCGGAGGTGAGGGCCTCTTTTTGTTTTTCGGTGGCTTTTTCGCACAAGACTGCGGTGCGTTCCAGCGCGCCGAGGCGGTTCAGGAAGAAGCCTTGGCCTACGGGGCCGTAGACGGTGCAGCCGCCGATGGCTGCGACATGGGTGATGACGCCGAAATCCACATGGGCGGTGAGGTCGGCGGTGCCGGGTTCTTCCAGCACTTCGTGGTGGCGGTGGTTGCGCACTGCCTGCAGCGTGTCGCCGTTGCCGTGGTCATAGCCGTAATCAATAATTAAAGCGCTGCCGCCATACATGCTGATGCGGTTGGCAATGACGAAAGACATGGCGCGGGCCGCTTCGCAATATTCATATAGCTCTTCGGAGACGGGCTCGGTTTCCAGCGCTTCGGGTGGCTCGGTGGCTTCAAACACGAATTCGAGGTTGCCCTTTTTATCGAGGCTGATTTTGCGTTCTTTCCAGCCGTCGGCTTCATGCAGGTACTGGCGGATGGGCAGTGCGTCGAAGAATTCGTTGCAGACGAGCAGCAGTGGCTTGGCAGGAATTTCGGCGAAGCCCATGTGCCAGGTGATGTTGGGGTGTTTACCGGCAAGCGTTGTCCATTGCTTCTGGCGCAGGGTGGGGCTGAGTTCCATTAAATGCACGGAGATTGCGTCGTGGAAGCCTTTTACCTTGGAGGTGGCGCGCAGGATGTCGGCCATCAATGTTCCGCGGCCGGGGCCGATTTCGGCGAGGGCGCAATCGGCGGGTTTGCCCATCATGACCCATTGGGTGACGAGCCATGCGCCGATGAGTTCGCCGAATATCTGGCTGATTTCGGGAGCGGTGGTGAAATCGCCCTGCACGCCAAACGGGTCTTTGCGCATGTAGTAGCCGTATTCGGGCTGGGTGAGGGCCAGCACCATGTATTCGGCGATGTTCATGGGGCCGTTTTCGAAGATGGCTTCTTTGATGTGTTTGTCGAGGGTCATGCGGATTTGGGGACGGGAACGGGAAGGGGCATGGGGCGGCGGGAACCGTCGCGGAAAATGAGGTACGCGCCGTAGGCGAGCATGGGGATGCAGAGGATCTGGCCCATGGTGATGCCGCCGGGGAAGAAGCCGAGGAAATCATCGGGCTCGCGGAAGCACTCTGCGATGACGCGGGCGACGCCGTAGCCAAAAATAAATGCGCCGCCGAGCATGCCGGGTTTGTCGCGGGCGTTGGTGCATTTCATGAGGTAGGTGAGGATTGCAAACAGGATGATGCCTTCCATAAAGCCTTCATATAATTGGCTGGGATGGCGCGGCAGGTCGCCACCGCGGGGGAAGATGATGGCCCATGGCACGTCGGTTACGCGGCCCCAGAGTTCGCCGTTGATAAAGTTGGCGAGGCGGCCGAAAAGCAAACCGATGGTGGCGGCGGGGGCGATGACATCAATCAAATGAAAGAAGCGCACATTATGTTTGCGGGCGAAAAGGACGAAGGCGGTGATGACGCCCAGCATGCCGCCGTGGAAGGACATGCCGCCTTCCCAGAGATGCAGGATTTCATTGGGGTGTTCCATGTAATAGCCGGGCTTGTAAAACAGCACATAGCCAAGGCGGCCACCGCCGACGATGCCGATGACGGCCCATGTGATCATGTCGTCGAGCGCAGATTTGGAAAGATTGGGGATGGGGCGTCGTTTGTGCTCGGCGGCCAGGTACCACCAGCCCAGCAGGATGCCCGCGATGTAGGCCAGCGAATACCAGCGGATGGACAAACTGCCCAGATAAGGCAGGGGGCCGATATGGAGGGCGACGGGGTCAATTGCGGGGAAGGGGATTGCCATTGGCTTGTATATGTCGGGTGGGCATCAGTGATTGGAGGATGCTGGAATATACGGCAAGCGGATGGCTTGGCAAGTATTCAATATATAAGGCTGGATTCTAGTACTCGTCCCAGGCTTTCTTTTCTTGCTTGGGGGCAACGGGCGCGCTGTCGTTGGCGGGCGTCACGATGGGTTTAGGCTTGTCGAGCAGCGGATAGGCCATGGCGACTTCGGCTTGTACTTCGTCGGTGGGTTCGCCTTTGCCAGCGGCGATAACGCTGCCGAAATCGGAGATGTTGAAGGTGGTGCTGCCTTCGATGGCGGCTTGCAGTTTGTCAATGTCGGCGAAGGTGATTTTGAGATAACAATAAATCAGGTCGCCGAATACGTTTTTGCCACGGAGCAGGATTACCGTGAACTCGTCCTTGAGCAGGGCGGCAAAATCAGGCTTGCCGCCTTTTCCCAGAACTTCTGTACTCCATTTAGTGGACATAGGGACTTCGCAGGTTTTTATGGCACTATATTATAATGGTTTAGGCCAAATGTAAATGTAGGATCAAAAGGTTAATTAAATCTTATCATCGGCTTAGCGGTTTGGGTGCTTAGATAAAACAAAGGCGTTACCTTTGGTAACGCCTTGATGTTATTTGCCATTTTCGTGGCGCATAGTCTGTTATGACATGCTCCAGCCTTTATCCTGGCTGCGTTCAAGTCCTGCGGCCATGCCCTTGCTGAATTCACTGCCCTGGCCAACAACGCCAGCTAAACGTACTACACTGACGCCATTCTTTTCAACGCCATCCATCTTGTTGCCGTTCATTTGCAGTATGCTCATATCAACCATAACCTTTACTCCGGTTGCGACCCTTATCGCGTTTCATTAAGTTTATCCTATCGAAAAGCGGCAGGCCTATCAAACGCTATGAGCGAGGAAGGGCCAGTATTCACCGTCCTGTAACCGAGTTGTAACCGAACTGTAACAATGCTGAAACCGCACTGTCACGAAGCACGCCCGGCAGGCTTCGATTTTGGTGGGTTTGCGGGCTTGTTTCCCTTTTTTATCTTTTTGATTCAGGTGGATACGAAAAAGGCCGCCCCGAAGGGCGGCCTTTTGCCGTTGCGTTCGCTACCCGAAGGTAGCCGAACCAGCTCTTAGTGCTGGTTCAGGGTCGTGTGGTTGCCGGTACCATTCTGCGTTACGCTTGCATTCTGGGCGGTGCCAGCCTGAGCGAGGCTGATCACGTTTGCGGTGCCAGTCTGGCTGAGTGCAGCAATCTGGTTGGTGCCGTTCTGCACCGAGCTGATTACGTTGTCAGTGCCGTTCTGGGCAGCGTTCAACAAGATGTTGTCACCGATCTGGGCAGCGTTGGCGGTGTTGTTGGTGCCAGTCTGGTTGATGGTGGTCTTGTCGTTGCCGCCGGTCTGGGAGTCGGTAGACTTGTTGGCAGTGCCGCTCTGGTTCACGATGATTTCGCTATTGCCACCGTTCTGGGCTACAGCAACTGCGTTGGAGTAACCCCACTGGTAGGTGGTTGCTTTCTGGTGACCAACGGTCTGGTTGATGGTTGCATTGTTGGTGTAACCGATCTGGGTAGCTTTCGCGTCCATGTATTCACCAACCTGGTTGATACGGATGTTCTGCGGGTCGCCGTACTGGTAGGTGGTCGCGTTGAGGTGCGTGCCTTCCTGGGTTACGGTGGAGCTGTTATCCAGGCCGTACTGTTCGCCCTTTACGGTGTTTGAAATACCGTTGGAGTATACGAAGTAGTAGTTGTTGTTGCCGGGCTGTGCGCCAGGAGCCTGCTTAATGTCCACGTTAGCCTGCTGGCCGTCAACAGTCGCGTCAATGCGGTTGCCGGTGCCGTTCTGGTTGGTGGTCATTACGTTGTTCACGCCAATGTTCTGGATCTTGGCAGCGTTGCTGGTGCCCTGCTGAACTGCGTTAACAGTGCTGGTGGTGCCCTGTTCGATAACAGTCATGCTGTTGCTGTTGCCGATCTGGGTGGTTTTAGCGGTCTGGGTTTCGCCGTTCTGGCTGATTACCAACTGGTTCTTTTCACCGTACTGGTCAGCGGCGGTCTTGTTGTTCGCGCCGTTGATTGCGATGTTTGCGTTGTTCAGGTTGGTGGTAGGAGCAACCGAGGTGTTTACGATCTGGTTCAGCGCCGCGTTGTTCGAGGTGCCGGTGATGACTACTTTACCAACGTTGCCGTTGCCGTTCTGGCGAGCGGTGATCACGTTGCCGTTGCCGGTCACTTTGGATGCGAAGTTCGCGTTGGTGCCGGTCTGCTGGATGTTGGTGTTGTTCAGCTTGCCGTCCTGATCAGCTGCTGCAACGTTGCTGGTGCCGTTCTGGGCTACGTTTGCTACGTTGTCGGTCTGGGTCTGCGAGCCGGTGGTGGTGTTGTTGGTACCAACCTGGGTCACGTTGAATACGTTACCGGCTGCGAAAGCGTTCGTTGCTGCGGTCAGAGCGAAGATGCTTGCCGTTGCGAAAATGAAATTCTTCTTGGTCATGTCAATCCTACCTAGGCTTAAATATTGGAGTTAAAAAAACTTAACGGGAGGTAACGTGTAGGTAAAGAATAGTTGCATTGTCCAGACTAAAATTTATCGTGGCTTCCAGCGGCATGGGTGAGTGTTCGGGGCCTTGAAGTAGGTGTAAAGATTTTTTAAGCCAAGTCCCTATTGCAACACTACAATTTCTTTGCTAACCCGATAGGCGGCTGCAAAAAGTTTTTTGCGGCGGGTGATTCTGGAAAAGGGGCAGTCCTCGCGCTTTTTCTGCTCAATTTCGGAGATAGTTTGATGTGTTTCAATTGGTTATCTGTTCGTTTCGGCTTTGTTTACGCCATGGCGCTTGGCGTTGTGGCCTGCCAGCAGGCGGTGGATGCCGGCCATCCGCAGAAATTAGCCAGCGGCAACCTGCTATCTATCGGTAAAGAGCACCTGGTCATGCAGAGCGAAAATCACGTAATGTTTGTGTCGGTGGACGAAATAAACAAACAAAAGCTGCTTTCCAACCTTAAGCAGGGTGACAAAATTACCCTCATGGGCATGGAAGAACCGCCGGAGAAGGGCGTAAAAGGCGCACATGCACAAACCGAAGTGGTAGCGATCGTCAAGGAAGACGGCACGCGAATCGCGCTAAACCATTAAAAACACTTCATTTATTTTTTGACCCGTTTTTGCCTTTTCAAGGCCACGGCGCGCACGCACCCGGCCACTGCCTCTCCATAATAAAGCCGCCACAGGCCCGCCATACAGAAGAAGGTGGTGCTGGGACCCCATTTCACGCATTGCTGCGGCACACGGGCGAAAGCTTCCATGCACAGCATCGCTTCGTGGGCGTTGGGGTCGGAGCGGTGGTAGGCTTCATGGTCGGGGCTTAGGTTAAAGCTCATATCCTGCAGGCAGCGGCGCAGTTGCGTGGCGGGGTAGAGGCTGCGTTGCAGGTGGCAGAGCCTGCGCATGCGCCGCGCGCGAAGGGCCAGTTTGAAGATTTGCCAGCCAAGGCGGCTTTTGAGCCATGCCAGCGAGCTGCGCAGGTTCAGCAATTTGTTCTGGCGGTAAAAGGCGAGGTGGCGTTCCCATTCGACGAGCAGGTTCAGGCCCTGCTGGCGGCATTTTTTCTGCATCAGCTGCACGCGGCGCACATCGCGCTTGCGGGCTTTGCCTGCTTTGGGGCTGGGAATGCGCCCGCCGTCGGTTGAGGAGTAGCGGCCGTTCCATTCGCCTTTTCCGTTGCGGATCATGTCGGCGTTGTGGCCGGTTTCCTGTGCTGCCACGATAAGGAAACGGGCGAGCGCGGGGAAGCCGTCGGTGGTGTAGCTGCGTTCTTCATCGCTCAGAAACGGGTGGCCGCCGCAGGATACATATACGGCGTTCTGGCCCTGGCCGAACGCTTGCAGGCCATTATTTTCGCCGACGTCCTGCCATGTGGCTACGTCCAGCACGTCGCTGACCGTGCGGCCAAAGGAGACAAAAATTTCCGCGCCCTCCAGATGAATCAGCTCGATGGCGGCCTGGGCGTTGCACAGCACGATGCAGCGGGCCACCATCAATTCGGTGTTGGGGTTTACGGGGCTGCGTTTCTTTAAATCGTTGCGCAGTTTTTCCATGTAGGTGGCGGCGCGCTTGGCAGCTTCTTCGGGGGCATGGCGCGAAATCAGCGCCTGTATGATGCGGCTTTGCGAGATCGCTGTGGCTTTGGCGTCTGCCATTTCGCGCAAGGTAAAGGTGAGGTTGATGCGGTCGTTGGGGATTAAGAGCCGGGCGAAGTTCGACTCGTTGTCGGCGTCAATGCGCAGGCGACCGGAGGCAACGATAGCGCGGGCGAGCTTTTCGGCAGCAGGTTTCAGCCTGCGCTCGATGCGGGGACGAATATACAGCACATCATAGACACTACTCATAGGGGCTGAATTATACGGCAATGGTTGGACAAAGCTATGGCAATAGCCTACATATAAGGACAGAATATGCCTATGCAACTGTTGTCTAAAATTTTTATGCTTTATTCCCTATGCGTTTCCTTCGCGGCGTAACGCGGCAATCGGTTGCTGGCGCTATTGCGCGTGTGCGCGTGGCGGCCTTGAATGTATGCTCGGCGCGGCGCGTGGCGCAGGTGCGCAGGTATGTTGCGGTTGTGCGCGGTGTTGCGGTTACGCTTGGGCGCAAGGTGCAGGTTCCGGTGCTGGTGCAGCAGGTGCGCCGCTTGCATTTGCCTAAAAGCCGGGCGGGCATTTTCCTGCTGCTGATGCTGCTTTCCATTTTCCTGCGCCTGCCATTTTTCTTCACCTCCACCGACGGCTATATGCGCGACGGGGCCATGACGTTTCATGACGAGGCGATGTTTATGCAGCAGGGGCACGAAATACTGCGCGGGCATTTGCCGTTTCTTGAGCATTGGGACAATGCTCCGCCGCTGCAATGGTATTTCTTCGGGCTGGTGATGCTGCTTTCGGGCGGCACGCTTACGGGCTTTCGCATTATGGCCGCGCTCTATGTGGGTGTTACGGCGTATGTGGTGTTTCGCAGCATGGCCGACCGGCAGAAGGTGGTGTGCGCGTGGTGGTCGGCGGCATTCTTCCTTATCTATGCCTGCACGTTTCAGGTGGCGCAGTCCTTTACCATCGAGCATTTGCTGGCGTTGCCGTTTTCGCTGCTGGTGTATACGGCGCTGAACCCGCCGATGCCATCGGCGAAATTGTGGAAAAAAGATGTGCAGGTGCTGGGGCTGTTTGGGTTTTGCAGCTGGATCAGCCCGTACTTCCTTGGCATGGTCCCGGCGCTGGTGTTGCTGTATCCGCGCTTGTACGCGCCGGAGCGGCTGGAGGTTTTGCATAAGCGCAAATGGGTGCGCGTGGCGCTTGATATTTTAGCTAACGACGTGGTTCCCGTGCTGGTGCGCGCCTGCATGTATTTGAGTGTGGCGGCGGCGGGGTATGCATTCTTTTATGTGATTTACCTGCTGCATGGCGAGGGGCATTATTACCTTGTGTCGGTGCTGGATTCGGCGGGCTACCTCACGGGCCTGCGCATGGATTCGCCATTTACGTTCTTGCGTTTGTATTTCAATAAAATGATGAATTCCAGCCAATGGCTGGTTGCGCTATTTACGGCATGCTTCCTGATTAAGGCGGCGATGATGGGGATTCAGCACCGCCTGCGCCGCGACACGCTGGTGTACCCGATGCTGATACTTGCCATCAATGCGATGTTTATGCTGTATTGGCGCGGCAATAACGGGGCATTGTTCCTGTTTTACTTCCTGCAGGTGCTGCCACTCTTTGCGCTGATCATGGGGTACACCATCAATTTCAACCTCGCAGATTTGCGCTGGTTTACCATGCTGGTGTCGCTGGTGGGTATTCAGCAGACACTCACGCCCGTGCAAAAAGCGTATCCCAAACTGATCGCTTATGCGCTGGGCGATAATTCGCAGAGCGCCGCTTATTACGGCGACCGGCTGTACCACACCGCAGCGGTGATGGCCACGTTCCCGCTGGAGGGCGAAGACCTCGTGATTTGCGGCGAAGACGATATGTTGTTTTTGCTGACGGGGATGCATAATCCGCGCTTTTTCTTTTTCCCGTTCCATTCCACTAACTGGGGTTTGCATAAAATCATTGACCGCAGTTTTGCCACGCTTCGCAACACTGTGGTGGATAAGAAACCGCTTTATATTATCGGGCGGGAACTCGACAGCACCACCAACCGCGGGTTTTCGGAAATCGGGGATTTGCTGCAGCAGCGCTATGTGCAGGTGGCCAACATTGACGGCACGCTGATTTACCTGCGCAAAGACAAGCTCAAGAATATTTTCACCAACTAGGATTTGACGGAAGCGATGATGGCGTCGGCGGTGAGGTCGTTTTGCGCGCGCAATTCCTTTTGGTCGCCTGCTTTTGCGCAAGGTGGCAGATGCGCGTAATGAGTGCGCAGTTTTGTTGCGATGCCTGCGCGGGCGATGGTTTCCGATACAAGGGAGGCAAGGCCGCCTGAGCCGTGTTCTTCGACCGTGATGATGCGGGGCGTGTGTTTTGCTGCGTGCAATACGGCGTCGTGATCGAAGGGGATGAGGGTTGGCATGCTGATGAGGGCTACGTCCATGCCTTGTGCTTTGAGGCGCGTGGCGGCGTCGTGGGCGATGCCCAGTGTTGCGGTGCTGGTGATGATGGTGGCGAGCGCGCCTTCTTGCATGCGGATGGCTTTGCCGATTGCAAATGCAGGCGGGGTGGTGTGCGCGATGGTTTCGCCGCCGCGGCCCAGCCGCAGGTAGGCGGGGCCGTTGTGGGTGGCGAGCGCCTGTGTTGCGAGGGTGGTTTCTACCGGATCGCCGGGGGCGAGCAGGGTGAGGTTGGGGAGCGCGCGCATCATGGCGATGTCTTCGAGCGCGTGATGGGTGTATCCGGCGGGGCCGTAGGCGTAGCCGCCGCCAACGGCGACGATGGTTACGTTCAGGTTATGCAGGCACACATCGTTCCTGATTTGTTCCATGGCGCGCATGAAGGCGAAATTGCCGATGGTGTAGGTGAATACGCGCTTTCCGCTTAAGGCTAAGCCTGCGGCGATGCCGATCATGTTTTGTTCGGCTACGCCTACATTTAAAAAACGTTCGGGGAACTGGCGTGCGAAATTTTCCAGCACGGAATAGCCTACGTCGCCGCAGAGCAGCCAGATGTTTTTATCGAGCTTTGCCTGTTCTTCGAGGGTGCGGATGAAGGCTGTTCTCATGCGCTTAGCTCGCTGATGGCCTGGGCGAGTTGTTCGGCGCTGGGAGATTTATAATGCCACTCCAGTTTATTTTCCATGAAGCTTACGCCTTTGCCTTTTACGGTGTGGGCGATGATGACGGTGGGAGCGTCTGCCTGTTGCAGCAGTGCTGCTTTCAGCGCGTCGTGGTCGTGGCCGTCCAGCTCATGCACCTGCCAGCGGCAACTGCGCCATTTATCGGCGAGTGGCTCAAGGTCGAGCACATCTTTCACGCTGCCATAGCTTTGGATTTTATTGTAATCAACGATGGTGGTGAGGTTGGTGAGTTTATGATGGCCTGCAAACAGCATGGCTTCCCAGTTGGAGCCTTCGTCCATTTCGCCGTCGGAGAGAATAACAAAATGCCGGTTGGGTTTATTGGCGAGCGCCATGCCGCAGGCAACGGGCAGCGCGTGGCCGAGCGAGCCGGTGGAAAGTTCGATGCCGGGCACATGATGGTTCAGGTGGCCCATGAGCGGTGAGCCGTTCTGGCAAAAGCTTGCAAGCTGCGCTTTGTCGAAATAATTTTGTTCGGCGAGGGCAGCATACACGATGGCGGCGGCGTGGCCTTTGCTTACGAGCAGGCGGTCGCGGCCTTGCCATTTCGGGTCTTCAGGTTTGTGGCGCATGACCGTGCCGTAAAGCACGGCAAGGATGTCGGCCATGGAGAGGCAGGAGCCGATATGCGAGGCGGCTGCCGCTTGCACCATGCGCAAGGCGCTTAAGCGCATGGCGGTGGCGAAGGGGCGTGTATCGGAAGGGATCATTGGGTTTCCAGGGTGATAAATGCGAGGTGCAGCTTATGCCGTATTGGGAAGACTTCAAACCATTTCTGAAAAAGCGCGCCGGGTGGGTTTGTGCCATTTAAGTTATTATTATTTATGGTATTTTTGCGTGTTGTTAGTTGGCTTCGTTTGTGTTAATATTTATTAACTTCCAATGGTTTAGGAGCGTATGCCCAAGTTACCCAAGCAAGGCTTTAGCGAAGAGCGGAAACGCAGCGAAGTGGGCAAGGTCATGGAGTGCTGGAACGACCAGCAGCGCTTCCCCACATTTGCCCCCATGTTCGACGCGCTGCTCAAGGCCAACGACAATATGAGCGCGAGGGATTTTTCCATCCAGCTCAGCCGCATGTCGGGCCGTGCTTACGGGCATGCGGCCATACAGTGCCTGCGCGACGGCACGGGGCAGCCGACCTACCAGTTTGCCAAGGATGTGATCGAGACCAACATACTGAATCTTGACCCGCAGCGTATTCAACCGCTGAACGGCATGCCCATGGGCGACCAGCGCATCGCGTTTTTTACCAAGGCGGAGCTGATTGAGGTTACGCCGGAAACCATGCAGGCATTCAATGCTGATGTGATGGCCAGCGTGAAGCGGCATATTGACCGGGGCAACAGGCCGCATTGGTCGGATATTATACGCAAGCTGGTGGAGTTCCGCACGCAAGGCGAGCGCGATTCGGTGGTGGATATACAGCGCCGCCTGCAAGCGGGGTCGGATGCGGAATTGTTTCCGACCAAAGACATGCTGCCCAATATACTGGGCAAGAACGCGTGTGCGTCGAAAGACCAGCGCGATGCGCTTTACCGTGAAGTGGGCCTGTCACGCGATGATGCGGCGTATCTAAACGATATGCTGGCAAAGAAAAATATCAGCGAAGAAATTTTGCCGGGCAACCCGACGCGCTTCAGCACGCAGCTCGACGATATATTGTCGCGGCTTGTGGGCTTTGCCAGCTTGCAGGATTTGCAGCGCGCGAGCGTGGACCTGGTTACGAACAGGCCGCGTATTCTTGGTTCGCAGCTGAGCCTGCTGCGACAGGGCAAAGGGCCGAACGCCACACGCGCGAAACTGCGCGCCATGCTTGATGTGCTGGAGCCATGGGCGGGCGAGCACAGGCCGCTGCAAGCGCAGGAGCTGGACACGCTTGCGGCCAATGCAGGCTTCACGCGCACGCAGCTTGCGTTCAGCCCGCGCGACCTGATTACCAAAGCTGATGAAGCAACAACGGACATTCATGCGCTGCTCTCCGACATACGCTACACCCGCGAAGTGGGGTTGACGCTGGACCAGGCTGCGGACCGAGGGCGCATGACTGCGCTTGGCGTTTCCCTCAGCGCGGACCAGATCAATAGCTGGGAGACGGCGATCAAAACATGCCCCACGCGCGAACAGGTGAGCGAATTACTGGGGCGTTATAACGGCGCCATGGTTGAGCGTTATATACGGGTAAAAAATCTGGAAGAACCCGGCCATGTGACGACGCCCGCGGATGCGGAAGCGGCGGGCGTGACCCTTCGCGCCGATGAAATTGCAAAGGTTGGGCGCATCTCCGATGCGTGCCGCGACGCATGGGAAGCGGCACAGAAAAGCGATAAGAAGGCCATGCTCAGGAACGACATCAGCTGGCGCAAACGCGTGACCCCAGAGGTTCCTGTGGTGCAAAACGGCTTTTCCATCAGTAGTTAATTGATTGCAAAATATCATTATTTTCAATTGCCGGGTGTTCACATAAATGTCACGAGCGCTTGCTGCTGCGCGTGCTATACTTGGCACATAACGTCATCGCAAGGATGCGAGCATGCCTAGTTCACCTGCTGTAAAGCCCACTCAGACCGACGACCTGCAACAACAGGTAAACTGGAAAAGCCGTCTGGACAGTATCGCCAATATGACCAAGCTGATTACAGCGCCGTTATTTGCGCTGGGCGGGGCGACGTTTATTGCGGCTTGCACCACGGCTGCGGGCGTGATGCCGGTATGGATCGGGGTTTCGATGCTGGTGACGGCAACGGCAACGCTTGCTACGGCCATTTACACGTCGAGCGCCGCGGAAGAAGTGGGCAAAAATATTACACGCCTGAATGCGCGCAACCAGGCGGAGTTCAGTGCCGAGCGCACCGCGCATCATTTAGTGGAAGCGATGAAGGCGAATAATCTTTGCCTGACTGACGACGACGCGAAAAAGAAAAACTGGGCCAGTTCCGTGCAGACGGAAGACCCGAACAAATCCACCCAGAAAAGCCTGCACTAGCCGCGCTGACGCGCTGCGTTTACCAGCAATGGCAATGCCATGGCGATGGATTCGGCTGTGCTGCCTTTGCGCAAAGCGCTTGCGAGGTCCGCTTCTTTCTGGGCGTCGGGCAGGCTGATGATTTTTTCGATATGGCCTTCATTATCCTGCACGGCGATTTTGGCTTCGTCCTGCAAATGGGTGGTGCGCACCTGCCCGTTTTCGCGGAAGGTAACCACGTAATGCCTGCCTGTTGGGTTCCATGTAACGGTGCGGCTTTCATATTGCGGGCGGGTCATTTTGACGATGAGGCTGCCGCTGTCGAGATTGGATACGGAGCGCCCTGCGGCCCATTCGGCACTTACGGCCACGTCGGATTTTTCATGGTAGATGGCCTGGCGCGGGGCGGTGCGCAGGAAGGTGTCGCCGTCGAGGGCGTTGAGCGGCAGGTTTACGGGCGCGGCGGTTTTGAGTTCCTGCAGCGGGAGGTTCTGGAGCTGCTTCATGACCGTTTCGGGGTCGCTGGCGCGCACGAAGAGCGAGCCTGTCGCGTGGGTGTCGTCTTTTAAGAAGGTTACAAGGGTGCCGGGATCGGGAAGGCTGCTCCAGTGCTGCATGCGCACTTTGGTTGCGGTGGGGCTTTTGATGGTGTCTTCGGGGCAGAGATTGTTCAGTACATGGCCGAAGCCTTTATCGTGGATGACGGTGTCGGGGCCGGGGCCAAGGGTTACGGCGTTGCTTTTGCCGCGCAGGCGCACGATGGAGTTTGTGCCGACCTTGATGTTGGCGTTGTCGGTGCCGGTGATGTCGAGGGCGATTGCGGTATCTGATGCGTCGAACTCGTTCAGGATTGCATTCGCGCCGATATGCTGGCGCACGCGCAGCGGGCCTTGCGCGTCACGCAGCGTACCCGTGATGGCGGGCTGATAGGGGTGCGCGCCCATGTTTACGGTAAGTGCGCCGAGCATGGGGCTGCCGGAGAGCTTGATGGCCATGGGCTGGTTGTCCCACATCACGCCGGCATGCTCGGTGAGGCGCGTGTCGTTGAAGATTCCGCGCCCCGGCTGGTCGAGAGGCAGGCCGTAAATTTTCTGCCCGATGTATAATTCGCCCACCGCAACATTGGGGAAGATGCCTGCTTCGGCGTTGGCGTAGGCAAGCGTGGTGACATCCTGGTTGAAGGCATTGTCCCTGCCGCGGGCGAATTGCTGCATCAGGTATTTTTTGGGCGGAATGTTGGCGGTGTAGATCAATATATTCGCGCTGGCGGGGTCGGTGGCTTCGACGAGTTTCACACGAAACAGGCTGGAATGCAGCGCGAAGGTTTCAAGCATTACCTCTTTTACATGCTGGTTGGTGTCGTTGCGGGCGGCATCGGGGCCGGGGGCGAGTGATGCCAGATTTTCAGCGGGGATGCTGTTTGCGTCGGTGCGCATGAAGTTTTGCCAGTCGGCGCGGCCATGCTGCACTTGCGTGGGTTTTGCGGCGAAGCTGAAGGTGATGGTGCGGATGCCCGTGGCGGGGTCGAAACTGCCGAGCGCATTCTCCTTGGTGAGGTTGGCGGCGATGTCCTGCTGGAGCTGTTCCCATGTGCGGCTGTTCAGGGCTTCGCCTTTTCTGGCTTCGGTGCGCGGGTGGTCGAAGCCCAGCGCATGAAAAAATTCGTGGCTGGCGATAAAGGGCAGGTGGCGTTCGGCGCCACGGCGTTTCAGGCGGCGGTCTTCGTTGGCAACAGCCAGATCGAAGACGAGATATTTCTGCTGCATATGCTCGGCCTGAGCAAAGGCGGCGACATAATATTCTTCCGGTTTTTTATCAGCCATCGCGCGCATCCCCCCATGCAAGTCGCGTTAACCCGTGCCTTTATTCATAGCCAATGGGGGTGGCTTAGGCAAGACGATTATTAATTTGTATTAACTCTTTGGGAGCGCAGCGCTTTATTTCGATTTTTCGAGCGCCAGTGCCATGATGATTCCCACCACGGGCTGCACGAGGATAAAGCTCGCAAGCGCAAGCAGCAGCGACCAAATGATGGCCACACCGCACACATACCACGCAAGGAAAAACACTAAGATGGCCGAAACAATGCCCGCGCGAAGCGCCACACGGGCCAGCTTGTAATAATAAGGATCGGCGGAGGCCGTGGATTTGGCGCCGCTAGTTTCGTTGCGGTGTTCGTTGTACGCGCCTTTGAATTTTTCTTTGAAATTGGCCATTGGCTTCCCCACTTGTTTAAGCATACTAACTGCATCATACATACACACAAGCGAAGAATTCGCACCCTCAGGAGTGAACGCATGAAACAAGCCCTTACGAGTGATTCCAATTATCTGAGGGAGGTGCGCGAGCAATATGAGAATTATCCGTACCCGCCGCGTGACCCGCAGCAGGAGCTGAAGCGGTTTCTTGCGTTTCGCACCGGGTCGTTTGATTGCCTGAATTATTACCATTATTCCGGCAAGCGCGATTTCAGCAAAGGGTTTCGCGCGCTTATTGCAGGTGGCGGCACGGGCGACAGCACGATTGCGCTGGCGGAGCAATGCCGGGGCATCAACGCGGAAATTATCCATCTCGACCTTAGCGCCAGCTCGCTGGAAATTGCGCAGGCGCGCGCGAAAATCCGGGGCTTAAGCAACATCACATGGGTGCATGGCTCGCTTTTGGATGCGCCGCAGTTGCTCGACGGGCCGTTTGATTTCATTGAAAGCCAAGGGGTGCTGCATCACCTGGCCAATCCGGAAGAGGGGCTGGCGGCGCTTAGCCAGATGCTGCGCGATGACGGCGTGTTGTGCCTGATGCTGTATGCCACCTATGGGCGCGAGTCGGTGTACCAGATGCAAAACCTGATGCAGATTTTAAATAAGGGCGAGGCGAGCGCGCAGCAGCGCGTGGATAATTGTAAAACGGTGATGAGCCATTTGCCATCTACCAACCGCATCGCCGACCTGCCGCCCAAATGCGAAGATTTGCAGAGTTTTGGTGATGTGGGGATTTACGATATGTTCCTGCACTCGCAGGACCGCGCCTATACCGTGGCGCAAGTGTATGACTTTGTCGCAAGCTCAGGCCTTGTGCCCACGCATTTCTTTTTCGATATGCAAAAAGAAGGCAATGACCTTTACAATCTTGAGCATTATTTAGGCGAGAGCGAACTTTCCGACGCAGTGCGCCGTTTGCCTTTGCGCGAAAAACAAGCGGCGGCGGAATTGATGCATGGCGATATTTTCAAGCATGCATTTTATGCTGCCAAGCGCGTGCCTGCTGTTCCGAGCCTTCATGATTTAGACAATGTGCCGTTTTTTTACATGACGATGCGCAATGATAATTACCAGCGTTTCGCGGAGTTTTTGCGCGAAGCGCCTGTGGGTGAGACGTTTGAGATCGAGCATCATTACAATGTGGTTTCGTATAGCAACACGCCGCATCTGGCGCTGATGTGCGGTTTTATGGATGGGCATAAGAGCCTTGCGGAGATTTTTGACGCGGTGATTGCGGCATCGGATACGAAGCCGGATGTGGAGACGCTGCTGGGTGAATTCAAAAGTTTTTTTGCTGCCTTCAACAAGAAGGATATGATTTTCCTGCGGCATAAATCTGTGCCAAAAACGGTGACGATTGACGATATTGCGGCTAATACGCCCAAGGGCGAAAGCTTCCCCGCATCGGCGTATAGCGCGGGCACATTCACGCATAAGTAGCTGTGTATTAATGGCTTAAGGCGTGTTTTTCGTTTGGCGTTGACTTCGGGAGGGTTCGCAATTATAGTCCGGCGCAATGGTTCATTCGCAAGAATGATGAAAAGGGAATGTGGTGCGGCGAACCCACGCAAGTGAACGCCAATGCCATGACTGCCCCCGCAACTGTAAGCGACGAGCTTGAGGCACGATACACCGTCACTGAGTGTGAAAACATTTGGGAAGACAGCCAAGAGCATAGACCGGCGAGTCAGGAGACCTGCCATTAAGTGTCACGCATGCTCAGGAAACGGGGTGTTTTCTTTGGAGTAACTGGTTAGGGATCCGCTTTGCGGTTCCGATCCACTCTTTGTTGTGCGGTGACACGCGCCGGTGCTTTTTGCGCCGGGGCAGATGTCAACGTTATGGAGTGTATCCAATGTCTAACCGTACTATTTTTTCTGAACGAACTTTTCTTTCCTGCATCACTATTATTTCGCATGGCCTCGCCTTTTGCACCGCCTTGTGCCTGAGCGCGCCCGCATGGGCCGACAGCGAAAGTGATATGCGCCAGAAACTTTTTGAGATGGATAAGGTTTCTGCCATCGCAGGGTTTGATGCGAACCAGCAACATGCCTGCCTTCAGGCGTTTAACGCGCGTTACGCATCGCGGTACCGCGTGAAGGATGCGCTGGCGTTTAACGAACCGTTGTCGCAGGGGGCGTATGACCGCCTGTTCTGGAAGGGCGAGGGGAGTGTGCATCGCGGGCTTATCTTTACGGGTGTGGCCACCGATACGGCAGGGGTTAAGGCTGGCAATGTGGTTTGTTATTATGCGACCACGGATGATCATCTGGACTTCCAGAGCGCGTATATGCTGCCGGGCAAGGAAATGACGGTTGCGGCTAATGGCGCGCAAATATTGGCCTCACTTTACAGCAAGGAGTAAGCGCATGCTTCCTGTTGCAGAACCAAAGGCACAAGGCGATACGCCTGAATGCATGATGATTTCCGAGAAGCAATTTTTGCGCGATCATACGTATTATTCGGCAATTTCGTCGTGGCTATTTGCCATTGCGGGGGCGACGAATATTGGCGTGTTGTGCGCGATCTCGTCTAAGGTGCTTACAGCCGCAGAGCAGGGTAAACCTATTTTCCGCTCGGCGGACCCTAAGGTTTTGCCGGTGATGGGCAATAAAAGCTACAACCGCATTGCCATCGGCATGACAGCGTTTGGGGCGGTGTGCATGGCCGTTTCCAATTGGCTGGAAAGCAAGAAGGTGGTGACCGAGTGGCAGCTAGGCGCAGGCAAGCTGCAGCGCAAAGTGAACATCGCTGAAAAGGAACGCGCCCATATTGCCAACGCCGATGCGGTGGATGCTGACGCAGCGCCTGCTAAAAACTGGGTGGCTGCCGTGCAGCAAAAAATGCCTGAGGAGAGTTTTGCGAAACGCGCTTAGGCGCTTTTCTTGCGAGTGGTGAGCAGGATGCAGGCGAGCATGCACAGCATAAGCGCAGCCGAAGACGTGTAGCGGCTCAGGTCCAGACCGCCTTTGTCGGTGGTTTTGGTGAGGATATCGCCCAGTGTTGCGCCCAGCGGGCGGGTGAGGATGAAGGCTGCCCAGAACAGGAATGTCCGTGAAATGGTGGTGCAGTAATAAGCGCCAGCGATCACTACGAGCGAGGCGGCGAAAACCACCGCGCTGCCTGCATAGCCGAGGCCGGAAGAATCGGCCATAAAATCGCCCAGCGCGGTGCCCAGCGTGTTTGAGAAAAGGATGGTGAGCCAGTAGAAGGCTTCGATTTTGGGGGTGTTGATGTGTTGCACAGAGACCGAGCCGGTGGAGGCGCGCCATAATGCCAGTATGGCTAGCACGCAGGCAAAAAGAATGAGGGAGCCGCCCATATAACCGATGCCGAGCGAGCGGTCGGCGAAGTCGGCCATGGTGGTGCCTACGGTGGTGGTGGTCACGATGACGGACCAGTATAGCAAAGGATGATATGCCGTGGCGCGAATCTGGGCGATGACGACGGCGAAAAAAAGCATGGTGAAAATGCCGGTGCCCACCGCATAGCCCAGGTTCATGCTCATGGAGACGGCATCTCCGGCGGTTTCACCCAGCGTGGTGGCGGCAATTTTGATAAGCCAGAAGCCTGCGGTGACTGCTGCTACTTTGCTGGTGTGAGACGCGCCGGAGATGTTTTGCATTTACTGCTTTGTTTTGGTGCTGATCAGGGTGCCGGTTTTGCCGACTTTGATGATCAGGCGCGTGCCGTCGGCATTAGGGACGGTCGCTTCATAGATCAGTTTTCCATCTACGGTTTCTTTTTCAACCTTGGCTACTTTTTGTCCGGAGGCTTCTTTGGTGATGGTGGCGCGCACGGATTTAGGCAGCTTGGAGAAGGACACCGTTGTTTCAGCGGATTTCTTGATGACGCCGATCAGTTTTGCATCTTCGCCGACCTTAATGACAAGGCGGGAGCCATTGGCTTTCTTTACCTTGGCTTCGTAGAGGGTGGTGCCGTCTCTGGTTTCTTTTTCGACTTTGTCTACAGGGTTTCCGGCAGCATTATCGGTGATGGTTTTCTGGACGGCGGCGGGGACGCTGTCCCATGCCACCATTTCTTCGCCTTTGGAATCGCTCATGGCAGAGCAGCAGGCGCTGCAAAGCAATAAAGCTGCGATGGATGCGGCTTTTACAAAAAAGGAATGTGCCTGTTTCATTTGATGGTCCTTTTTCAATCGGGTTGGTAATTAATCAGACTTTTTGTTTTTTAGTGCCTCGGTGAGGCCTTTGATGCCGGAACTGTTTAGGATGCTCTGGAATTCAGACCGTTGTGAGACAAGAAGGCTTACGTTTTCAATGATGATGTCGTGAACTTTGCAGCCCACTGGGGTTTGGCTCAGGAGGTAATCTACATGGATGTCGTCTTCGCCTTTGCGCAGGATGAGGGATTTTGCGCTGTAATCGGAGCTATTGGCCACGGGGCTTACGGAGGCGATTTTGATTTCTTCGACGCTTAAGCTTGCTTCGTCGTCGAACTTGGACACGTAGCTATTGGTGAGGTAGGTGCGGTATTCCTTGAGGTATGCTGCGCGCTCTTCGGCGCTTGCGGTGTTCCAGTAATGGCCGAGGGCGAACTGGCCGATCCAGTTCGTGTCCACGTCATTTTGGAATAAGGTGGTGAGGTGGTCGCGCTTCTGGTCTTCGCTCAGGCTTGCGTCGTGGAAGATGGCTACCAGCTGCGAGGTGGTGGTTCTGGCAAACGCTTCGCAAGCGTTGCCCGCAGCGAATGCTGGCGAGGCGCATAACAGGAAACTTAAAAGGCAGGCAGTCAGGCGAATAGACATAGAATTCCTTATGGGTGAGTGATTTCGTGCTGGAGGTAGGCGGCGCGCGTGGCGACGTATGGGTCGAGGGACTGGTAGTAGAGCTGGTCAATGAGGCTGTTCTGCTCATCGCGCGTGGCAACGGCGTTTGCAACGCCGAGGCCGATATTTTCCGGCGTGTTGAGGAACCAGCCTACGGGGTCGAGGAACCAGTCCACGGCCTGGCCTGCGGTGTCACGCGTGGTGGAGGGACCGACGAGGGGCAGCACTACGTAGGAGCCATC
>JAYULW010000099.1:0-5743 GCA_043763155.1 Alphaproteobacteria bacterium | reverse complement strand
CCCGCTCATCCAGCGCCTGCGGTATCGGCTCACCCCGGCTGGCCGCATCGGCTTGCATGGCCTGCAAGCACTGCGCGCGCACCATGTCGCGGCGCTTAGCGCGCGACATGCCCGAAAGGAACGATTTCAAGTACCATTTAGGCACAAGAACCTCGGCAATAGCAGGAATCTTCATTAGGCAAGCCCTTGTAAAACACCGACAATCATTAATTTCCGTTAACCATACTACCATATTCCATGTAAAAGTATACTTAACGCGCGCGCCCCATCCCAAAACCCAATCCAAACCATTGCACAAACCCGCTATTTCTGTACACTCGCCGCCATGATCATTCCGTTTACCAAAATGAACGGGGCCGGTAATGACTTCGTCATTATAGATGCCCGCCGCTCCCCTCTGCGCCTGAAATCCGAGCAGGTAAGGAAACTGGCCGCCCGCAGCAACCCAATCACTGGCGGCTGCGACCAGCTCATCATCATCGAACCCGCCGACCAGGCCGATGCCTTCATGCGCATCTACAACGCCGACGGCTCCGAGGTGGACGCCTGCGGCAACGCCACGCGCTGCGTCGGCTGGCTCATCATGGAAGAAAAGAACCGTGGCAACGCAACCATCCGCACCAACGCCGATGTGCTGCACTGCGAAGTAAACCTCTGGGGCGCAGCCATCCCCGGCTGGAAAGAAGCCTCCGGCTTAGTCACCGCCGACATGGGCAGCCCCCGCACCGGCTGGCAGGACATCCCCCTTTCCCACCCCCTCGACACCCTGCATGTACCCCTCGAAATCGAAGGCCTGCGCGACCCCGCCTGCGTCAGCATGGGCAATCCCCATGTGGTCTTCTTCGTCTCCGAAATGGATTCCCTGAACCGCATCGAAAAAGTGGGCGCAGCATTGCAGCATCATCCCCTCTTTCCCAAAGGCGTCAATGTAAGCATCGCCTGCGTCATCGGCAGCCCCACGCTGGGCGCTATCGAAATGCGCGTCTGGGAACGCGGCGTGGGCCTCACCGCCTCCTGCGGCACCGCTGGCTGCGCCGTTAAAGTCGCCGCCGTAAAGCGCGAACTGCTGGTGGCCGATAAATTCCACACCATCACCTTGCACAACCCGCCCACCCAGCAATCCCTCATGGTGCGCTGGGACAGCAAAACCGGCCATGTGCTCCTGCACGGCCCCGTCGCCTTTGAATACGAAGACGAGGCAGAGCTGTGATAGCCGAATTAGTACAGGCCGGATTCGCCCATGCCGGAACATGGCAATTGCAAAATGCTGCACTGCAATACACCGCCGCATCCGACATGCTGAACTATCAGTATGTGCTTTACGCCTTCACCAGCGAAAATGAAATTCTCTATATCGGCAAAACCCCGCGCAAAATTTCCAAGGTATTCGACAGCATCAAAAGCCCCGGCGTGAATGAGGCCAGCAACATCAAGCTTTACGCCCAACTCGCCCAGCAATTGCAAACCGCGCCCGTCGAAATCCACATCCTGAAAGACCCCGCCTTGCAAAAAGTACCGGGCGAAGACATCATCATGCTGGGCGTGCGCGAAAACGACCTCATCCAGCAGTTCCGCCCCAAATGGAACAGCGGCAAAATGAAGCTCGACAAGCCCCGCAGCATGCGCGAGGCGAATGTATGAGCCACGACCACGAAGGCTGCGCCACGCACCCCGCCCCAGAACTGCCCACAAATGCCGAAGGCATAAACGTGCTGAACTTCGGCTGCCGCCTGAATATCTACGAAGGCGAAGTCATCAAGCAAAAAGCCGAAGCCGCAGGCCTTCAAAACGCACTCATCTTCAACAGCTGCGCCGTAACCAGTGAGGCCGAACGACAGGTGCGCCAGGCCATCCGCAAAGCCCGCAAGGCCGACCCGAACGTGAAGATCATCGTCACCGGCTGCTCCGCCCAAGCACACCCCGATATGTACACCGAAATGGCCGAAGTAGATAAAGTCATCGGCAATCAGGAAAAGCTCGAAACCCGCGGCTACGAATTCATCATGGGCAGCGCCGAAAAAGCGCTGGTGAACGACATCATGTCGGTCAAGGAAACCGCCTCCCACATGGTCACTTCGTTTGAAGGCCGCGCCCGCGCCTTCGTGCAGGTGCAAAACGGTTGCGACCACCGCTGCACCTTCTGCATCATCCCCTTTGGCCGTGGCAATTCCCGCTCTGTCCCCATGGGCGAAATCGTGGCACAGGTCCGCACCCTCGTAGCATCCGGCTTTCAGGAAGTCGTCCTCACCGGCGTGGACGTAAGCGACTACGGCAAAGACCTCCCCGGCACCCCCACACTGGGCCAGATGATGCGCCGCCTGCTCGCCCTCGTCCCCGATTTGAAGCGCCTGCGCCTTTCCAGCATTGACGCCGTGGAAGTAGACGAAGACATCTACCAGCTTCTCGCCACCGAACCCCGCCTCATGCCCCATATCCACATCTCCTTGCAAGCAGGCGACGACATGGTGCTAAAGCGCATGAAGCGCCGCCACAGCCGCAGCGACGCCATCGCCTTCGTCGAGAAGGTCCGGCGCTTACGCCCCGACGTCGTCTTCGGCGCCGACATCATCGCGGGCTTCCCCACCGAAACCGACGAGATGTTTGAAAACACCCTGAACCTCGTGCGCGAAACCCGCCTCACTTACCTGCATGTCTTCCCCTATTCCGCCCGCACCGGAACCCCCGCCGCCAAAATGCCGCAAGTGCCCAAAGACATCCGCAAAGACCGCGCACGGCAACTGCGCGCCGAAGGCGAAATCCAGCTCGCCAACACCCTCGCCTCCTTCATCGGCACCACCGCCACGGTCGTCATGGAAAAAGGCAACATGGGCAGGAGCGAACATTTCGCCGTCACCAAACTCGACAAAGAACTGGAACCCGGCTCCATCACCCAAGCCCGCATCACCCACGCCGACGCAAACTTCCTATACGGAATCGCCGCATGAGCATCGCCAATCTTTTCCGCCGCAATAAAACCACGACTGAAACACCAATTGTTGAAACACCTGTTGTAGTTGAAACGCCCGCGCCCATCATCGAAGAAGCAACGCCCGCACCCATTGCACAAATCCCTGCGCCCGCCATCGAAACGCCCGCGCCCGTGGCGGAAGCTGCCCCCATCGCCACCCTCGTGGAAAAACCAAAGCTCAACTGGCTCCAGCGCTTAAAGCAGGGCCTTAGCAAATCCTCCGGCAAACTCACCGGCGGCATCGCGGGCATCTTCACCAAGCGCAAGCTCGACAGCGAATCCATCGAAGCCCTCGAAGAACTACTGATCGAAGCCGACCTCGGTGCAGGCCTCGCCGCTGAACTCACCGCCGCCCTCGCCAAAAACCGCTTCGACAAAGACATCGCCCCCGAAGAAGTGCGCAGTTTCCTCGCCGAAGAAATCACCAAGATCCTCGCCCCCCTCGAAAAACCCTTACTGCCCGACGCATCCCAAAGCCCCACCGTCATCATGATGGTAGGCGTAAACGGCAACGGCAAAACCACCACTGTCGGCAAACTCGCCAGTCAATACAAGCAGCAGGGCCACAAAGTAATGCTCGCTGCCGTAGACACCTTCCGCGCCGCCGCCGTAGAGCAACTTCAGGTCTGGGGCGCGCGCTCAGACATCCCCGTCATCACCGGCGCACCCGAATCCGACCCCGCCGCTGTCGCCTATCAGGCCTTAGAAGCCGCCAAGCGCGAAAAAGCAGATGTCCTTTTAATTGATACCGCCGGACGCCTGCAAAACAAAACCAACCTCATGGGCGAACTCCAGAAGGTTGGAAAAGTCATCCGCAAGCTCGACGCAAGCGCACCCCACCATACCGTCCTTGTGCTGGATGCCACTACCGGGCAAAACGCAATCTCCCAGGTGCAGGCCTTTAAGGAAATGGTCAACATCACAGGCATCATCATCACCAAACTCGACGGCACCGCCAAGGGCGGCATCGTGGTCGCGCTCGGCAAGCAAACGGGCCTTCCCATCCATTATATAGGTATCGGCGAGGCCATCGAAGACATCAGCCCCTTTGAAGCCACTGATTTTACTAAGAATTTGCTGGACCTCTAAACCATTAAAATATTAATCTTTTCGTAACCAATGTATTGTATTATATAGTTGCGGTAGAGTGTAATGGGCATGTAAGGCCTGTTTAGCCACTATCAGGAGGATGAAATGGTTATAAGCACAGTATCAGGTCTGTCAGGGGCGCAAGCGCAAACAAGCGTAGGCAACGCCGACAATAAACTGCGTGCGGCAATCGCAAACATCGCCAGCGGACGCAAATCCGACGAGGTGGCAAACGTCGCCATCGCTTCCCAGTTACAGTCCGTCACCTCCGAACTCCGTCAGGCATCCGGCAATCTCGCCCTCGGCTCCAGCCTCGCCCAAGTGGCTGATGGCGGCGTGCAGCAAATTCAAAGCGCCCTCTCCCAGCTCCGCTCGCTGGCCGAGCAGGCAAGCTCCCCCGTATTAAATGCCGACAACCGCGCCCAGCTGAACGACCAGTTCCAGCAGACGCTCAAAAGCATTGACCAGCTTTCCAAAGGCACCACCTTCAACGGCAAAAGCCTGCTCGATGGCTCCCTCACCGGCGGCAACGCCATCTCGCTCGATAGCTTGCTTGGCACCGGCGATTCCGGTCTGGGTTCCAGCCTCTCTGTAGATAATCTTGGCAGCAGCAGCCTGCTCGGCACCACCAACATTCTCTCCGCCGATAGCGCAGGCCAGGCCTTAGATGCTATCACCGGCGCGCAGAACAAAGCCCTTTCCACCCGCACCAGCATCGGCGCCTTCCAGCAAGCCGTGGGTTTTGCAGCCGCAAACGTGGACTCCGCCATCTCCAATCAGGAATCCGCGCAAGCAACCCTGTCAGATACCGACCTCGCAACCGCAAGCACCGGCAACACGCTCGCCGAAGTACAACGCAACGCCTCCATCGCACTGGCCGCCCAAGGCAACCGCCTTGCGCCCACGTTGTTGCAACTCGTAGGCTAGTCCCATTTCGTACGTTGATGAAACGCTCCGGGCAGGTGAAATTGTCATCCTGCGCTCACGCGTGCACATCCTCGCCTACATTCCCGCCATCATCATGCTCTTGCTTGTCATGATGCCCATGGGCATCAGCAGCCTCGCCAGCACCGAACTCGCCATCACCAACAAACGCCTCATCGGCCGCATGCGCAAACAGCGCCTCACCGTGCCTTTTGAAGACATCGAAACCGTGCGCATCCGCCGCGGCATCTTGGGCGTCATCTTCAATTACGGCAGCCTCACCATCATCGGCAACGGCATCCGCGTGCGCTTCCCCGGCATCACCAAACCCACTGAAATGAAAGGCCTGATTGATAGCGCGGTCGAAACCGCTGTCTTCAGCATCCTAAGCAAAGACCTCGCCAAAGCCACCGGCGACGAACCAGAAAAACCAACCGAAAAACCAACCATCAAACTCCCAAAAAACGAACCAGCCAAAGCAACAGAAGTCAAAGCCGCCCCCATCCCCAAAGAAGAAAAAGCATTCGAGCTACCTCCAAAACCCAAGCGGCCCCAAGATCC
Organism: Alphaproteobacteria bacterium; assembly: GCA_043763155.1. Classification (GTDB taxonomy): domain Bacteria; phylum Pseudomonadota; class Alphaproteobacteria; order Rickettsiales; family SXRF01; genus JANYBV01. The sequence goes on along the minus strand of JAYULW010000099.1, from coordinate 201 downwards.
AACCGCGTGGTGAAAAATCCCTCGCGCACTTTTCGCATATGGCTATAATGTGCCCATGAAAATAGATCTCCTCACCTTCCAATCCCTAAGCACCCAATTGCTCTACGACATCCTCGCGCTGCGCGAAAAGGTGTTTGTGGTGGAACAAAACGCTGTCTACACCGACATTGACGGCCTCGATCAGGCTGCCCTCCATCTCTG
>JAYULW010000098.1:0-7612 GCA_043763155.1 Alphaproteobacteria bacterium | reverse complement strand
ACGCCTTCGGTGCCGCCAGCAACGAGGATTTTGCCAATCGTGCCTTCGTCCACGGCTTCGACTTCCATGGTTGCCTTGTCGGTTTCGATTTCGGCGATGACCTGACCGGACTTGATTTTATCGCCTTCCTTCACGGTCCATTTGGCGAGGTTGCCCTCGGTCATGGTGGGGGAAAGCGCAGGCATCAAAATTTCGATTGGCATTTTCTTACTCTCTCTTTTTTATTAAGCGGCGGCTTGTTCGCGGTAGCAGGCTTGCTTCACGGCTTCGACGATGTGGGAAGCTTGCGGCAGGGCCAGTTTTTCGAGGTTTGCGGCGTAAGGCAGCGGCACGTCTACGCCTGCGACGCGCACCACGGGGGCGTCGAGATAATCAAACGCATGTTCCATGATGACAGCCGCGATTTCCGCGCCGATGCCAGCTGCGGGCCAGCCTTCTTCGACGGATACGCAGCGGCTGGTTTTCTTGACGGATTCGACGATGGTTTCAACATCAAGCGGGCGGATGGTGCGCAGGTCAATCACTTCAGCGGAGATGCCGATGGCGGCCAGTTCTTCGGCAGCTGCCAAGGCTTTGCCTACCATGATGGAGAATGCAACGATGGTGACGTCGGTGCCTTCGCGAAGCACGGCGGCTTTGCCGATTTCCAGCACGTAGTCTTCGTCGTCGGGCACTTCGAAGCTGGTGCCGTAGACCATTTCATTTTCTAAGAAGATAACCGGGTTGGGGTCGCGGATGGCGGCTTTGAGCAGGCCTTTGGCGGAGGCGGCGTCATACGGCGCGATTACTTTCAGGCCCGGAACGTGGGCGTACCAGCTGGCGTAGCACTGCGAGTGCTGCGCGCCCACGCGGCTGGCCGCGCCGTTGGGGCCGCGGAATACGATGGGGCAGCGAATCTGGCCGCCGGACATGTAGTTGGTTTTGGCGGCGGAGTTGATGATATGATCCATGGCTTGCATGGCGAAGTTGAAGGTCATGAACTCGACGACGGGTTTCAGGCCCATCATGGCCGCGCCTACGCCGATACCGGCAAAGCCGTGTTCGGTGATGGGGGTATCTACCACGCGTTCGGGGCCGAATTCGGCCAGCAGGCCTTCGGTTACTTTATAGGCGCCCTGATACTCGGCGACCTCTTCGCCCATGACGAACACGTCCTTGTCGCGGCGCATTTCTTCCGCCATTGCGTCGCGCAGTGCTACTCGTACCGTTGTTTTCGCCATAAGTGTTCCTCTTTATTTTTTCAGCTAGCGTGATTTTTTTGACGGTGCGCGGTTATACCAGCACGTCGGTCCAGAGTTCGGATTCCGGGGGTTCGGGGCTTTTCTGCGCGAACTCGGCGGCTTCGTTGACGATCAGCTTGATTTCCTTTTCGATCTCTTTGAAACCTTCTTCGGAAATGGTGCCGTCTTTGACCATCTGGGCCTTCAGGTTTTCGATGGGGTCGTGCTTGCCCTTGTATTCTTCCACTTCGTCCTTGCTGCGGTATTTGGCGGGGTCGGACATGGAGTGGCCGCGGTAGCGGTAGGTTTTCATTTCAAGCAGGATGGGGCCATTGCCTTCGCGTACATGCTTTACGGCTTTCAGGCCCGCTTCGCGCACGGCCATCACGTCCATGCCGTCAACCTTGATGCCGGGAATGGCGAAGCCTTCGCCGCGCTTGGACAGGTCGGTGGTGGAGTGGCTGCGCTTTACGGAGGTGCCCATGGCGTATTCGTTGTTTTCGATGATGTAGATCACCGGGAGTTTCCACAAGCTCGCCATGTTGAAGGCTTCGTATACCTGCCCCTGGTTCACCGAACCGTCGCCGAAATAAACGAGGCTCAGATGGCCGTTTTTGCGGTATTTGTGGGCGAAGGCGATGCCGGTGCCGAGTGGCACCTGCGCGCCTACGATGCCGTGGCCGCCGTAGAAATGCTTGTCGGTGGAGAACATGTGCATGGAGCCGCCCTTGCCCTTCGAGAAACCGTCAATGCGGCCCGTGAGCTCGGCCATGATGCCGTTGGGGTTCATGCCGCAGGCCAGCATGTGGCCGTGGTCGCGGTAGGAGGTGATGACGGCGTCGTTGGGCGTGATGCAATCCTGCATGCCCACTACGACCGCTTCCTGACCGATGTATAAATGGCAGAAACCGCCGATGAGGCCCATGCCGTAAAGCTGGCCGGCTTTTTCTTCAAAGCGGCGGATCATGAGCATTTCGCGGTAGAGTTTAATTTGCAGCTCTTTGGGCGACGGGTTCGCGCTGGTTTTTGTGGCTGCGGCGTCGGGCTTTTTATTCGTAGCTTTAGACATGGAATCTCCAGAGAAAGGCACAATAGAAGGGTGATATAAACACCAGAAAACCTGCTTTTGGCAAGTATTTAATGCCCTGCGAAATGCTGCAATGCAGCGTGAGCCTAGCCCCGGCCCTTATAGCCGCTCACGTCCTGCGCTGGAACCCAGACTCCGCGCGGCGCTTCGCCGGTTTGGTAAAACACGTCAATAGGCATACCGCCGCGTGGGTACCAGTAGCCGCCGATGCGCAACCATTTGGGGTTGATGGTTTCTACAAGGCGCAGTGCGATGGCCACGGTGCAGTCTTCGTGGAACGAACCGTGGTTGCGGAAGGAGCCTAAAAACAGCTTCAGCGATTTGCTTTCGACCAGCGAATCCTTGGGAATATAATCAATCACCAGATGGGCGAAATCGGGCTGTCCCGTAATGGGGCAGAGCGAGGTGAATTCGGGGGCCGTGAAGCGCACGCAATAGTCGGTGCCTTTGTGGGGGTTTTTGACCTTTTCCAGCACTGCTTTGTCGGGTGACTGGGGCAGCTTGGTTTGCTTGCCGAGTTGGGTGAGGGAAGGTTTTTTGGTGGCGGCCATGGGAAGCTCCTGTGAATTTGGCCGCATTGTTGGGGGATTGGGGGCTTCTGGCAAGGGTTTTTTGCGAGAAGCCCCCTGCCCTTTACAACAGGAAACCGATGGAGCCGAAGAGCATGGCGGAGAATGCCATATTCTGGTGGCGCGGGCTGATGCGGTGTGTTGCGCGGCTTAAGAGCTGGGAGCCGCACAAGATCCAGAACACATGCCCGGTGATGTTCAGGGCTGAGAGCAGGAACGTGAGGTGGAAAATGCTCATCACCCACGCGTCGCCCGCTTGAAAGAACTGGCTGAACATCATCACCTGCATTACCCATGCCTTGGGGTTGATGGCGGTGAGCAGCATGCCGTCCATGAAGCCCAGGCAGCGCGGCTGTTCGGGGATAGTTTTTAAGGCGGCGCGCAGGAACATGGCGGCCAGATACGCAATATAGGCGATGCCCGCATAGCGGAAGATGGTGAGCAGTTCGGGGTGCGAAACCAGCACATTGGAAAGGCCGAAGCCCACCAGCAACGATTGCAGGACGAATGCAATGTCAATACCCGCCATGAAGCGCATGGAGCGCTGGAAGCCGAATTGCGCGCCTTGGCTTGCGAACATGGTATTGGCCGGGCCGGGGCTGTAAACGAGGGGAAACATGACGAGGAACCAAGCGAGAAGATATTCAGTTGTGTGCATTTTTTGCTCCTAAAGGTTAGTATCTTCAGGGTAGGCCTTTTACGTGAGGGATGGATTCAAAATACCCCCTGCCCTCGAAATGTTTTTGCAATTTTCTTGCATATGATGCAAAATCCTTGCATGGACACATTAGACAGCACCGATATACGCATTTTGGACGCTATGCAGCGCAACGGTAATTTGCCGCGCAAAAAACTGGCGGAGACGTGCAATATTTCGGAAGCCACATGCAGCCGGAGGCTCGCCTCATTAGAAAAGCGCGGCTATATCTCGCAGTACCGCGTGGTTTTGAACGCAGCGAAGCTGGGCTTCGGGCTTACGGTGTTTGCGCTGGTGGCCATGGAAAACGAACATAGCAATGAGCTGAAGAAGTTTGAAAACCGCTTAAAAAAGCACCCGCTGGTGCGCCAGATCAGCTTTATCAGTGGTGATTACGATTATTTGCTGCACCTCGTCGCCCGCGACATGGCGCAGTACCACGCCTTCACGGAGCAGTATTTCGTGGAGGAGGCATCGGTTAAAAAATACCTGAGCCTGTTCGAGATGAAGCATCTCTACGAAAGCCACGTATTGCCGCTGGATACGAAGCCATAATCTTTGAGAGGAATGGGGCGAGTGACGGGGTTCGAACCCGCGACATCCAGAATCACAATCTGGCACTCTAACCAGCTGAGCTACACCCGCCATACCTGGAAAAATCAGGTCATAAGCTATAAGTATATTGGCGAGGCAGGTCAAGAGGAATGACGAGCAAAGCCTTAGCCTTTGAAATGACTGCGCAAATGCTCGGCCACGGCCGGGGATACGAAGCTTGAAATATCGCCGCCCAGCCTTGCGATTTGTTTTACGAAGCGCGAGGAGATGAAATGGGTGTTTTCCGACGCGGTCAGGAACACGGTTTCGATGCTGGGATTCAGGCGGGCGTTCATGCAGGCCATCTGGAATTCATAGTCGAAATCCGACACGGCGCGGATACCGCGGATCAGGATTTTGGCGCCCATTTCCTCGGCGAGGTTTACCAGCAGGCCGGAGAAAGTTCGCACCTCGATGCGGGCTGCGTCGGCGCCTAGTTCTTTCAGGTTTTCGCGCACCAGCGCGCCGCGCTGCTCGATGGAGAACAGGGGTTCCTTGCCGGTGTCGAGGGCTACGCCGATTACCAATTTATCAACGACCGTGAGGGCGCGGCGGATGACGTCCATGTGGCCGATGGTGATGGGGTCGAACGTGCCGGGATAGATGCCTGTGCGTTGCGTCATGTGTGGCCTTACTCCGCTGCGGGTGCTTCCGTAGCTGGCGTAACGGCTGCTTCGCCGATTTCCTCAGGGGGCAGTTCTTCGCCTTCGGGCACTTTGACCACGGCCACTACCTTTTCACCGTCGCCGGTTTTGAGGATGGTGACGCCCTGCGTGTTGCGGCCTGCGACGCGGATGTCGTCGAGCGGGCAGCGGATCAGGGTTGCGCGGTCGGTCATGAGCATGACCTGACCCACATGGTCTACGGGCTGGGAGGAGACCACCTTGCCGTTACGGGCGCTGGTGATGATGCCCACGATGCCGGAGCCGCCACGACCGGTGGTGCGGTATTCGTAAGCGCTGGTGCGCTTGCCGAAGCCGTTTTCGGTGACGCTCAGGATGAACTGCTCGGCAGCTTCCATTTCGCGGAAGCGGTCGTCGGACAGGGTGACTTCGGCGACTGCTTCTTCGCCTGCGGGGGCTGCGGTGTCTTCGGCTACTTCTTCACCCATAGCACGGCGCTTGGCGGCGGCGAGCTTGATGTAGCTGTAGCGTTCTTCCACGGTGGTCTGAATACCGCCGAGGATGGACATGCTGACAACCTCATCGCCTTCGACTAAGCGCATGCCGCGTACACCGTCGGAGGTGCGGGATTTGAATACGCGCACATCGTTGATGGGGAAGCGGATACATTTGCCGGATTTAGCGGCGAGCAGCGCGTGGTCGGTTTCCTGACAGGTTTGCACCGATACCAGCTTGTCGCCTTCATCCATGCGGATGGCGATTTTGCCGTTGGTGCGGATGTCGTGGAAGTCCGAGAGATCGTTCCTGCGCACATTGCCTTTAGCGGTGCTGAAGAAAATATGCATCGAATCCCACAAGGTTTCGTCTTCGGGCAGCGGCATGAAGGTGGTGATGGTTTCGCCTTCGGAAAGCGGGAAGATGTTCACCAGCGCTTTGCCCTTGGTGTTGGCAGCGCCCAGCGGGAGCTTATACACTTTGAGTTTGTAGACCTGGCCCTTGTTGCTGAAGAACAGTACGGGGGTATGGGTGTTGACCACCAGCAGTTCGGTGGTGATGTCTTCGTCACGCACGCTCATGGCCGATTTGCCCTTGCCGCCACGGCGCTGGGCGCGGTAGCTGGAAAGTGCGGTGCGCTTGATATACCCATTGGAGGTAACGGTAACCACCATGTCTTCTTTCTGGATCAGGTCTTCGATGTCTGCTTCGAATTCCGACAGGTCAATGGTGGTGCGGCGGGGGGTGGCAAACTGTTCGCGGGCGGCGTTCAACTCGTCGCGCAGGATGGTGTAGAGCTTGTCGCGGTTGCCGAGGATTGCAAGGAATTCTGCGATTTCGGCGGCGAGTTCGTTCATTTCCTCGTCAATTTTGTTGCGCTCAAGGCCGGTGAGGCGTGCGAGACGCAGTTCCAGAATTGCGCGGGCCTGCGCTTCGGTGAATTTGATGCGGCCATTGCGCACGGGGTTGCCTGCGTCTTCGACCAGTTGCAGCAGCGGCAATACGTCGCCTGCGGGCCAGTCGCGGCTCATGAGTTCTTCGCGGGCGATGTTGGGGTCGGCTGCGGCGCGGATTACGGCGATGACTTCGTCAATGTTTGCAACAGCAATAGCGAGGCCGATCAATACATGGGCACGGTCACGGGCTTTGCCGAGCAGGAAGTTGGTGCGGCGGGTGATGACTTCTTCGCGGAAATTGATGAAGGAGCGGATGACATGCTTGATGTTCATCAGTTCGGGGCGGCCATTGTCCAATGCCAGCATGTTCACGCCGAAGCTGGTTTGCAGCGGGGTGAAGCTGTAGAGCTGGTTCAGGACCACGTCGGGCACGTGTTCGCGCTTGATTTCGACCACGACGCGCACGCCGGATTTGTCGGATTCGTCGCGCAGGTCGGAGATGCCTTCGATTTTCTTTTCGCGCACCAGTTCGGCCATGCGTTCGATCATGCGGGCCTTGTTCACCTGATAGGGAACTTCGGTGATGATGATGGCGTAACGGCCGGGGCGGATTTCTTCGATTTCGGTTTTACCGCGCATGATAACGGAGCCACGGCCCGTGAGCATGGCGCTGCGGCAGCCAGCGCGGCCAAGGATGATACCGCCGGTGGGGAAATCGGGGCCGGGCAGCACTTCGAGCATTTCCTCGATGGTGACGTCGGGGTTGTTCAGATAGAGGTTACAGGCGTCAATGACTTCGCCCAGATTGTGGGGCGGAATGTTGGTGGCCATGCCGACGGCAATACCGCCTGCACCGTTTACCAGAATGTTCGGGAAGGCGGCGGGAAGCACCACCGGTTCTTTTTCCGAGCCGTCATAGTTGGCCTGAAAATCCACGGTTTCATTATCAATGTCGGCGAGCAGCGCGTGGGCGGCTTTGGAGAGGCGCGATTCGGTGTAGCGCATGGCGGCGGCGGAGTCGCCGTCCATGGAGCCGAAGTTGCCCTGACCGTCAACCAGCATCAGGCGCATGGAGAATGGCTGGGCCATGCGCACCAGCGAGTCATAAATCGCGGAGTCGCCGTGGGGGTGATATTTACCCATAACGTCACCCACGATACGTGCGGATTTTTTGTAGGGCTTGTTGTATTCGCAGCCCAGTTCCAGCATGCCGAACAGGATGCGGCGATGCACAGGCTTCAGGCCGTCGCGCACGTCGGGGATGGCGCGGGACACGATCACGCTCATGGCATAATCGAGGTAGGATTTTTTCATTTCCGCTTCAATGGAAACGGGAAGAAGTTCTTGGCTCTGGTTCAGGTTATTGTCGGTCATAACACATCCCAATGACGCCATCGCTGCTTAAGCGCAGGCTGGCTAATGAATAATGTT
>JAYULW010000097.1:0-31531 GCA_043763155.1 Alphaproteobacteria bacterium | reverse complement strand
CAAAACCTTCAGCACCAACTACACCCAGCAGGGCGCAAGCTTCTGCACGCTCCAGATGCAGCGCAACGCCAACCTGCTCGACAGCCTCTGGAACTACCAGACACTCGCGCGTGATTTCGACGCCGTGGTGCGCGATTTCCGCCTGTTCGATTGCGCTTTCCCCGCCGCAACCGTCACCGACACCGCCCACAAAACCCGCATCGCCGGCAGCGGCGCGTCGCGCTTTTACATCAGCAATGCCCCCGAAGCAGCCAACGAGCATGTGCGCGTATACCTGAACGCCCCGGACATTGAAGTCACCACCGAAGGCGACACCATGCTCACCCAGTTCTTCCGCACGCTGGAACCCAACAAAGCATACCCCCGCCGCCTCTCTTTATATGGCAAGCAGCTCATTGACGTGGATTTCAGCTATAATGGCCCCGCAACCCTGAAGGGCGCCACAAACCCCACCTTTGAAATCTCGTTAGGTAAATTCAACATCAGCAACGACGCCTACAACACCCAGTTCACAGTGCTTGCAAGCAACAAAGATGTTGCAGGCCAAAGCAACGCCAAGCTGAACATCCACGGCGAATCCGTTTTCACCGCGCAATACGACGCCTTGATCCGCGAAGTGGTGCGCGCCGTGATTGACGAGGCCTACACCAGCCCCGACCCGCGCTTCATGGACTTCCAGGCCAGCATGCAGAAATACACCCCCGACCAGCTATTCGCCATCGTCTCCCCCGTCATCCCCAACTTCACGGCCATGGGCCATGTCGTGCAGTCCGTAGACCTTGAATACGCAGGTGATCCGCAATTCACTAGCGGCGCAGCAACCCTGCATGACCTTGAACTCTCGCTCACGCCTTACGGCATCAAGGCCAACGGCCTTGCCAAGCGCGAAAAAGGCGGCCAGCCCTCCGGCCAAATGACACTCACCTGCAGCAACTGCGCCCAGATGATTGACGACATGCTTGACTACGCCACCCGCGTACATACCGCTGTCGAGTATTTCTCGCCGCAGCAGGCCTCCGCCCTCGTGCCCAACCCGCAATTCGTCGCAGGCCTGAAAACCTTCCTGCAACAACTCGCCGGAACCGATAAAGAGAACTGGACCTACGATATTATCGGCAACGCGCAAACCGGGGCCACCATCAACGGCAAGCCGCTAAACGCAGTCATGGCCAGCTACGCGCAATACGTAGCCCCAACCCTGCACCCGGCGCAAGCTGCGCCTGCCCCGCGTGAAAGCGTCACTCCGCCGCGTTCGTACCGCTAGGCATTGGCGGCTCGTCGCCGCTGGCGGCGCGCGGCGTCTGTGGTTCTTCGCCCGCAAGCAGGCTTTTCACATCCACCCCATGCTCGCGGAATAAAAAACGCGCCTCCGCCATGGCCTGCAAAAGCACGTCTGGCGGCAGTTTTTTGGGAATATCTTCCGGGCGGCTACGGCGCAAACGCCGCGCACGCGCTAATAAATCATTGAAAAATTGCCGCAATCGTCGCATACAGGCTCCAGAGTCGAACGCAATCCCTACTGTATTTATGCACCATCTGCAATCACTGCCATGGGCTGACCCGCTGCACTATGCCGCCGCCATCGAAGGCGCGGAATGGGCATTGCTATATTCCGGCGTGCAGGCAGGCTATTCAGGCCGCTTCAGCTTACTGGCGTTCGACGTGGCCGAGCGCGTATCCGCCAGCGGCTTCAAAGCCATGGAGCAAAAACTCACCATCAGCCAGCACCGCTTCACCAACGCATGGTTCGGCTATTTCGGCTATGGCCTGAAAAACAACGTCGAATCCCTCCCTAAAGACAAACCCGGCTGGCTAAAACTCCCGCCCCTCAATTTCTTGCGCTTCCACACCATATTGGAATTCGACCACAAAACCAAAACAGTACAGGCATGGTCCTCGCGCGAAAACCCTGCGCTTCCCACGCCCATCCACGATGCGCCCGCAATCCTGCCGCGCGTATCAAAACCCCTCACCTCCAACATGACGCGCGACACTTACCTCGCCCATGCGCAAAACCTGATCGGCAAAATCCACGCGGGCGACCTGTATCAGGCCAACCTCACCCGCAAATTCGGCGGCACCTTCGACGAAACGCCCAATCCCTTCGACGTATTCCGCAAACTTTGCACCATCAGCCCCGCCGCCTACAGCGCGTTTTTCAAACTGGGCAACACCGCCATCATCTCCTCCAGCCCTGAGCTTTTCCTGCATATAGGCCCCGGCGGCAATGTACGCGCCCGCCCCGTCAAAGGCACGTCGCCGCGCTTTAAAGAGGCAGCGCAAGACGAAGCCTCAAAACAAAAACTGCAATACAGCGATAAAGACCGCGCCGAAAACCTGATGATCGTAGACCTCATGCGCAACGACCTCGCCCGCAGCTGCAACCCCGGCAGCGTAAAGGTGGAAAAGCTCTACGAAGTCACCAGCCACAGCAACGTCCACCACATGTCCAGCACCATCACCGGACGCATGCGCAACAATAGCAGCCCGCTGCGCGTCATCGCGAAGGCCTTCCCGCCCGGCTCCATGACCGGCGCTCCCAAAATCATGGCCATGCAAACATTAAGCGCCATGGAACGTGACGACAGGGGGGTATATAGCGGCGCGCTTGGCTGGCTCGGCGGCGACGGCAGCGTCGAGCTTTCCGTGGTTATCCGTACCCTGCTTTTAAGAGGTCCCCGCTTTGAATTTCAGGTGGGTGGCGGCATTGTGGCAGATTCCACCCCCGAAGGTGAATTGCAGGAAATAGCCGATAAAGCAAGCGGAATCATGCGTTTGCTAGAGCTTGACCCCACCACCATTCCCTGAATGTTATGCGAAAAACGCATGACCGATAGCCAATAATGGCAATTCTATGCGTATTCATAATATGTATAGTGTGGATACTACAAAAAAGAGCCACAACAAAATTTCGACCAAGAGAGTACAGTTATGAATACCTACACCGCCAAAGCGCTGAAAGCCGCCATTTCGCTTTTCCTGCTGATGAGCGTCACTGCTTGCGTAAACACGCAGAGTGCCCCCACCATGCTCGACTATTCCTACGTGCCCCCCAACCAGGTTACCGCCGCCACCGCCAACTACGGCATTGACGACTTCTAGTACCTGGCGCTGGCCCAAAAAACCAAAAGCAAACACCAAAAGGAAGCACCCAGCTTCCTTTTTTTGTATCCATGCCGTAAACGCATACCCCCACCCCCTCAATTAGCAGTTCTATCCTTGCGCTCCAAGGACTACATCCTTAGCCACCGCTATACCCCTACAGAGTAATAGCGGATAAAAAAGAACCAGAGAGGTACATATGCTAAGTACGATCAAAACGTTCATTTTACTAATTCTGTTACTGCCCTGCACAGCCTGCGTTAGCCAGCAGTCTGTCCCCACCATGCTCGATTACACTTATGTTCCTCCGAGCCACGCGGGCAGCACAGCAAACTATGGCATTGATGATTTCTAGGCTCCCCCCAGCCTGAAACGAAAAAAGGAAGCTTAACCGCTTCCTTTTTTTGTATTCAGAATCTGGAAAAACTAGCCTTCGACCTTGATATTGGCGGTCACTTCTTCCAGCTGCGCAAATGTCGGCTGCATGTGCGAAGGCACGTCCGCACGCCCGATTTCCATGGAAATCTGCGGCGCATACCCCTTCAGGTGCGCAACCAATACGTCGCGGATAATAAACAGGAACTGCTGTTCTTCGTTATGCACAGCAAGGTTTTTCGACGCAATCGGCCCCACAATGCAATACGCCACGAACACGCCAAGGAACGTACCCACCAGAGCGCCGCCGATCATCGCGCCCAGAATCGCGGGCGGCTCATTAATCGAGGCCATGGTTTTCACCACGCCAAGTACCGCCACCACGATACCGATAGCCGGTAAGCCGTCGGCCATACCCTGCAGCGCATGGCCCGCGCCGGAGGCTTCATGGTGGTGCTTCTCTAACTGCTTCTCCATCATTTCTTCAATCTGGTTCGCATTTTCCATGCCCATGGTGAGCATGCGCAGCGAATCGCAAATCATGTCTATGGCGAAGTGATCATGAATAATTTTCGGATACTGGCTGAAAATCGCGCTTTCTTCGGGCTTTTCCAAATGCTGTTCCACCGCGATCAGGCCCTTGGACTTCATGAGCTTACACAGCGCAAAGAGCAAACACAGCAGATCCTGGTAATCCTGCTTTTTCCATTTCGGCGGCTTGAAGGATTTTACGATTTCCTTGAAGGTGGACTTCAGCACCGTGCCCTTATTCGCCACAAAATACGCGCCAATTGCGCCGCCCATAAGCATCGGCAATTCGTGCGGCAATGCTTCGAGAATAATTTCGACCTTACCACCGGCTTCGATATAGCCGCCGAAAATACAGACGAAAGTAATGATTAGACCAATGGCACCGAGCATCCGGCAATAATTCCGCTAACTATGTTTTTATAGCGTATTATTAGCAGCTAATGGCAAAGGAACCGTTAAGGCAGCCCTTTCTAGGCCGCAACTTCTTCCGCCGACAAAACACCTTTAAGCACCCGTATCTTATCAAGAATAGTCGGTGAAACGCTATATTTGCCGGGAAGCTGGATTTCCGCGTGCTGCTGCTCAATCTGGGCCGAAAGTGTCACTTTCGCCCCCTTTCCATTGGCTTCGCCCAGCAAATTCCGGATCATCGGAACCGCGTCCGCCTGGCTCAGCACAATGCGAAACGCCGCGTTAGAACCCTGCATCTGCTGCTGGCGCGTAAGCGCATCGTCAAACAAGCTAATACTCTGCGCAATCAGCCGCGCACCCGAATCATCGGCCTTGCCGTCCGCGTGAATCAGCAAAATTTTACCATTCTCCAAAAGATCGCGATGCTGCGTAAGCAGCGTCTCGTCGAAAATGGAAACTTCAAAAATCCCGCCCATATCCGAAAGCTGCAAAAACGCGAATCTGCCCTTGTCCGAAGCCTTGAACTTGCGCCCCGTAACAATGCCCGCCAGCTTCAGCGGCTTATACTGCGTACCCAGCTTCTCCAAAAGCTTTGAACTGGGCGTAACCTTCAAACTATCCAGCGCGCTCGCATAGCCCGAAAGCGGGTGCGAAGACAGGTAAAACCCAATCGCAGAAAATTCATTCTCAAGCTTCTCAAGCGTAGACCAGTCGGGCGTATCGGCCAATGGCGGCTTATGAATGGCATCGGCCGCAGCCCCGCCAAAAAGGCTCACCTGGTCGCTCGCCTTGTCGCGCTGCGTGGCCGCGCCATACGCCATAATGCGGTCCAGATTCGCAAATAGCACATTCCGGTTCGGCTGCATGCTGTCAAACGCACCCGCCTTGATCAGATGCTCCATCGCGCGCTTATTCAGCGCCTCCACAGGCACCCGCCCCACAAAATCAAAAATATCCGCAAACGGGCCATGCGCCTTGCGCTCCGCCACCACACCCTCCATTGCCTGCGCGCCCACGTTGCGCACCGCCGCCAGCGCGTAGCGGATCGAACCCTCATCCACCGAGAACAATACCTCCGAGCGGTTCACATCCGGCGGCAGCAGCGCAATACCAAAGCGCATCGCGTCTTCGCGGAAAATTCCCAGCTTATCGGTGTTGTGCATATCATATGTCATTGAAGCGGCGATGAACTCAACAGGATAATTCGCCTTCAAAAACGCTGTCTGGTACGCAATCAGCGCGTATGCTGCAGCGTGCGATTTGTTGAAACCATACTCAGCAAACTTTGCAATCAAATCGAAAATTGTCGCTGCCTGCTGCTTCAAAACCCCGCGCGCAACCGCCTTTTCCACAAAAATATCGCGCTGCGCTTCCATTTCCGCCCGGATTTTCTTACCCATAGCGCGGCGCAGCAAATCCGCTTCCCCAAGGCTATACCCCGCCAGAAGCTGCGCGATCTGCATCACCTGCTCCTGGTAAATAATAACCCCGAAGGTTTCCTTCAGCACCTGCTCCAGCAAGGGGTGCATATATTCCGGCTTCTCATCGCCATGCTTTCGCGCGATATACGTCGGGATATTATCCATCGGCCCCGGCCGGTACAGCGACACCAGCGCGATAATATCTTCCAGCGTATCGGGCCGCATTTTTTTAAGCGTATCGCGCATCCCTGCGCTTTCAAGCTGGAACACGCCCACAGTATCGCCTCGCCCCAGCATGTCATAGGTCGTCTTATCGCCCTCCGGCAGCGCCAGCAAATCCAGCGTAATCCCACGCGGCCCCAGTAAAAAACATGCCCGCTGCAACACGGTAAGCGTCTTCAGGCCAAGAAAATCGAATTTCACAAGGCCTGCCGCTTCAGCGTATTTCATCGAATACTGCACCACCGGCATATCCGATTTCGGATCGCGGTACAGCGGCACAAGCTCCTCAAGCGGCCGGTCGCCGATCACCACGCCCGCCGCATGGGTAGACGCATGGCGGTTCAGCCCTTCCAGCTTCAGGCTGATATCCACCAGCTTCTTCACCATGTCGTCTTCTTTAATCGCCGTCTTGAACATCGGCTCAAGGTCAATGGCCTCAGCCAGTGTCACCGGGTTCGCAGGGTTATTCGGCACCAGCTTGCTGATCTTATCAATCTGCCCGTAAGGCATCTGCAGCACGCGCCCCACGTCGCGCAGCACCGCGCGGGCCTGCAACTTACCAAAGGTGATAATCTGCGCCACGCGGTCCGCGCCGTAGCGCTGCTGCACATAACGAATCACCTCTTCGCGCCGGTCCTGACAAAAATCCACGTCGAAGTCAGGCATGGAAACACGCTGCGGGTTCAAGAATCGCTCGAACAGCAACCCGTAGCGCAGCGGGTTCAAATCCGTGATCATCAGCACCCACGCAACCAGCGACCCCGCGCCCGAACCACGGCCCGGCCCCACGGGAATGTCATTCGCCTTCGACCATTTAATAAAGTCCGAAACGATCAGGAAGTAGCCGGGGAATTTCATGTTGATGATAACGTCCAGCTCGAACTCCAGCCGCTCGCGGTAGGGCTTGGCCGTCTCCACCTTCTCTTCGTCCGTCATCCCGGCGGTATAAACATACTTGTCCAGCCGCATCTCCAGCCCCTCGCGGGATTGCTGGCGCAGCGCGTCTTCCTCGCTCATGCCTTCCTGCGTGAAGTTCGGCAAAATCGGCGATTTGGGCGTCGCCATAAATCCACAGCGCTTGGCAATCGTTACCGTGCTGGAAAGCGCCTCCGGAATATCGGCAAACAACGCGCACATTTCCGCAGCCGTTTTCAGGCGGTGTTCCGGCGTAAGCCTGCGGCGGTTATCTTCGCCCACATACGTGCCTTCGGAAATACATAGGAACGCATCATGCGCCTCATACATATCCGGCGTTTTGAAATACGCATCGTTCGTAGCCACCAGCGGAATAGTATGCTTCATCGCCAGCGCAATAAAACCCGCCTCTGCCTGCCGCTCGTCAGCCATGCCATGGCGCGAAAGCTCCATGTATAGCCGCCCCGGAAACAGCCCCATCAGCCCTTGCAGCATGTCATCGGCGGCCGTCTCGCGCCCCGCCAGCAGCGCCTTGCCCACACTGCCGTAAATCCCGCCGGTCAGCGCAATCAACCCGTCGCTATGCCCCTCAAGGTCCGCCATGCTCAGGCACGGCGCATGACCGCCAAATGGTGTCAGGAACGACTTGCTCACCAGCTTCAGCAAATTCATCCAGCCCGTTTCGTTTTGCACATACACCAGCAGTTGGTCGGGCTTTTGCAGCGAGGCATTGCGCCCCGGTTCCACGCTCTGCGGCGCGAAATACAGCGTAGTACCGATGATGGGCTGAACCCCCTCACCCGCCGCCGCCATAGAAAATTCAAGCGACGCAAACAAATTGCCATGGTCGCAAATGGCAATCGCGGGCATAGCTTGCGCCTTCGCCCACTTCACCATGTCCTTCACGAAAATGGCGCCCTCAAGCAGGGAAAACGCGCTATGGACGCGCAAATGGATAAAGCTGGGTTGAGTCATAAAAACGATACTAAACACACTATCCAGCGCGTGCAAGTTGGCTTTCGCAAAAACGCAAAACTCAGGAAATATTTAGCTAAATCAGGATGCCGTTTTCCAGCCGCACCACCCGGTCCATGCGCGCGGCAAGGTCCATGTTGTGGGTAGCAACCAGCATGGCCACATTCTTCTCGCGCACGGTACGCACCAGCACGCTAAACACATGCTCCGCCGTCTGCGGGTCGAGGTTACCTGTCGGCTCGTCTGCAAGTAGCAAACACGGGTTATTCGCCAGTGCGCGGGCAATCGCCACACGCTGCTGTTCCCCGCCCGAAAGCGCCGCAGGCCTGTGGCACAAGCGGTCGCCCAAACCCAAATCACCCAGCAATTGCTCCGCCAGCTTCTTGGCCTCCTGCTTGCTTTTCCCCGCGATCAGCTGCGGCATCATCACGTTCTCAATCGCCGAAAATTCCGGCAGCAAATGGTGGAACTGATACACAAACCCAATGGTGCGGTTGCGCATCCGCGTGCGCGTTGCATCGTCGGCGGTGGCCATGGCCTCATCGGCAATTACCACCTGCCCCTCCGTGGGCGTGTCCAGCAACCCTGCAATCTGCAATAGCGTGGATTTCCCCGAACCCGAAGGCCCCAAAAGCCCCACCATTTCACCTGCGCGCAGCTGCAAATTCAAGCCATCCAGCACCCGCAAATCGCGCTCGCCCTGATGGTAGGTGCGCACCACTCGCGTAAGGCTCAGCACCGTGCTATTCATAGCGCAGCGCCTCCGCCGGGTCCAGCCGTGCAGCCCTGCGGGCGGGGTAAATCGTGGCTAAAAACGAAAGCGCCAGCGACATCAGAACGACCGACATCACCTCAGAACCTTCAACCTTCGAGGGCAAATGCGAAAGGAAATACAGCTCATCAGTAAATAATTTATGCCCCATCATGCCCTCCAGCCAAAGCTGGATGCGCTCCGTGTTAAACGCGATCAGCAGCCCGAACGCCACGCCCAGCACCGTGCCCATCACCCCCACAAAGGAGCCGCAGGCAATGAAAATTTTGAGGATGGAACGCCTGCTGGCCCCCATGGTGCGCAGCACCGCCACGTCCCTGCCCTTTTCGCGCACCAGCATAATCAGGCTGGAAATAATATTGAACGACGCCACCAAAATGATGAGCATCAAAATAAGGAACATCACATTGCGCTGCACCAGCACGGCCTGGAAAATATGGTTATTGGACGTCTTCCAATCGTAAATACGCAGCTGCGGCCCCACAATGCCCTGAATCTCGCGCGCAACCTCCATGGATTTATCCGCGTCATTGGCCATCACCTCAATCGAAGAAACCCCGTCCTTGCCGTTATCCTTGAGCTTGAAATAGCTCTGCGCATCGTCAAACGGCATCACAATCAGGCCGGAATCATACGCAAACATGCCGATATTAAACAGCCCCACCACCTTATACGCCTTCACGCGCGGGACCAGCCCCGCCACCGTCTGGCGGCCTTCGGGCGAAATGAGGGTGATGTTGTCCCCCACCGTCAGCCCCATTTTTTCTGCCATGCGCTGGCCCATCACCACGCCTTCGCCGTTATGCAGCGCCTCCAGATTGCCCGCAACCATCCGGTCCACCAGCAGCGGCTTCTGGCTCAGATCGTCAAAACGATACCCCACCACCATCGCGCCCGTAGAAGCCCCACGGAAACTCGCCATGATCTGCCCCTCAACTTTAGGCAACGCCGCCTTCACCCCCGGCAGCGCCATGATATGCTTGGTCAAATCGTCATAGCCCTCAATGCCCCGCGCATCGGCCATCACGCTCACATGCCCCTCAAGCCCGATGATGCTTTTAATCAGCTCGCCGCGCACCCCGTTCATCACCGCCAGCACCACGATGAGGGTGGCAACCCCCAGCGCAATCCCCACCAGCGAAAACAGCGCAATAACGGAAATCAGCCCTTCTTCGCGCCGCGCGCGCAAGTACCGAAAAGCCACCATTCGTTCAAAAGCAGAAAGCATACGCCCCAATCAAAATTTGATGCCAAGCTATACCCGGTTTTGCACGCCCCTGCAAAGCCTATCCGCTAGAAATGGAAGCAAATTTGGCAAAAAAGCACCCACGTGACAAAACCCCGCTTTTATGGTAGGATTAAGACATGAGCACAGAATTCACCAAAACGCCTAATATTGTGGCCCGCCTTGTCGAGGTGATGGCCGCCGACGGCCCCGGCAGCGTAAAACTCGCCGAAAGCGTGAGCAAAGCAGTGGCAAGCATCGGCATGGCGCTAGGCGCTGCAGGTGTGAAATTCGGAGGCGATTTAGGCGGCGGCACAAGCTTGGGCGCATTGGCTGTAGATATGAAACTGCCAGCAGTAGCCATCGCCGCTGCAACGGAACTCGACGGTGGCGGCCGCAGCCGCGCGCTTAGCTAAGTTTCGTAATCGCTGCTTCCACGCTCAGTTCAACTTTTTCGCCCGTCTTGCGGTTTTTAAGTTCCACCACACCTTTTTCTGCACCCTTCGGCCCCACCACAACCTGCCACGGCAGGCCGATCAGGTCCATCGAGGCGAACTTGCCGCCCGCGCGTTCGTCGGTGTCATCATATAATACATCCACACCCGCCTTTTGCAGCGTATCGTAAATGGATTGGCAGGTAGCGTCGCACTTCGCATCACCCACGCGCAAATTGATCAGCCCCACCTTGAACGGCGCCACCGATTCCGGCCAGATAATGCCCGCATCGTCGTGGCTGGCTTCGATGATAGCCCCCACAAGCCGCGACACACCCACACCGTAACAGCCCATTTCCATAACAGTATCCACGCCCGCCGCATTGGTAATCTTCGCGCCCAATACTTCAGAGTATTTTTTACCCAGATAGAAAATATGGCCCACCTCAATGCCGCGTGCTTCGCGCAGGCGTTCCGGCGCAATGGCCTCAGGCTTGTGCTGGTCGTCGGCAGCGGCGTAAAGCCCGCGCATCTCTTCCGTGGTCATGGTAATTTTGCCGTCGCGGATATCGTCGAACGCAACATCATAAAAGAGTGCGCTTTCGCCCGTGTCGGCCACCACCTGGAACTCATGGCTCAGATCCCCGCCAATCGCGCCAGAATCCGCACGAACCGGAATCGCAGTCAGCCCCATACGCGCAAACATGCGCAGGTAAGTATCGTACATCAAATTATAATGCTTCTTCGCGCCTTCGTAATCGAGGTCAAAGGAATAGGAATCTTTCATCAAAAATTCGCGGCCGCGCATCACGCCGAAACGGGGGCGGATTTCGTCGCGGAACTTCCACTGGATCTGGTACAGATTGCGCGGCAAATCGCGGTAGCTGCGGAAATTGTTGCGTACAATATCGGTGATCACTTCTTCGCAGGTAGGGCTGTATAACAGCTCGCGGTCGGCACGGTCGGGGAAGCGCAGCATTTCCTTGCCCAGCGCGTCGTAGCGGCCCGATTCTTTCCAGAGTTCGGTGGGCTGCAACGTGGGCATCAGCACTTCCTGCGCGCCGGATGCGTCCATTTCCTCACGGATAATGTTTTCGATATTGCGAAGCACCCGAAGCCCCATCGGCAGCCAGTTGTAAATACCTGCCGCAAGCTGGCGCACCAAGCCGGAACGCAGCATCAAACGGTGGGAAGCGATCTGCGCCTCAGAGGGGTTTTCTTTCAAAAGGGGCAGGAAATACTGGCTTAAACGCATGATGTACTCGTATGGAAAGGGTGAAAATATTAGCTAATGGCGTCGCGCAGCGACATGAAATTACTATGTAGCACCAGCGCAATCAGCAGCGTGAGCACAATGCTTGCAATGGTGTTGGTCATGAAAAGTTTTTTCCATTTCATGGCCTGCGGCGCAGCCGCATATTCAACTTCGCTGTGCGTTTGCGCCGGGCGCACAAAAAACGGCCCCACAAAAAACAGCATGAGGAACCACGCATTCAAGAAAGTGAAGAAACCCATGGAAATAGACATCAGACCTGCTCGATTTCTACCAGCGTGCCGCAAAAATCCTTAGGGTGCAGGAACAAAACGGGCTTGCCGTGCGCCCCGATTTTCGGCGTGCCGTCGCCCAGCACACGCGCGCCAGCAGCCACCAGCTTGTCGCGCGCCGCTAAAATATCATCCACCTCATAGCAAATATGGTGAATACCGCCGGAGGTATTCTTTGCAAGGAAGCCCGCAATCGGGGAATTCTCACCCAGCGGATACAGCAACTCGATTTTCGTGTTCGGCAAATTCACGAACACCACCGTCACGCCATGCTCGGCAACATCCTGCGGCGCGGACACTTGTGCGCCAAGCGTGTCGCGGTAGGTTGCGGTTGCGGCTTCCAGGTTGGGTACGGCAATCGCCACATGGTTCAGTCGTCCGATCATAGATTTTTCTCCGGAAAATGGGCTTCTATAAGGTGTTAGGTCTGTCATAAAAATTTCATTCTTTCCAGCATGAAAATGGGCTAGTATCATTATTCGAAACGCAAACACCCACAGTGAAATATGTCCACCGAACCACACAACGCAGCACCTGCCGTCCCTTCCCGCAATTTCACGCTCGCGCTTCAGGGCGCTGGCATCGGGCTTGTAGCGGGCTGTGCGGGCGCGTGGGCCATGAACGTAGCGTTTGAAGCCCTGCCGCTTTCGGTAATGGCTGTAGTGGCCTTTGTGCCCATGCTGACCGGCTTTTGCAGCGGCCTTTTCGGTAAAACCACCCCAAACACCCCCTTTTCGCCCTATTCCGGCCAGATTCCCCGCATTAGCAGCGAAAATTCGGCTTTTTCCGGTGGATTAGTGCATATGGGCTCGCGTTTGGGCCTGAGCGCGTTCCTGCTTCGCTTCGGCATCAGCCGCGGCTTTTTCCACCAGATTGCCGAAAACACCGAAAACACCTCCGGCCCCACCCTCGCCGAAGCATCCATCGAAACCCAGCAAAACATCCTCGATCTCTTTGAAAAACAGCACTCTACCGTGACTGCCATCAGCTATGACAGCCAAACCAACCGCCCCACCTCCGACACCATGGGCCGCGACCGCCTGGCCTCCGCCAGGCTGGCTTTGCTAAGTATGGATCATACCAAGCAAATTCCCCATTAGACCGTCACACGCGTTGTCATAAAATATTAACATTACAGCGTGCATGCTTCTGCTAAACTCGGTACAGTAACAAACCGATTTGTGAGCAATTTGTGCCCAAGAAACACCAACAACCGCCAGAAGAAACCGCCGGAGACCTGGTGAAAAACCAGGTTGATGAAGGCATGGCTGGCGGTTTGCGCAAACTCTGGAAGGGCGTGCAGGAAGTGGGCGTAAGCAGCTTCGGCAAAGGCGCGCTGCTGGCCGCCATCACCGTGGTTGCCGTTATGGCGCTGGTGGGCGGCTACATGGGTTCCGACGCCTCGCTTACCGTGGGCCAGTCGCTCATGGACACGTTTGAAAAAGGCATGGGCGCGGGCATCAGCAAGGGCCTGCAATACCTCGCCAGCGGCATGGGCCTCATGACCATGGCAGCCGGCGGCATCATGGGCACCGGCTCCGACATCATCAAAAACCAGCAGAAACAGGCCGCCCTCGAATCCGAGCGCCTCGCCCTCGAATACCAGCACAGCAAGGACCTGCAGAAGCTGAAGCAGCAAAGCCAGCACATCACACGCAGCAGCCACCGCTCAACCAGCAGCATCATCCGCACCGATCACCACCATCATCAGCCCAAGCCCGAACCGCAAGTCGCCAAAGGCGGCCTGAACGAAGACGGCATCTACGTAAAGGGCAGCATGATCAAAGACGAAAAATTCTGTGCCGCGGAACTCAAGCGCCGCACGGAACGCGAAACCCGCCCCGACACACACACGGTAGCATAATATGGCCGAAGGACTCTGGACCAAAGTAAAACGCACGGTAGTAGGCTTCGTCAAAGGCGCGGTGCAGGCCGCCCCCATGACCTTGCTGTATTCCGGCGCTGCATTTGGTATCTCCGCAGGGCTGGGCCACGTGGCAGGCGCAAGCTTCGACTTCCTGAATGTAGGCCATGACGCCACCAAAATCGCCACCCGTTTAATGGGCAGCATGGTCATCGGCTCCACCATCTCCGGCGCCATCAATGGTTACAATGCTTACAGCACCCCCGACACCCTCGTAGCCGACAGCAGCCCCGGCCAGAAACCGCAAAAATCCTCTGGCCTCGGCCATAGCAAACAACTCGGCATGAACGACGTCATGCCACCTTCCACCCCCCATCACGGTCGCGACCAGCGCGCCCAGATATCATAATTAGGAGTATACAACATGGCCACCCAGCTCAGCCCCGTTATTGATAAGAAACCGTCCTTCTTCGCCTCTACCCTGAGCGGCGTCGGCGGCTACATCAAAGGCGCAATCACCGCAGGCATCGCAGGCGGCCTTGGCGGCGCGCTCATTGGCGCAGTGGTCGGTGGCGTAGGCCTCGCACTCGCAGGCGCTTCCGGCGGGCTGCTTCCCGCACTGGCTGCCGTTGGTGCAGCCTCACTCAGCGGCGCAGGCATCGGCGCAAGCATCATGGCCCCTCTGGGCGCTCTCGCAGGCCTCATCACCGGCGTGGTCAAAAGCCGCGAAACCCACCAGCCTTCTGCTAATGACATTGTGAATGTTGCCAAAATTTCCTTCGCGCAAGGTGTACAGGTCGGCGCGCATATGGAACAGGCGCAAGGCCACGGCAAAGGCAAATTCCAGGAAGCCTACGTCAAAGAAAAGACCGTACTGGCCGAACAGCAAATCCAGCACTAAGCCAGCTTTTTAGCACCCGCCTTAAGCATCTCGCCCGCGCGCGCCACCACCGCGTCGAACATCGCCTGGTTCAGGCGGTTCGTATTAATATTATAGCGCGAGCAATGGTAGCTATTCAGCAGCACCAGCCCATTCTTTAAGCTATGCTCGCCCCCATGCGTGAACTTGGCGAACGACGCTTTATGCCCACTCGCCATCAACACCGCATTATGCGACACCAGCCCCAGCGACAGCACGATTTTCAAGGAAGGCATCGCCGCCATTTCCGCAGTCAAAAACGGGTTGCAGGTCTTAATCTCGCTCGGCTCTGGCTTGTTCTCCGGCGGCAGGCAGCGCACCGCGTTGGTAATGCGGCAATTCACCAGCTTCAGATTATCCTTAAAAGCGCCCGAAACCGCCTCGCCCCGCGGCGATGTGTAACTGCCCGTGGCGAAGCCATTACTCAGGAGCGATTTATACAAAATGTCTCCCGCGTAATCGCCAGTAAACGGGCGGCCCGTAGCATTCGCCCCCTGCAAACCGGGCGCCAAACCCACAATTAATACTTGCGCATCCAGCCCCCCGAAAGCGGGTACGGGAGCGTTAAAAAACGTCGGGTAATCAATCCGGTTCTGCTCGCGGTACGCCACCAGCCGGGGGCATAAAGGGCAGTCATGGGAGGGTTGGCAGGCTGCGGAAAGGCTCATAAATCCTCGATTTGGGCTTATATCACCCCTTTTATAGCTTTTTTTCGATTAATATTGCAATTTAGTCTTGAACGACTAGAAATGCTCCCTATCTCAGCTACACAAATCGCCCCGGCTGGCCTTTGCCCCGGTGCTTGCTGAATTTGAAAAACCACTTGTTAGGAGCTACTAATGAACATCAAACCCCTTGGCGACCGTATCGTCGTTGAACGCCTCGAACAGGAAGAAAAAACTGTCGGCGGCATCATCATCCCCGATAGCGCAAAAGAAAAGCCCAAACAGGCTAAAGTTCTGGCCGTAGGCCCCGGCGCCAAAGACGAAAACGGCAAGCGCATCGCCATGGACGTATCCGTTGGCGACATCGTGCTGTTCACCCAGTGGGCTGGCAACGAAGTGAAAGTAGAAGGCAAAGACCTTCTGGTGCTGAAAGAATCCGACGTGATCGGCATCATCGAAAACGCACCCGCCAATAAAAAAGCCGCTTAATTAAACTAACGGAGCGCCAGCGACTAGGCCCATTGAGGGCCGCAGCCTGCGTGGCGCTTGAACGCAACTTAAGGAGAACACTATGTCCGCTAAAGAACTTAAATACGGTTCTGAAGCACGCGAGCAGATTCAGCTCGGTGCGCAGAAACTTGCAAACGCTGTAAAAGTAACGCTTGGGCCCCGTGGTCGCAACGTGGTTATCGAAAAGGCCTATGGCGCTCCCCGCATCACCAAGGACGGCGTGTCGGTAGCTAAAGAAATCAGCCTGCAGAACAAGTTCCAGAACATGGGCGCCATGATGCTGCGCGAAGTGGCCAGCAAGTCTGCCGACCTCGCAGGCGACGGCACCACCACCGCAACCGTTCTTGCTCAAGCTATCTTCACCGAAGGCTCCAAGGCAGTAGCCGCAGGCCTGAACCCGATGGATCTGAAGCGCGGCATCGAAGAAGCTGTGCGTGCAGTTGTTGAAGACATCAAGAAGAAGTCCAAGCCTGTAAACTCCAAAGCTGAATGGGCGCAAGTTGCAACCATCTCCGCAAACGGCGACACCGAAGTTGGCAACAAAATTGCTGAAGCCATGGAAAAAGTGGGCAAAGAAGGCGTTATCACCGTTGAAGAAGCCAAAGGCCTCGAGTTCGAACTCGACGTTGTAGAAGGCATGATGTTCGACCGTGGCTACCTATCGCCATACTTCGTGACCAACTCCGAAAAGATGACCGTAGAACTGGATAACCCTTATATCCTGATCTTCGAAAAGAAGCTTTCCGGCCTCCAGCCCATGCTGCCTTTGCTTGAATCCGTTGTTCAGCAGCAGCGCCCGCTCCTCATCATCGCTGAAGATGTTGAAGGCGAAGCACTCGCAACGCTGGTTGTAAACAAGCTGCGCGGTGGCCTGAAGGTTGCTGCTGTGAAAGCTCCTGGCTTCGGCGACCGCCGCAAGGCAATGCTGGAAGACCTCTCCATCCTCACCGGTGGCGAAGTAATCAGCGAAGACCTCGGCATTAAGCTCGAAAACGTAACCGTAAAGAGCCTCGGCCGTGCGAAGAAGGTTGTTATCACCAAAGACGATACCACCATCATTGACGGCGTAGGCGACAAGGCCGCTATCGAAGCACGCTGCGGTCAGCTCCGTGGTCAAATCAACGACACCACCTCTGACTATGACCGCGAAAAACTGCAGGAACGCCTTGCTAAACTCGCAGGCGGCGTTGCCGTTCTGAAAGTTGGCGGCTCTTCCGAAGTTGAAGTGAAAGAGCGCAAAGACCGCGTTGACGATGCGCTGCACGCAACCCGCGCTGCCGTTGAAGAAGGCATCGTCCCGGGCGGCGGTTCCACCCTGCTGTACGCTTCGCGCGCTCTTGATAAAATCAAGGCCGTAAGCGACGACCAGAAAGCCGGTATCAACATCATCCGCCGCGCGCTTCAGGCTCCGCTGCGTCAGATTGTTGAAAACGCTGGCCTCGACGGCGCAGTAGTCGCTGGCAAGCTGCTCGAAAGCACCGACACCAACTACGGTTTCGACGCTCAGAAGCTTGAATATTGCGACCTGATCAAAGCCGGTATCATTGACCCCACAAAGGTTGTTCGTGCCGCTTTGCAGAACGCTGCATCGGTTGCAAGCCTGCTCATCACCACCGAAGCGATCATCGCTGACCTGCCGGAAGACAAGAAGTCCGGTTCTGGCTCTGCCGGTGGCATGGGCGGAATGGGCGGCATGGGTGGCATGGGCGACATGGACTTCTAGTCCCCAAAAATCCGAACAAAATCAAGGCTGTGGAAGAAATTCCACAGCCTTTTTTGTTGGATCTTCACAAATGTTTAACAAGGTAGGACAAGGAAAACTGGCGGTTTCGTGCTATTAATACAGGCTAGAGTAGTGTTTTCTTTTCATTAAACAGCCATCAGACGTGATTAAAGAACCCGAAAAAACCGCCGAAACGCTCCAGCTTTTCCCTGCCCCCGCCAAACCGGCGGGCGAGGAACAGCCGCCTGCGCACGCGCCCGTGGCGGAAAGCTCGAAGCACCGCACGGTGGGCAATAAAATCTACGATTGGGGCATCTACACTACCTTCGCATGGGCAGGCGTTGCAGGCCTTTCGCTGCTCTCCGCGCATGAAGCCATGCACGGCAAAAACCCGAATTTCAACTGGCTGCGCAAGCTAAACGACAACGTCTCCAGCGGCCTGCATAAAGCCCTCGAAACCGGCATCATGAAGGGCAGGCCCAAGGAGAACATCGAGGGATGGGCTAAGGGCACCACCATGTTCGTAACGCTGGGCCTCGGCGGCTGCGCCATGATGGCCCCCATCAAATGGCTGGAAGACAACCGCGAGAAAAACGCCGCCAAAATTGATAATTTCCTCGGCACCACCCCGCCCGACCCGGAACTCATCAGAAAAGAAATTCCCCAGACATGGGATAGTGTGCTGAAAGGCCGCATGATCTCGTGGGGTCTGAGCTATGTGGCATTCGCCGCCATGGGCCCCAAAGTCACCAGCAAAGTGAGCAACTGGTTCGGCAAAAAAGCCACCGGCGTCGTCATGGGCCTGAACCCCAAAGCCGACATCGCCACGGTTAAAAAATGGGCCGATATCGGCGCGTTCGACGCCACTTTCACGGTGATTACCGCCAGCGCAACCTACGCTTTCAGCCGCATCATCGCCAAAAAACGCTATAACCACGACCATCACAGCGAAGACACGCTGATGACCATTGACCCGGCCACCCCCACCCCGCAAGCCCCCTTCCACGAGGCAGGCGACAGGCCCCAACAACACACCGACTTGCACGAAAAGCGCTTCACTGATACCCACAAGCCCGCCGAACGGGCCGTGGCCAAGAAGGAAGACACCTTCTTGCAAAATGCTATTAAAAGCAAAGAATTAGCCGCCGAATCACCACAACTCGGCTAACCCCCTCCCCGCACCCAAAAAAGGTTAAGAAAGCCTTTTGTTCACATAACCTTAACATTACTTCGGTCCCCGCCGATGGTATAGTTTAGGGTGGAATATCATGGGTAAGGACCCCGCTTGGATCAGAAATTAGGCACGGCACAAGGCATCACGGAGGGCGCAAACATCGCGCCCACGCCCGCGCACATACGCGCGGAGCCTGCGCACTTCCACGCCCTGCCCGACCCGCCGTCGCTGGCCTCCGCCACCGCCGACGCGCCCGAAACCACACCCCCCGCCCCCGGCGAAGCCAAAGGCGGCACCGTCACCACCGGCGCCAAAATCCACAAATGGGGAACCTATCTCAGCGTGGACTGGATCTTCAACACCGCCACCGGCGTAAGCTTCGCCTATTGGGGCAAATACACCGACACGGGTAAAAAATTCTGGAGCGGCCCGGTTACCGACGCATTCACCAAAGCCCTCAAACCCCTGATCAAAGACCCCGCCCAGCTCAAAAAAAGCGCGGGCTACGGCAACATGTTCATGAGCATCATCGCGGGCGGCATGTTCACCATTCCCCCGCTCATGGCGCTGGAAAACAACAAGGTGAAAAAGAACATCACCGAGTTCTTCGACAACATGATTTACGGCAAGGACAAGGTGGCTAACGACCCCGAAATCCAAGCCAGCTACAAAGAAATCGAAAACGCGCCGAAGAAAGATTTCTTCAGCGGCCTCACCTCGCGCTTCACCGCGCTTGCGCCGCTGCTTGCCATCGTGCTTATTCCCACCACCAAGAAAATCGGCAACAAAATGTGGTTTAACCACGTGGAAGCCGCCAGCGAGTTCACCGCCGCCAAAGCGGGCCTGAGCGCTGAAAAAGTATTTGCCAAACTACCCGCCGCCGAAGCGAAAGACCGCTGGAAATTCATCCACGAATCCGTCGCCATGGATTTCGGCCTCGGCATTCCCTACGCCATCCTGCACGCCGTGTTTTACAACAAATACGCCAACAGCAAAGCCCAGGCCAAAGCTGAAGAAACACCCGCAAACGCCGTGGAAGCCAAGCCCGCCGACACAACAACCGTAGATGCGCCTGTGAAAAAATGGACAGCGCAGGTCGAGAAAAAAGAAACCCCGTCCGCCCAGATAAAGCTTGCCCAGAATTTCGCCGAACGCATGAGCGACAAGGGCAATCTTGAAAGGCAGCTCGTATGAGTGGGGGCAAGCCTGTAAAAGATCCCGCAGCAACCGAACGCGAAATGCTGCCCGCGGAAAAAACCTTCGACCGCGCAGTATACGGCGGCATCTCCTACGCAGCGCAGGCCGCAACCGGCATCGTGCTTACCTACTGGCTGAAATACGGTAGCGGCAAACCGCATTTTGAAAAAGCCGCCAAATGGCTTGGCCCCAAAGTATTCCGCAACCGCACCGTGGAAGAAGCCACCAAGGAAATCAGCTCACCGCTGATGGTCTCCACCATGATCATGGTGGGCAACACCTTCCTGCTGCCCGTGAAATGGCTGGAAAACAACAAAGCCAAAATTGTGCGCTCGTGGCACGAAAAACACGATGCGAAAATGGAAGCCAAAGGCACACCCTTCACAGCGGAAGAAAAAGCCCACAACGAAGAATGCCTGCAAAAGCTGGAAAAAGAACCGCCACAAACCTGGGGTTCGCTCTTAGGTGGCCGCGCCTTCGGCCTTGCCGCCGTATATGCCACCCTCTTTGCGCTCGGCAACAAGCGCAACGAAGCCGCCGAAGAATTCTCCGCCAAAGTCATCATGAAGGGCGTGGACGCCGTGGGCATGAAAAGCCTCGCCAAGTCCAAAACCTTTGAAAAATACATCCATGTTGGCTTCCTCGACGTGTTCTACTCCATGGTGTCGGCTGGCGGCCTGTACGTGTACAGCCACGTCATCAACCCGCCCAAGCACGCCCCCATTGATGTCGGCGCACCCATCCCGAAGGACCCGTCCATCTTCATCGGCCCCACACCGGCCACCCCCGCCATTGACGCGCTGCAACCCGAAGAAGCGCCCGCAAAGCAATTCACCGAAACCATCCGCCCCAAGGAAATCAAAAAGGAAGTGGCCAAAGTAACGCCCAAGGGAGATTTCCGCCAAAAGCTCACCGCCGAGGAAATGGCCCCGCTGCAGCCCGGAATCGTCTAATAATTAAGAGTGGAAATGTTCCCAGCCGAAGATGCCCGCCGCGCTAAATAGCGCAAGCATGGCAAAAACCATGAGCGTATTGGAGGCTCCCCCGTCGTTGCGGGTCCCGATAGCGCCGGTAAGGAATACGGAAAACATGATAAGTGCGGTAGACATGCGCCGAACATAGCGCCAAAAGCCGGGCAAATACCACCATAAAAACGTGGCTAAACCGATAAAATACGCAATTTTCTATTTTTTACGGTAGGTTACAGACTAAGAAGCTATATTCCCTATCTTTAGAAAACCTAAAAAACCCCCTTGACTAAACCCCCTAAAACGCTTAAAAATTGCCCTTCAAATTAAAAGGATATATGATATGGCAAGGCGTTGTTCGATTACGGGTACCGGTTCACAATATGGCAACTTGGTGTCCCACTCCAACCACAAAACCCGCACCCGTTTCCTGCCGAACCTGCAGCACGTGTCGCTCGTGAGCGACATTCTTGGCACTACCGTGCCCTTGCGCATCACCGCAGCAACGCTCCGCAGCATTGAGCACAACGGCGGCCTGGACAACTACATCCTGTCGCACTCCGCTACCAAGATGACGCCCGAAGCTGCAAAGCTGAAGCGCCAGCTGAAGCGCAAACAGGCAAAGCTGGCTGCAAAAGCCGCTTAAGGGTTATCCCTGACTGTAATGAATATGAGCGCCCGGCATCTGCCGGGCGCTTTTTTCATGCTTCCTCGAACAGCTTCACCAACTGCTCGGTCATCGTCTCGCCCAGCTTATCAATCTCGTTGATGGTCACCGCGCGTTTGTAATAGCGCGTTACATCATGCCCGATGCCAATCGCCACCAGCTCAATGCCGCCGTCTTTTTTACCCTCGCTGGACTTCTCCACCTTCGCAATCACCTCGCGCAGGTGCTGGTCAAGGTAGCTTCCCGAATTCACTGAAAGCGTACTGTCATCCACCGGCGCGCCATCGGAAATCACCATTAAAATGCGCCGCTGTTCAGGTCGCGCCATCAACCGTTCACACGCCCACAAAATCGCTTCGCCATCAATATTCTCTTTCAGCAACCCGTCCTTGAGCATCAGCCCCAGGTTCTTGCGCGACTTGCGCCAGCTCACATCTGCGGGCTTATAAATAATATGCCTCAAATCATTCAGCCGCCCGGCCTGCGCTGGCTTGCCTTCCTTCATCCACAGCTTGTAGGCGTTGCCGCCCTTCCATTCCTTCGTGGTAAAGCCCAGCACCTCCACCTTCACCCCGCAGCGCTCCAGCGTGCGGCTGATGATATCCGCCGAAAGCGCCGCAATCGTAATCGGCCTTCCGCGCATCGAGCCAGAGTTATCAATCAGCAGCGTCACCACCGTATCGCGGAAATCCGTGTCCTGCTCGCGCTTGTAAATCTGTTCGTATCCGGGATACGTAATGAGCCGCGCAAGCTTGCGGCTATCAATCATGCCGTCTTCTTCGTCAAACACCCATTTACGCGCCTGCTTCGCCAGCAAATACCGCTGTAAACGGCTGGCAAGGCGTGCCGTCACGCTCTGGAACTGCGTAAGCTTCTGGTCGAGCTGGTTGCGCAAATGGTCCAGCTCGGCAGGCGAAGTGAGCGCCGAAGCCACCACCACCTCGTCAAACTGCGTGGAAAACGCATGGTAGGGGCGCTTCGAGAACATTTCCTCCGTATGGTTGAACGGATACGACGAAGGCTTGTGGCTCACCTCCTCGCCCTTGGCCTGCATCGCCTGCTCGCTCATCTGCGCGCCCTCAGAAGGCATCTTGGGCGAAGGCGCACTTTCCATCTCTTCGGGCGTGGCAGCCGTTGCAATGCTGCTTTCTTCGGCCTCCGTATCAGGCTGTTGTGCATCGGGCAGCTCCTCGCCCGCATTGCCCTCGCCCTTATCGTTATTGCGCTCCAGCGGGCTTGCGCCCTGCGTAATTTCGTCAATCACCTTAAGCGAAATCGCGCCATACGCCTTTTGGTCGCCCTGCTGGGCTTCCATATCTTTCAGCAGCGGCAGCACGTCACCAAGCTGCACCTCGGCCTTGGCTATCGCCACATGCAAATATTCCGGAATCGGCAACCCCTGCACATAACGCCGTGCCAGAAGCTCTACCTGCTGCGCAAGTGTCAGCGCGCCTGCGCGCATGCCCTGCTGCATGCAATGGATCTCAAAACGACGCCAGAGATTATAGCGTACCCCTTGGAAATCCTGACTGCCCACCGCCTCCACCCGCACATCTTCCAGCATGTCAAACAACGCGCCCGACGCGCCCCTGGGGCGCTGCTGGCTGTGTGTTTGCTTGCTGTGGTGGCGCAGGGCCAGCGCGGCCTGATCGGCCTGCCCGCGAATAAACGGCAAACTATCTGCA
This sequence comes from Alphaproteobacteria bacterium, assembly GCA_043763155.1. Taxonomy (GTDB): domain Bacteria; phylum Pseudomonadota; class Alphaproteobacteria; order Rickettsiales; family SXRF01; genus JANYBV01. The sequence goes on along the minus strand of JAYULW010000097.1, from coordinate 8,231 downwards.
TGCGGCATGTCGGGAAGTGCGGGCAAAATCACATCGCCCTTACCCAGTGGCGAGCCAAACTGCACATCCAGCTTCGGCTCAACCGCAAGCGCCCGCGTGGTGGAAACCAGCGCCTGCTTGAACTCCGTCAGCGCGTGGTCGGACTCAGCGGCTTTCACCCCTGCCCCACCAGATCATGGTTGAAGCTGCGCTGGTAATATTCTGCGATGATGTGGCGCTCATTTTCGTCGCACTTATTGAAGAAGGTAAGGCGGAACGCCAGATGCACATCCGCAAAGATCACCGTATTCTCCGCCCAGTTGATCACCGTGCGCGGCGACATAACGGTGGAAAGATCGCCCTGCATAAAGCCCTGCCGCGTCAAATTCGCCATGGCCACCATGCTGCGCAGCGTTTCTTTCTGCTTGCTCATGTCCTTCACCTTCGCCAGCACCACTTTCAATTCTTCTTCCGGCGGCAGGTAATTCAACGTCGCCACAATATTCCAGCGGTCCATCTGCCCTTGGTTGATCGGCTGCGTGCCATGATACAGGCCCGTAGCATCGCCAAGCCCCACCGTATTGGCCGTGGAGAACAAGCGGAAAAACGGATGCGCCGAAATCACCTTGTTCTGGTCTAAAAGCGTCAGGCGCCCCTGCGCCTCCAGCACGCGCTGGATAACAAACATCACGTCCGGGCGGCCCGCGTCATATTCATCAAACACCAGCGCCATCGGGCGCGAAAGCGACCATGGCAGGATGCCTTCCTGGAATTGCGTCACCTGCTTGCCTTCTTTAAGCGTAATCACATCCCGCCCGATCAAATCCGTGCGGCTGATATGGCTGTCGAGGTTCACGCGCACGCAAGGCCAGTTCAGCCGCGCGGCCACCTGCTCGATATGCGTGGATTTGCCCGTGCCGTGGTAGCCCTGCACCATCACCCGGCGGTTATGCGCAAACCCCGCCAGAATCGCCTTGGTGGTATCAGGCTCAAACTGGTAGTCGGCGTCAATCTCCGGCACATGCTCGGTCTTCTCGGAAAACGCAGGCACACTGTGGTTCCACTTAAAGCCGAACAGCTTATCAGTGGTGATCATTTTGTCCGGCGCTTGCATATCGGGTGATTCTTTCAGGGCTGTTTTGGTCATATCGCTAGTATAAGGTTTCGATGCAATCCGGGCGGCGCCCGGCGTTATAGGTTTCGCGGTGGCTTTCCACCCAGTAGCTGTCGTCGTCGGAAACCGCCGAAAGCAGGCCCGCGCTCTCCGAATTCAGCACTGGAATAGTGGCTGTTTCCTGTGTAAGCACCACCACGCTGCTGGGGTATTCACGCAGGAAATCATCACGCTTGGACTCGTTCAGGCGGTAGCTGATATATTCGCCGTCCTCGATTTTATAGCGAATCAGGTTGCCGCCCTTATCGTCCATATCGTCGCGCATCATCAGGAATGTGTGCTTACCGATGCGCAAACTGCGCAGCAGCATCGTTTTATGATGCGAAGCCCGGTCATAGTCGCTGTCATTGCTTGCGATTTCGTTCACGCAATTATCAATGAACCCTTTGTTCCAGTAATCGCCGAAATCATCCACCACGATACAGGCGTTCAGCAAAGCAAGTACGCCAAAGCCCAGCACTATCCGAAGCAGTTTACGCATGCAGCATCATTCCGGGTGGGTCGGCGGCACGTCGGAAAGCTTGGTTGCAGGCTGGATAGTCTGCGTAGCGGTGCTGCTGGCGGTGGTGGCATTATCCGGCTTCATGCCGTGCTTGCCTTTTTTCATGCCGCGGCCCGCGCCTTTTTTCTTGGCATGGTCGGCAGCTTGCTTGCGGTAGCCTTCAAGCGCCTGCACGTCTGCCGTGTTCATTTTCGTACCCACGTCTTTTTTGTGCTGCTTCACGCACTGCTTTTCATCTTCATTGAGCGTTTTCATGCGGCCATGGCAATACAGCTTCACATCTTCTTTTTTCCATACCGGCTGCCCGTCGGACGAAGCCAGCGGCTTTTCGTCAATTTTGGGAAGTTTGCTTTTTGCAGCCAAGGCAGGCTGGGAAAAAGCGAGGGCAGCAGCAAGCATAACCAGAGAGAGCAAACGAGGAGACATGTAAAAACCCTGAAATGGTGAGTAAGACGAGGCGACAATCTAGCCTAATTCAGCGCCCGCCACAAGCCTAAGAACTCTTCAAATGCTCAGCAAGCAGCGTATAAGCCGTGCTGATCTGCTTGAAGCGCTCTTCGGCCTTTTTATCGCCCTTATTCACATCGGGATGGAATTTCTTCACCAGTGTGCGGTATTGCGTTTTAAGCGATTGCTCGGTGTAGGGGTATTGAATGTCCATGGTCGCCATAGCCCGGCGCAGCTTGCCGCTCAGGCTGGGCGGGGCATTGCGCTCGCGCGCCTGCGTGCCCGCAAGAAACTCATACAGCACGTCCTGCAGCTTGTGATACTGGTCGCGGATGCGGCTTTCGCGCGTCCATGTGGGCCTGTGCCCGGTCACCGATTCACGCACAAACGACTCGATTTCTTCGGCCCCCACACCTGCAAAATAATCCCACTGCGCGTTGTGCGCGCGAATATGCTCAAGGCAAAACCACTGGTATTCCCCCAGCGCCTCGCGCGATTTGGGGGCCTTGTACCCGCCCGGCTCTAAACAGCCCGGAGCGCTGCATGGTGGCGCTTTTCCAGCGTCAATATGCGGTATGAAATCTTTTTTGCTTTTGCCAGCCATGCGCGTTTCTGTTAGTTTCGCCGCCTATTATACATCATGCCAAGCCAAACCGGAAACACCATGAGCCGCCAAGAACGCATCACCGCCCTGCTGCAACAGCATTTCTCTCCTAACACGCTGGAAGTTATTGATGATTCAAACAAGCATAAGGGCCATGCCGGTTCCCGCCCCAGCGGCGAAACCCATTATTCCGTGCTGGTGGAAGCCGAAGCTTTCCGTGGCCTGACTCGCGTAAAAGCCCATCAGGCCGTGTATAGCGCGCTGGAACCGGAACTCAAAGACGGCCTTCACGCGCTGGCCATCACCGCCCGCGCGCCACAGGCTTAAGCGTCTGCGAGCGCCTTTTTCTTCTTCTTTGCCTTCGGCGCTTCGTCGGATTCTTCTTCCATTTCGGGGTTCAGCACCGCGAGGATTTCCGCAACAAGGCTTTTGACTTCCTTGGCTGCAACGCTGGTCGGGTCCATCTCCGTTGCTGTGCGGCCTTCCATGAGCGCGGATGCAAACAAAACGCGGTTGCCCAGCGTAATGGGCGAAAGTTCGGGAAGTTGCGCACCAATGGTGGCTGCAAGGCGCGAATTGGCAGGCACGCGGTTCATCACCACCTTCACGGCAATGCGCTCGGCTTTCGCAAGATCCAGCGTCGCCTTCGTCGCCCACAAATCGGTCGGGCTTGGCTGCACCGGAATAACCACCAGGTCAGCGCCGCGAATAGCGGTACGCGCTTCGGTTTCGGTATGCGGCGGGCTATCCACCACGATGTAATCCACCATGCGCTTAAGGCGCGAAATTTCGCTGGCCACGCGCCAGCCGGAAACGGACGTGAAGGTAAGGCCCGTATAGCCCTCGCCCAATGCCTCTTCGCGAATGTTATGCCAGTAGGTGAGCGAGCCTTGCGGGTCAATGTCCACCACAGCCACGCGGTTGCCCTTTTGGCTCAGCGCCACGGCGATATGCGATGCAACCGTCGTTTTGCCCGCGCCGCCTTTTTGCTGTGCTACGGTAATAACTTTTGCCATAATCCCTCACGAAATATTAATTTACACGCGTTACCATAAACAAAAATAAATCATTCCACAACTATATTTAGTCGCTTCCGCAAAGGCACCCACAAGCATTATGTCCGTAACCTCCAAACACATCCGCAACGCTGCATCATTATTGCATCAGGAACAGCTCGTCGCGTTCCCCACGGAGACGGTGTACGGCCTCGGCGGCAACGCATTTTCCGATAATGCGGTGTCCGCCATTTACGCCGCCAAGGGCCGCCCCAGCTTCAACCCCCTCATCGTCCATGTGCGCGGCCTCGAAGACGCAAACCACTACGGCATTTTTTCTGAAAACGCGCTGCTCCTCGCCCGCGCCCTCTGGCCCGGCCCACTTACGCTGGTGCTGCCCCGCCGCCCCACCTGCAAGCTCTCGCTGCTCGTAAGCGCAGGGCTTGATTCCGTGGCCATCCGCGTGCCTGCGCACCCCCTCGCACAGGCCTTGCTGCACGAGTCCAAAATTCCCCTCGCCGCGCCCAGCGCAAACCGCTCCGGCAATGTAAGCCCCACCGACGCCGCGCACGTGCATGAAGAATTGGGCAACCGTGTGTCCATGATCCTCGACGGCGGCCCCTGCCATGTCGGAATAGAATCCACCGTGCTGGACGCCACCTGCGAACATATCCGCATCCTGCGCCCCGGCAGCATCACGCCGCCCATGCTGGAAAAATTGCTGGGCCGCAAACTGGAAGCCGCCATCGCGGGCGAACCCCATATCAGCCCCGGCATGATGCAAAGCCACTACGCCCCCAGCCTTCCCGTGCGCCTGAACGCCACGCACGTGGAAAGCCACGAAGCCCTCCTCGCTTTCGGCGAAACCCCGCTAAAGGGCGCAAGCATCACCCAGAATCTCAGCCGCCACGCAAGCCTGCAGGAAGCTGCCGCAAACCTCTTCCGCATGCTGCGCCTGCTCGATGCGCAAGGCACCGCCAAAGGCGCACGCGCCATTGCCGTCATGCCCATCCCCGACTCCGGCGAAGGCAATGCGCTGGGCCTCGCCATCAATGACCGCCTGATGCGCGCCGCAGCGCCCCGCCAAATAACTTGAGTTCTTTTTTAGCCGCAAGCATACTGCGGCAAGCATTCTGATCCGGGGGACGACATGGAATTATACTTAAAAGTATTCTACGAAGAAGCATGGGCCAACAGCCTCGTTCCCTTCGCCACCGACGCAACCTTCAGCGCCCTGAACCTCTTCGGCGGCTACAACATGCACATGGCCGCAATCCTTGCCACCGCGGGCGCAACGCTGGGCCTCGTATTTAATTGGCTTATCGGCCAGATGCTGCTGAAAATGCACGCCACCTCAAAACTCCACGTCAGCGCCGACCGCTATGCCCGCGTGTCATACCTTTTCAATAAATATGGTATTTTCCTGCTGCTGCTCAGCTGGATTCCGCTGTGCAAAGCCATTCTGGTGCTGGCCGGGTTTTTAGACGCGAAGCTCAAATTCGTGCTGCCGCTGGTCGTCGTCGGCCAGTTGTTTTTCTACCTGTTCCAGATCAACTAACCGACGCTTCGCGCCGTATTGCGGCCCACAAGGATATTGCCCGCATAGCCTTCGTTAAGGCGCGGCGTGGCCACAACCCCGTGATGCTTGGCAACCCCGTGCTTAATATCCTGCGCCCTTTTCAGTATATCATCCACCAAACCCGCCATATCGTTGGATGTACCGCGCGTAAATTCGCTCACATCCACCCCGATCACCATACCCGGCGGCGGGTTGTTCAAATGCGGGCTGGAAACATAAGCCGCATGGCCAATCATGCGGTCCACCGTGCCTGCGGCGTAATTACGCCCCTGCCCTAAAATCTGCGACTGGAACAGCTGGATTATTTTTTCCAGCCTGCCGAGGTCCTCCTGCTGATCCACCACGAAAATTTCAAGCATTTTTTCCGGCAAACCCGTAAGCCCGCCCCATACTTCCATGCCCACCACTTTCTTGAGCTTCTCAGGCTTCGCTGCGCGAAGCGCCGCAGTCTGGGCCGCAAATACGGCAATATGGGTGGGGTGCTTATCCAGCGGGTTATGGCCGAATACATTTTCCACGTCCGGCATCGCGGCAAACAACGTGCCCAGCGCATAGCCCGCCTCGCGCTTCTTGCCTTCGCCCATATGGCCGTTTACCACGGCGCTGGGGTATTTCATCTGGATCACAGGCGCGCCCGCCATTTGCGCTGCTTCGCGCTGCTCGCGCTGGCGCATGTCGGTGAGCTGCTTCGGCGTAAGCTCGGTTGAGCATTCATTCAGGATGCTTTTGCTCGCCGCCCCATCGGTCATGATAATAGAAAGCCACTGGCGCTTAGGATCTGCCGCCGTTTTCAAAAGCTGCGGCCCCGCCATAATTTCCACGTCGTCCTGATGCGCGCCCACGGCAACATCGGTAGCGTTTTTCAACGCGCGCCCAAGCGCCTCCACATGCACATGGTTTTTCACATCGAACTTTTCGTCCAGCCCCATCACCTTGGGGTCATAAAAATCAAATCCAGCCGTCAGGAAAATACTCCCGCCCTGCGGCAGGGCAAGCATCTTCGGGCGGAACCGCTCCAGCAATGTTTCCACCGCATCTTTATCCAGGTTGGAACGCTGCAACAAATCGGTAGGCCGCGTCATGCTGGCCGCTTCCTCATCCACGATGAAATGCACGTTCTTGTGCGCGTGCAGCGCGCGTGCGGGCAGCTCTTCCACAGGCTGCGCCTTGGCAAGCGTATCGGCGCGTTGCGCCTCGAAAAATGCGCCCAGCGCATCCATGTGCAAATGCGCGCCCGTGGCGCTTGCGTTCAAATGCTGCAACTGCGTAAGCTCCAGCGAGGTAATTTCCTGCGACGACTTGCCCGTAGGCTCCATCATGTTGCGCACTGTCCAGGCCTTGTTCGGATTATTCGCCAGCGCAATCACTTCGCGCGATTCCAAAATAGTGCCAACGCCCATCGTGTAAGCTGCCACAGGCACTTCTTCGCCGGGGCGGTTAAAATACGTGCCGTTATCTTCGCGCGTGCGCTCCGAGAGCGTCACTTCGCGGGTGCGGCTGTTGATGGAAGAGCCAACCTCGTTAAACCCGATATGCCCCTCGCCGCCAACACCCAGCAGCTGAATGTCAATCCCGCCCGCTGCCTTGATTTTCGCCTCATATGCATCCGGGCTGAAATTCGCGCCCTGCACAAGGTGGATATTGGACTCTTGCGCGTTCACCTTGCTTAGCAGCAATTTGCGCAGCTGCGAATCATAGGAATTACGGTCGCTGGTGGGCAGGTCTTTGTAATGATCGAGGTTAAAAAAACGCGCTTTGGAAAAATCCAAACCCTCGTCCTTATGCATCCGCACCAGCTCGGCGTAAACCGGCTCCATGGTCGCGCCCGTCGCCAACCCCAGCACCATGTCGGGCTTCTCGCGCAGGCGGCCCGCAATGCGCTTTGCCGCAGCCTTGGCAATGGCCTGATGGTCTTTAAGCACCGTCAGGCGCAGGTTCGGCTGGTTATCGTAGGTTTTCTCGCTCATCGGGTCCCCCGGTTTTTGGCAGGGGGGCATTATGCCCGATGGTTAATATGTGTCAATCAATCAACAGGCAAAAAAAAGCCCGGAGCATTCGCATGCTCCGGGCTTCCTTAGCGTATTATCAGCAGCTTACGCGTGTGCCAGCAAAGCCAGCAGCAGGATAGCTACGATATTCGCGATCTTGATCATCGGGTTGATGGCAGGACCAGCGGTATCCTTGTACGGATCGCCGACCGTGTCGCCGGTTACGGCTGCCTTGTGGGCGTCCGAACCTTTGCCGCCATGGTTGCCTTCTTCGATGTACTTCTTGGCATTGTCCCATGCGCCGCCACCAGCGGTCATGGAAATCGCCACGAAGAACCCGGTCACGATGATGCCAAGCAACATCGCGCCCAGTGCCGAAAACGCAGCAGCCTGACCGCCAATGCTGAGAATCAGGTAGTACAGCACAACCGGCGATACTACAGGAAGCAGCGAAGGCAGGATCATTTCGCGGATAGCGGCCTTGGTCAGCATGTCTACGGCGCGGCCGTAGTCAGGTTTCGCAGTGCCAGCCATGATGCCTGGGATTTCCTTGAACTGGCGGCGAACTTCCACCACTACGGAACCCGCAGCACGGCCAACCGCCATCATGCCCATAGCGCCAAACAGGTAAGGCAGCAAACCACCCATCAGCAGCCCGATCACCACATACGGGTCGGACAGCATGAACTGAACATTCAGGTCAGGGTAGTAATACTTCAAATCCTGCGTGTAGGCCGCAAACAGCACCAGCGACGCAAGCGCCGCCGAGCCGATGGCATACCCTTTAGTCACAGCCTTGGTGGTGTTACCCACCGCGTCCAGCGCATCCGTGATTTCGCGGATGTTTTTGGGCAGGCCCGACATTTCAGCGATACCGCCCGCATTGTCCGTAACCGGACCATATGCATCAAGCGCCACGATGAAACCGGCAAGCGCCAGCATGGTGGTTGCCGCAATGGCGAT
>JAYULW010000096.1:0-28942 GCA_043763155.1 Alphaproteobacteria bacterium | reverse complement strand
GGCGCTGGCTTCTTCTGGCCATTATTCTGGCTGCTGTTCTGTTCTTCATCGTTTGTTCCGGCGGTGGTGCCGGTGGCGAGCGCTTCGGCGGCGGTTTCTTCCGATACAATACCGTCATCGATCAGCTTCTGGATGCTGTCTTTCATAATGCACATGCCGACCTTGCTGCTGATTTGCATCAGCGAGTGGATCTGTGGGATGCGGCCTTCACGAATGAGGTTTCGCACCGCGCCAGTGCCGAGCAATATTTCATGCGCGGCCACGCGTCCGCCGCCGATGCGCTTGAGCAACGTTTGGGCGATCACGGCTTCGAGCGATACGGAAAGCATGGCGCGCACCATTTCCTTATCGCCGGAGGGGAACACGTCAATGATACGGTCAACGGTTTTGGGGGCGGAGCTGGTGTGCAGGGTTGCCAGCACCAAATGGCCCGTTTCGGCGGCGGTGAGGGCGAGCTGGATGGTTTCGATGTCACGTAATTCGCCGACGAGAATCACGTCTGGATCTTCGCGCAGCGCACTTTTGAGCGCTTTGGCGAATGATTTGGTGCTGCGGCCCACTTCGCGCTGGTTGATAAGCGATTTTTTGGATTGATGCACAAATTCCACCGGGTCTTCGATGGTGATGATGTGCTTGGACATCTCGCAGTTGATGTGGTTCAGGATGGCGGCAAGGGTGGTGGATTTACCCGAACCGGTGGGGCCGGTGACGAGCAGGAGGCCCTTATGCAGGTGGGCGAGCTTCTTGAAAATTTCGGGCGCGCCTAATTGTTCCAGCGAAAGGACTTCGGTGGGGATGGTACGCATTACGGCGGCGGGACCGTTCAGGGTGTTGAAACAGTTTACGCGGAAGCGGTAATTTTCGCCGATGGAGATTGCGAAATCCAGCTCAAGTTCGCGCTCGTATTCGGAGCGCTGCTGCTCGGACATGATGGAGTAGAGCATTTCCTTCAACTCATTGGGATTCAGCGGCGCGCCCTTGTACGGCGTCATGTCGCCCTGAATACGCAAGATGGGCGGATTGCCCGCGGAAAGGTGCAAATCCGATGCCTTGTTCTTCTGGCTGAAAATGAGGAGATCGGTGATGTCTATCATGATGTTTCTAAGCTATTGGACTAGTTTCTATTAGAGCTAATAAAGGTTAATCTTTGTTGAATTTGCTGGATATTCCCTGGAACCTTATCACCCCGTTGATATGCTTGGAGAATCTGGCGGTAAAGGGCGGCGGCTTCGTCGTATTTTTTCTGCTTATCGAGCATAACGGCGAAGTTGAAGCGGTAGGCGAGGTTTTCCGGGGCCAAATCAATGGCGCGGGTCATGTTTTCGATGGCTTTGTCGTTCTGGCCCAGCTTCTGGTAAATCACGGCCATCTGGGCGGGGATGGGGCTGAAGTCGGGGTTTGCCTGGCGCAGGGTTTCCAGATGGGTGAGCGCGTCTTCGGGCGCTTCGTCGGCAAGCAGCACGAGGAAGTTGTTCAGCCCGTCGCGGTTGTTGGGGTCAATGGTCAGGAGCTGGGCGTAGAGGGGGCGCGCTTTTTCGAGCTGGCCGGCGCGGTGGTAAATGGTGGCTAAACCGAAGAGGGCGTTTTTGTTGTTGGCGTCGTTTTCGAGCACGCTCTTGTAGATCAGCGTGGCGGCGTCAATGTTTCCGGCGGTGAGCGCGTTGTAGGCTTTTTCGAGTTCGTAATCCACGTTTACGTGCGGGGCTTTGACCTCGATTTTGATGCCAAGGGAATCATGCGTTACGGCGACGGGTTGTTTGGCGTCGGCCTGCTGCTGGTCCTGGTCGGCGGTTTTACCGCGCAGGATGGCGAGTTGTTCGGTGGCGGCCTTGGATTTTTTCGGCGCGATGGTTTCGGGGAGCTTGGCGAGGATGTCTTTGCTGTCTTGCGAAATTTCGCGGCGCGGCTCGGTGGCGTCGGCGGCCGAAGGTGGTGGCGGTGTGGTGTTTGTGGCTGCGACGAGTGGGGCGGGCGTGGCGTCGGGGACGGGGTTAGCGACGATTTGCGCGGGCGGCGGGGCGGGCGGCGCAAATGCGTCGGGCGCGCGGGCGAGCTGTTCGGCGGTGGGGCTGTCTGGGCTTGGAGGCGTGAGGGGAACGGCGCCTTCGCTATTGCCCCAACGCTGCACGGCGTTGTAGGGCACGTTGGGCAGGCCGGACGCAGGTTGCGCCGTTGCGGTGACGATGGGTTTGTCGCCGGGCAGGATGGCGGGCTGGGCCATCAGCGGGGTGGGGTTTTCACTGGCGGTTAGGCTGCTGGCGGCTTGCGACGGCATGAGCTGCGTACCGGGCAGCATGACAGGTGGCGGCGCAGTGGGCGGCGCAGGCGTGAAGGCCGTGGCGGGTGCGGTCACGGTCGGGATTTTTTCCGCGTTTTGCGCGACGCTGGTGGTTTTGGTTGCGGCAGCTGCGGGTTTTTTATCGGCTTTGGCGGTTTGTTTGTCTTTGGATTTTTCAGGTGTTTTTTTGGCTTCCTTGGTTTCTTTTTCCTTTGGTTTTTTCGTGTCGGGCTGATCGTCTTTGGCGGCTTCTTTCGCTGGTTCTTTTTTGGCGTCGGCTTTGGCTTCTTTGGCGGGTTCAGGTTTTGGCGGCTCGGTTTTGGCGATGGGAGCGGGCACAGGTTCTTTGGGCGCGGCGACAGGCGGCGCGGGCGTGGGTTCGATTTTGGCGATGGCTTCAGGTGCAGGCGTCGCTGCTGCGGATGGGGCTGGCGGTGGAGGTGGCGGCGTTGCGGCTACTTGCGCCAAAGGCGGCGCAGGTGGGGGCGCAGGCGGTGGGGGCGCGGCGGCGACTGCAGGTAACGGTTTGGCGTCGGGGTCGGGGGATGCGGGCGCGGCGGCCACGGCTGCGGGCGTTGCGGCGGGCGGCGATGCAGGAGGGGTGGGCGCGGGAATGGGTGCGGGTGGTGTGGCGGCAGGCAGCGGATTTGCGGCGATGGCAGCCGGGGGGGCAACTGGGGCGGCAACCGGGGCGGCAACCGGGGGTTTGGCGTCGGGGTCGAGGGAAGCGGCGGCCACGGGAGAGGGCTTGGCGTCGGGATCGAGCGCAGGTTTGGCTGCGACGACGGGCTTGGCATCGGGGTCGAGCGAGGTGCTGGTGGGGGTTGCGGGCGGGGCGGCGGCGACTACGGGTTTTTTGCTGCCGGGTTTGCGCAACGGTTCATCGGGTTCGGGCGGCAGGGGGGCGTCGGGCAGGGCGATCAGCGGCACGTCGTTTCCGGGTGCGCCAGCGGCGGGGGCAAGGCGGGACAGGGCTTCGCTGCGGTCAACCGAGGCGGTGATGCGGGGGGCAGCGGTGCGGAAGGCGATGCCGGGCGAGCGGTAGACCAGCGGTTCGCCGTTGGCGTCGAGGGCCATGTCGTCGGAGGCGGTGATGAGGGGCACGAGTGGTGCGGGTTTGGGCGCGGGCGCGGCGCTGGGCAGCTCGATGGTGTCTGGCTCGGACTGGGTGGCGCGCATTTCGGCTTCGGCTTCTTTGGCAGCTTCGGTGGCGGCTTCGGCGCGCTGGCGGCTTTCGGCGGGGGTGAGGTCGGCGATGGGCAGGACGCGCACGGCGCCGAAGGGGGCGGGTTTGCCCATGCCGAGGGTGACGGTGACGTGGCTGTTGCCGACCTGTGGGCTTGCGCTTTGTGCGGGCGCGCTTTCACGCGTGCTGTCGCGCGTATTAGCGCGGGCGTCTGTGTACGCGGGTATGGGCGCGTTGGGCGCGCGCGTAAGCGACGGCGCTGCGGGCAGGGGCGTGGGTGCGGGCGTAATGGGGGCCTGAGGCGTGGGAACTTGCGCGGTGCGCAGCGGCTCTTCGCGTTTGGGCATGACGGCGATTTGCGCTTGCGGCGGAGCTTGCAGCGGGGCGAGGGGCGCGCGGGTGCGCAACACGACAGGTTCGGCAGCGGGGGCGACGGGCTGTGGCGGGGGTGAGCGCAGCACGGGCAGGGCGGCCATGTTTTGCGGCGGCACGATTTTTTGCGGCTGGGCGGGTTTAGCCTCGGCGCTGCTGCTGTTCGGAAGGACGATTTTCAGGGGCGGTTGTTTCTGGGCCGGGGCGGGGATGTCTACCGGCATTTCCACCATGTCGGGGATGGGTACAAAATCTTGTTTGTTGAACTTGAGGGCAGGCCGAGGGGGGGCGGCGGCAGCGGAAGCTGTGTCGTTCTGGGCGGTATTCGAGGCGGTATTTGCAGGCGGCGCGACAAGGGGCGGAGGGTCCGCAGATGCAGTGTCAATGAGGCATTGACCGCTTACGGCGGCGATCAAAACCATGCGCAAGGGCATGTTCAGTAGGTAGCGCGAAAATGCGAAAATTCTATGCCCCATGCCCGATTTAAAAATCATTATATTGTGTTTCAATTTATACATTTACACCATAAATAGCATTAATAAAAAACTCAAAAAACACTAGATGTAGTGATTATTTTGCATGTGTGCTTTTTGTCACGGATGGAATGCGGCACGCAAATTGCTTTTGAAGGTGCAACGAGAAGGTGCAACGAAATGATTGCGGGGGAGAAACGATGCGTGGTTTTACGCTGGGAATAATGGCTGCCGGCCTGCTTTGCGCGAGCGCTGCCGAGGCCTCGACGACAGAGAAAGAAGTGCCGCCGCCGGGGTTTTTGCCGTTGCACAAAACGCATAGCGCGGTGCAGGGAAGCACGAAGGCGGTGGGGCTTCCGATTCATGAGCAGAAATTTTTGCCGCTGGCACCCCACGGCGAGGCGCGGATGTTTCCGCTGAATATGCCGGTGGCTACGCCCGCCGAAGGCCTGAGCGAAGCGGCGCTGGCTACGCTTCCGGGAACGCGCGACGCGCTCACGCAAGACAACGCCAAACTGCTGCTTTCCATTTTTGGCGCGGGCGATTAGGATGCGCTTTTAGCGCCCTTTTTTCGAGTGTTTTTCCATGACTGTTGCCTTTTCCGCGATACGCCCGCTGCTGCATGCTTTGCCGCCGGAGGCTGTGCATAACCTGGGGCTATGGGCGCTTGGGCGCGGGCTGGTTCCGGCGGCGAAGGCGCAGGATTTTCCGGCGTTACATGTTTCGCTGTGGGGCATGGCATTTGCCAACCCTCTGGGGCTTGCGGCGGGGTTTGATAAAAACGCCGTGGCCGTGGATGCTTTGCTTGCGCAGGGGTTCGGTTTTGTGGAGTGCGGGACGGTGACGCCGATAGCACAAAGCGGCAATGCGAAGCCGCGTATTTTCCGGCTGAAGGAAGACCGCGCGGTGATTAACCGGCTGGGGTTCAATAACTACGGGCTTGCGGCATTCGTTGAGCAATTCCGGGGGCGAAACGCAGCGCTGGGGATTGCGGGCGCTAATATAGGCAAGAACAAAGATGCGACGGACGCGGTGGCCGATTATGTGACGGGATTGCGGGCGGTGCATGGGATTGCGGATTACGTTACGGTGAATATTTCTTCGCCGAATACGCAAGGTCTGCGCGATTTGCAGCACAGGAGCGCGCTGGGGCAGTTGCTGGGGGCGCTGGTTGCGGCGCGGCGTGAATGCGCGGCGGTTGATGGGCGCAACGTGCCGCTGTTGCTCAAGGTTGCGCCGGATCTTTCGGCGCATGAGCGCGAAGATGTGGCGGAAACGGTACTGGAGCACGGGATTGAAGGGTTGATCGTGAGCAATACGACGCTTGCGCGGCCCGCGCATTTACGCAGCGCGCACGCGGGCGAAACGGGCGGTCTGAGCGGGGTTCCACTGCTGGCGCTTTCGACGGAATCGCTTGCGCATTTTTACAGGCTTACGGGCGGCGCATTGCCGCTGGTGGGTGTGGGCGGGGTTGCATGCGCCGAAGACGCATACCGCAAAATCCGCGCGGGCGCGAGCCTTGTGCAATGCTACACGGGGCTGGTGTATCAGGGCTTCGGCATGGTGGGTGAAATTGTGGGCGGGCTGGCAGCGCTGCTGGCTAAGGACGGCTATGCGCATGTGCGCGATGCGGTCGGGGCGGATGCTTAGGTATATCTGCCTTTACTCATATGCGGTTATGCGTTATATGCTTAGGCATGTTGTAAAACAGTATATTGCCATTGCATTGACACAGGAAAATCCATGAACACTAAACCTACTGCTGGCTTCACACTCTTAGAATTATCCATCGTATTGGTGATCATCGGCCTGATTATCGGCGGGATCCTGGTGGGGCAGGACTTGATCCGTGCCGCAGAAGTGCGCTCTACTGTCGGGCAGGTGGAAAAATATAATTCGGCGGTGAATACGTTCCGCACCAAGTTTGACGCGATTCCGGGCGATATTTCGCAGGCTTCGGCCAGCTACTTCAATCTTTTCACGCTGTCTAACAGCTCGACGTTGGGCATGGGCGATGGCAACGGCCTGATTGAAGGTGGTTCTGCCGGGGGTCTCGCCCCTATGGGTGAAACGCTGGTGTTCTGGCGCCATCTTTCGGATGCGAACCTGGTGGACGGATCGCTCGGCAATATTGCCAATAGCGCGATTGTACCTACGACGGGTGTTGTAACCGGCACGGTGACGTCGCCCAACCAGTCGCTGCCGCCTTCCAAGCTCAGCGGGCTTAGCATGTTCGTGGTGTATTCCGCATCCGGTTTCAATTTCTTCCAGCTGTTGCCGGTGACGACCATTACCACCGCGCCAGCCTATACGTTCAGCACCACCGGCATTACGCCGATTCAGGCCTTCAACATGGATACGAAGCTTGATGACGGCCAGCCCAACACCGGTATTGTGATTGCGCGCGATACGGGCTCGACCAATGGGGTGAACGGGCTTGCAAGCTCGGCGACTACCTCTACGCCAGCGACCTGCGAAATCGGCACGACGGCGACCGATACGACGGCGACCTATAACCGTTCGCTTACCACGGGCGGCACGGACACGTCCTGCTCGGTGCGCTTCCGCTTCAACTAAGTTTCCTGAGATTTGCTTTTGCGCCCGCCTGCTTTTGCAGCGGGCGTTTTTGCACGCTTGAATGCGCGGGTCTGATATTCGTTTCTATTATTCGGGGGGAGGGGGGAAATGGTGGGCCGTGCTGGGATCGAACCAGCGACCTATTGATTAAGAGTCAACCGCTCTACCAACTGAGCTAACGGCCCCCGAATAAACGGTGATGGTTAGATATTCGATGTGGCAGGGATTGTAAATATGTTTAAGCGCGAAAGGATAAGTATTTTAGCATCGTTTTTTGGTTCGGGCCAGTTTTTTGTTTTTGAATCAGTTTACGTTTCAGCGTGTTAGGGCGAAAATCGTTGCGTTTTTTGCTGAAAAGGGCCGTTTTTTGCGCTATACTGAGGGAAATGCTGGGAGGTTTCGCCTATGGATTTTCGCCTGATGCTGGAAGATTACCGTCTTACCACCGCAGAAATCCTGTACCACCTGCCTGACCATCCGTCGCTTTTGCAGAGCTATGTGTGGCAGGAGCTGGACATTGCGCCAAAATTTCCTGTGCTGCACAAGTTCCTTGGGTTTTGGGAGAAGGAGCTGGAGGGCAAGCTGCACTCCGTGAAGGTTGCGAGTGTGGAGCTGATCAAGCCTGCGTCGTTTATCATGTGCAAAGGCGAACTCAACATCCATTAAGGGGTAGTTCCACGAAAACTTGCGCCTAGGCGCGGAGCCTTGCGCTTCCGGTGCTCACATACGGGCGTATGCTCCGCTCCGGTTCTCAGGCGCCGCACCTATTCGCGGCGTTTTGGTGAAACTAAAAAAGGGATGCGTTTGCATCCCTTTTTTGTAGGCTTTTAAGCGCGCTTTGGCGCGGCTTATGCGTCTTCGGATTCGATTTCGTCTTCTTCTTCGATGGAGAGGCGGCGGGCTTTGCGGCTGCCTTCGGGCTTGGTTTTTACGAGTTTGCCCTTTTCCTGGTCCCAGGTGTACTGGTAGACGACGGTTTTGGTGCCGGTGGTGACGATGTCGCCGCTGGCGAGCTGGAGAACGTCAAAACCTTTTTGCAATGCGTCCTGGATGAGGGAGGACGACTGGCGCAGATAACGCGCGTCGAGCATCATGTTCATGATTTCAGGTTCGGAATCTGAGGTCTTTTTGGTGGTAATGGGGCCGATCCGCTTTGAGGTCAGGTCGAACTTTTTCATCTCAGAGATCCTTGCGCAGGTAATTCAATTGTTAATTTTATAGTTAGCATTGATAGCTTTTAACCGCAAAATCTATATATAGAAAGCGACATCTGCCACAACACCTAACTTAGTAGATAATTTTGGCAGGGTTGTCAACTTCTATAAATAAAGAGTTTACGATTAGAAACAATTAGTTAACTAATTGGAAATGGCGGTGGCCCGCTGCCCGCGAACCCCATGCACTACGTGTGCGAGGCTGCGGGCGGGGCCGGGGCGATTACCGGATCAGCTGATCTAGGGAGCTGAGCAGGGTATCGGCCGTTTGAATCACCTTCGTGTTTGCAGTATAGGCGCGCTGGGCGACGATCATGTCGGTCAGCTGGCTTGCAAGTTCCACGTTGGAGAGTTCGAGGGAGCCTGCGGCGAAACTACCTACGCCGCTGGAACCGGCTTCTTTCAGGTTTACACCACCGGAGCCGTTGGACTGCGAGAAGGCGTTACCCGAAGAAGAGGTCAGGCTGTTCGGATCGGTGAACGATGCCAGGGGGATTTTGTAGAGCTGCGAGGTTTCGCCGTTGCTGTAGCTGGCGGAGATGAATCCGTTTGCGTCAATGGCGATGCCGGTCAACTGACCTACGGGCGCACCGTTCTGGTTTACGAAGCTTACGTTATAGCCGGAATCGAACTGGCTCATGCCGTCGGTTTTACCGATTGCGGCGGCGTTGAGCGTGCCGAAGGGCTGACCTGCCGTACCCCAGTTGTAGGTGATGTTGGTGGAGGCCGAACCGTTCGTCCAGTTGATGTTCAGCGGGGCAGACAAAGAGCTGCTTACGCTGCGCAGGGAGCCGTCGCCGTTGAAGGTGATGGTGCCGCTGCTGATCTGGCCGTTGGGCAGTGCGGAGTTTACGTCGGTTGCGGGCTGCGCGTAGATTTCGATGGCCCAGCTGTTGGTGCTGGTTTTCAGGAAGCCTACGTTCAGGTTGTGCGCGGTGCCGAGTGCGTCATACACCGTAACAGGGCGGCTGAACTGCGGGGCGATGGTGCCCGACGCCATGTTCTTGGCCGAGTTGGCGGGATCGTATGCCGGCCCAAGGGCGCCGGTGGTTTGCGCTACGAACGCGCCGCCGTTGAGCGAGTTGGTAAGACCCAACTGACCCATGAGCGAACCGGTGTTGGTGCCCGCGTCGGAGAAGGTGATCGTGTCCAGCGGGTCGGTTACGTTTACGGCCAGCGAAGACGAACCCAGCGGGTTGGTAAGCGTTGCGTCCAGACCCGTGGAGAGGTTCACCAGCGTGGTGAGCGACGACAGCGAGTTGAAGCGGTTCAGGCCAATAGCGACGGGCGCAAGGCCCAATTCCTTTACCCAGTCAATGCCTGCTTTTACTGGCGGGCCAGAAGTGCCTACGGTCGAGACGTTGGCAAATGACACCGCGTCGTTGGAATCGGATGCGCCAATATAGATGCGGCCGTTCACTACGCGGCCCGTGAGGCCCGGAACGTTGTTGATGGCGTCGGCGAGGTTGTTCAGGTTGTTGAACTGGCCCAACTGCGCATTCGGCGCGGTGGGGGTGTAGGTGAAGGTCGAGGTGCCGGATGCGGCGGTGGTGATGGTGAAGCTCAAACCTGCGGTGGTGAAAGGCGCGGTGCCGGTCGTGCCGAGGAAGGGCTGGGAAGAGTTTACCGCATCGAGGATATTGCCGCTTGCTGCGAAGGGGCGCAAGGTAGCAACGATGGTGCCCGTGCCGCCGGAAGCCGTGCCGGTTGCGGTGGTGGTGGGCAGGGTGATGCTGTAGTGGTTGGCGTCAATGACGGTTACGACGAAGCTGTCGTTCAGTTCGTTGGAAGGAATGTTGCCCAGGTTGGCAGTGATGCCCGAAAGCTTCACGACCGCGTTGTTTGCAAGACCGTGACCGGCTTGCGTTATGGTTACGACCTTGGTGCCGGTTACGATGTGCAGCGGTTCGTTGGTGTAGGTCGCTGCGTTGCCGCCGCCGGAGACAGTGCCGTTACCCAGCGTTGCGGTGCCGGTGGATACGAAGCTGTAATGCGTGGCATCAATAATGGTGATCTGGTGATCGCCGTTAAGCTGGCCAGCGGTGACACCGTCAACAGTGCCGGATTCACCTGCGATGCTTACCCAGTCGTTGTTATGCAACGCTGCGGTGGAAGCTACGGTTACACTGATCACGGATGCGCCTGCGGCGTTCGAGATCGGCGTGAAGCCGTTGTTGGTCACGGCGACGTTTGCGGTGTTTTCGAGCGTGGCGGTGGTGGGGGTAAGGGCCGTGCCGGAATCGCCCACTGCGCCGGAAAGCACGCTGCGGCCGAAGGTGAAGCCACCGTAGTTGTAGATGTAGCTGAGGCCTGCGCCGGTGGTGACGGTCATTGCGTCGCCGCGCACGATTTTATCAACCCCGGTCGGGATGATGATGTCGTTGGCTTTAAGGGGAGAGTTGGCGGTGTCGAAGCTGTCGAGATCTACGGTGCCACCGGCACCTGCGAATGCGACCTGGCCGGATTTCAGGTTGGCGCCGATGCCTACGGTGGTGGTGGGCGATGCGGTACCGGTGAGGTTACGTACGTTTACGGTCTGCAAGCTCGAAATGTTTGCGCTGGAGTTGGTGTTCAGGTTGCCCGGAGCGCCTGGCAGGTTGCCGTTGCGATCGAGCGGCCATGCTTGCAGGAAGAGGCCTGCGGTGTTGCGGAAGTTGCCTTGCGCATCTTGCGTGAAGGAACCGGCGCGGGTGAATAATACCTGCCCGCTCTGGTTGGATTTCTGGTTTACCACGAAGAAGCCAGCGCCCGAAATTGCAACGTCGGTGGGCGAGGAGGTGGTTTGCAGCAAGCCTTGCGTGTCAACCAGCTGCTGGTTGCCGCCGAGTACGCCGCCGGGGGAGTAGGCGGTTACGTTACTTGCGGATGTTACGAGGGTTTCAAACACGGCGCTGCCGGACTTGTACCCGATGGTGTTTACGTTTGCGATGTTATCCGAGATAACGCAGAGCTTGTTGCTCTGTGAGCTTAGGCCCGCTACGCCTGCGTATAATGCTCCATATAAACTCATAATCTTGCTCCTTGTTACTCAGATGTTCGTTAAGACGCCGCCGCCGGGGTGTAGGCGGGGTTGTAGACAGAAATGACGGAATCCAGAGGGATCGAAAAGCCGCCGAGGGAAAGGCTGTTTACGCCATCTTGCGAGTCTACGGACTGCACGATGCCGGTGGTGAGGGTGGTCGAGTCAACGTCTTTGCCCGCTACGTCTTTGGCTTTGACTTCAAATGTGTACGTTCCGTTTGGCATTGCCGCTCCTGTTACGCTATTGCTGCCGTCCCATACGACTGTGTTACGTCCTGCAATTGTCGTGCCATTTCCGCTGTAGACTACTTTGCCGTTGGAATCGAAGATGTTGACGGTGGCTTTGTCCACGCCTGCGGGAAGCTTGTAGACGAAGCTTGCCTTGCCGCCTGCGAGCTGGCCGGTTTTGCCGGTCGCATCTACCTGGCGGCCAATGTAATTCACGGCGGCGCCTGCCTGCGACTGGCCGTTCATGGTGACAAGCTGCTGGAGGAAACCGTTGGATTTGGTTTGCTGCTCCACCTGGCTCAGCAATGCGATTTGCTGCGTCACCTGATTGGTGTCGGTGGGGTTGGTGGGGTCCTGGTTCTTGAGCTGCGTGGTGAGCAATAACAGGAAATTATCGCGGTCCTTGTTAGAGTCGGTTGTTTGCACCTGACCGGTTTTAGGATCGGTGACTGTGCCTACGGCTGCTGATGATACGGCGGTTGTCATGTGAGATTCTCCTTATGCTTTGATGTCCAGGCCGTCGGCCAGGTTCACGACGTAATTACGGGCGACGGCGTTGGCCATCGGAATTTCTTCTTCTTCGGGTTGTGCTTTTTTGTAAGTGGTGGCTGCCTGCTGCTGGCCATGGCCTTCCTGCTGGCCGCCGCGCAGGTTAAAGCTCAGCGAGCTGCCGTCGGCGGAAAGGCCCGCATCGTTCAGCGCGCGGGTGAGGGTGCTTGCGTCGCGCTGGAGCAGGTCGAGGGTGCTTTTATTATCTACTAAAATGCTCACGCCGGTTTTGCCGTTGGCATCAACAGTGAGCTTGATGTCCATTTTGCCCAGATCGGCGGGGTCGAGCTGGATGCGGATTTTGCTGGTGCCGTCGGTCACGGCATTTTTTACCTGTACGGCCACTTGTTCGGCAAGCGGTGCGGCCTGGCTTTTGCCAAGGCTGCGGGTAAAACTTGGGGCTTCGGTGCGGGCGCTGCCGGTGCTGAGGCTTTGCGCAGATGCGATGGGGGGTGCGCTTTGGTTGTTTTGCTGGTTCTGGCCTTGCTGCTGGTTGCCGCCTCCGGTGTTGGTATCTGCCGGGGTTTGGGCAATGGCGATGGTGACCGGGGTGGGTGCGATGAAGGCGGGGCCTTGCAAGGTTGCGTTTGCCGTGAGGGTGGTGTTGGCGGCGGGCGCTGCGGTTGCGACGACGGCGTCGGTGGCGGCTTTGGTATCGGCGGCGATAACGGGTGCGGCGCTTACGTCCTTGAAGCTGCTGCGGGCGGCTTCGAATTGCTGTTGCAGGGTGGTTTTGGCCTGCGCGAAGGCGGCTTCATTATCGGATTGCAGCGCGTGGAGCTGATCGCGGATCTGGGCGATATTATCTTTTAAGAAAGCGAGGATGTTTTGCGGCTTCACCGTGTCGGTCTGGACATCGGTGGATGCGGCAGGCGTTGCGCTGGCGGTGGGCAGGGGCGCATCTTTATCTTTATCGGTGGTGGCGGGCGCGGTGTTCTGCGTGATGCGCACTTCGAGCGCGCTTACGTCGAGCTGTACATTTTCGACAATGGTTTGCAGGTTTGCAACCGGGGTGGTGGCGCCTGTGAGGGCGGGGCCGGTGGTTTGCACGCTGACTTTAGCGGCAGCAGTGGTAGGGGCGGTGGATAACGGTGTGTCATTATCAACCGCTTTCAGGCTGTCCTGCATTTTCTGGAGCAAGGACTGAATGTCTTTAAGCAGGTCTATGTCGGTTTGCTTGTCATCACTGGTGAGGAGAGATGCGGGGATTTCGATTTTGCCGGTGGTTGCAGCGGTTGCGGGCGTCTGCGCGCCGGTTACGGGGGTGAGGGTTGCGAGCAGTGCGGCAAGGCCGGTCAGGGGCTGGGCTGCGGGTACGAGCGCGGTTGCGGCAGGGGTTGCGGTTTTTGCGTCCGTTGCGGTGGTATCGGTTGCCGCGGCCGGGGTGAGGGAGGTTGCAGCGGTTACGGTGCCGGTGGTTGCGTCTTTGGCGCCAGACAGGGCGTCAATGATGGATTGCAGGATCTGGCCGATACCGCTCAGCTGGTCGTTCAGCTGGCTGCGGATTTTTTTCTGGCGGGCGGCAATATCTGCAAGGTCTTCGGCTTTATCTTGCGTGCTGGCGGCATCTTTTGCCGTGTCGGTGCTGGCGGGCTTGCTGCTGTCGTCTTGTGCGGTGCTTTTGCTGTCGGTGGGTTTTGCAACATTGTCGGCAGGCCTGGCGGGCGCGGCATCTTTGGCGGGTGCGGCGTCGCGCGGGCGGGGCTGGGGCACATCGCGCGGGGCGGGGGGTGCGTCGTTCTGGTCACGCGGGGCGGGCGCGGCGTCGCGGGTGGGCGCAGGCGCCGGGTGGGTATCGCGGGTGTCTGTTGGGCTTGGCACACTCGCATCATCGCGCGGGGAGGGTGCGGTGTTGCGCGGGGGCAGGTCGTTGGCGGGCGCTGGCTGCGGGCTGTCTTGGGCGGTTACGCTGCCGATGTTGAGCAAGGCGATAAAGTTCGATGCGTCGGTGGCTTCTTCGGCCTTCTGCGCGGTTTTGGGGGCGCTATAGTCCGTTTGGGGCGCTGCTTGCGGTATGGATGTTACGGCAGTCATGAAGGCCATCCTTAAAAGTTGTGCTTTGAAGGATAGTCAGCAAAGGCCGTGCCAAATTATGGTTGGGCGAAAGCAGCTGAATTACAGTGGTATTTTACAAGGGGTGCGCAGGGCGGCGAAAAGGGCCGCGGCAAGATATGGCTGCGTAAAGCAGCCGGGCAAAAACTGCCCACGGGAAGCTGGATTCAGGCGGAAAGCGTGATGTTCTGGTCGGGAGAGGTGGGGGGCACGGTTTCCTGCGGTTCGGGGGCGGAACCAGCGCTGGAGGTGTCAATTTCGTGCCAGACATCGCGCATTTTTTTCATTTCGGCGATGATTTCGTCGCAGGTCTGGGCGCTGTTGGTGCGGTGAATGAGGAAGACCTGGCTATCTATGGCGGAATAAAAATTATACAGCACCTTGGCGATGTTGCCGCCGTTTTCGAAGTCGAGGCAGGCTTGCAGGCCCATCAGCACTTCGGAGGCTTTGGTGAGCTGGTGGTAACGGTCTTCGATGCGGTTTTCCTGAATGGCCTCTTTGGCGCGCTGCATGAAACGGATAACACCATCGTACAACATCACGATCTGCTTGGTGCGGGCAACCGTTTGGGTTGCGGCGGCGTAGGCTTGGTATTTTTGTTTCATGGTCGTGTCCTTGCGCTTTTTTGAGGCGATTTATGTGTCCGTTTATTTAGCCGCCGCTGGCGGCGGCGTAGCGTTGCTGGTCGTTGGCGGTGAGGCTGCTGAGCAGGCTGTTTACGCGGGAAATTGCCTGTTCGAGGGCGGAGAATTTCGCGAGCAGCTGGTCCTGGTAGACGGCGACCTGCTTGTTGACGTTGGTGATGTCGTCTGTCAGGCGGGTGTTGCTGTCTTTGATGGATTGCTGTTCAAGGGCCAGTGAGCCGGTATTGGCGGTGAGTGCGCCATCGGCGGTGGTGAAGAGCTTGTCGCTCACACCCTGGGTCAGGGTGACGTGAATGGTTGCGGCGGATTCGCTGGCGTAAATCAGTAGGGTGCCTTCGAGGGCAGTGCCGACCTGGCCTTTGAGGTTGTAGCCCGGAACATTATTGCCGATGGGCGTTGCGGTCAGATCTACGGTGACGGGGCCGTTGCCCAAGTCATAGGTTGCTTTGTAGGTGGGGGGCACGGCGGTGGGGTCTACGGCCAGCGTGAAGCTGGACACGGAGAGCGAGTTATTGTGCTGGTAGATGCTGAGGTTGGTGTTGTCGGCGGTGAGGTTGAAGCCGAACAGGTTGGCAACGCCCGTAAAATTGGTGGCCAGCGCAGAGGTGAGTGCGCCATCGTTTACGGTCAGCACGTTATCTACTTCCGGGGTGGTGTCGGTTGCGGGCTGGTTGGTGAAGGTGATGCCCACGTCTACGAGGCTGGTGGGGTTGCTGCCCGTGATGCCCGATACGGTTGCATTTACCTGGGCATTGATGTTGTTCATGATGCTCAGGAAGGTCTGGTTATTGACCAGCAGGGCCGTGTCGGCGTAGGTGCCGTCGGTGTTGAGCTGCGTTTGTTCGGCCTGAAAGCTTTTCAGGGCGTTGTAGTCGCTGATAAATTTGTTGATCACGCTTTGCACGACAGTGGTGTCGGGCTTTACGGCGACCGTGTAAGGGGTAACGGCGTCGGGGGTGAGGCCCTGCAGGGTGAAGGTTACGTCCTTAACCACGTCGTTAATGATGTTGGTCTGGCGCTCGATTTGCACGTCGTTGAGCTTGAACTTGGCGTTGGTGCCGCTGGTGGGGGTGGTGAGGCCTATGTTCGTCAGCACGCCGTCGTTGTCGGTGAGGTTGCTCAGGTTGAAATTGCCCTGGTCGCCGGTGTTGTTGGCCACGAAGGAGAGCTGGAAATGCGTGGGGTCAATGGCGATTACGGCGGCGCTTACGCCGGTGACGCTGGCTACGGCATTGAATTTAGAGGCGATGACATTCAGCGAGTCACCCGTGTTGATGGTGATGTTCTGACCGGAAAAGCTGAGGGAGCCGGGGCCAAATGAGCTGCCGATGACGCCTACTGCATTATCGTCGGCGCTGTTGACGGCGAATACGCCCGTGCCTTGGCGGGCGGGGGTGGCGATGGAGCTGATGTCGGTGACCTGATACGATTGTATGGGGGCGCCAGCAGCGGAGGTTACGCTGAAATACTGGCTGCCGAGGCCGGAAATGCTGGTGGTGGTGAATTTGAAGGCGTTGTCCGCGGCGTTGCCGACCCCTGGAGGGTTGCGCAAGGCATCGGCGGAGCTTTTGAAGGCGCTGAGCAAGCTTTGGAACTTGCTGAGGGCGGTGGTTTTTTTGTTGTTTAAGGTGATCTGGTCCTGATCTTTAGTGGCAGGGATGGCTTTGGCGTCGGTGAGGGATTTCAGCAAGCCCTGGGTATCTAAACCTGAGCCGCCGGAACCGCCTAATACCGTTTTCCCATTCGAGAGACTGAAAAAACTGCCTAATGTTACTTGCGAAACCATATCAACCCTATGACACGTTCTTAGTGATATTTAGTCGAAAATCAGCGCAGCAGTGGGCTTTCGCCGGCCTGCTGCGACCGGATCCTCTTTACTTTAGCATAACCAAGCAATAACCGTGCCTATTTTACGCTTCGATCTTTACAACTGGCCTGTCGTTACCCGAAGAGCGCCCGCTTATCTGGAAGAGGGTGGGCTCGGGAATGTAGGTCACCTTCCCATCGCGCAGGGACGTGAACCGGGTGATGTATTGGCCGGTCGCATCCTTGAACAGGGAAAAGGTCTGGTCACCTATCACGTAGACGTTAGCCACTTGCTGTGCAGCTTTTTGAACGGCTGCAACTCGAGTCTGCTCGGCGGCGTCAGCATTAAACTCTACCTTATCCTGTACCGGGTTAGGAAGGCCGGCGGTAGGATCAGACAAAGCAATAGCGGGCGCAGACGGAACAGATTGCGTAGACAAGCTCGGCAACTTGATTTGCGGACTTAATCCTATTGAATCCATAACATTCTCCTCTGGATAGCCCGGGGTTTCTTAACCCCGGGCGTTTCCATTTCCCGCTGTTATTAACCGATCAGCTTCAGGAGGGCCTGGAGGGCCTGATTCGCCTGAGCTAGCACGGAGATACCAGCTTGTAGTTTGACCTGTGAGGTCGCGTAAGCTGTCGATTCGAGCGCGATGTCCGTATCGAGCAGCTGGGCGCGAGCAGCGTCCTGGTTCTGAACGCTCGACTGGAGTGCAGCCGATGCGAAGTTGAACCGTGAACCCAGTGCACCCACGCTTGCGCGGAGGGCAGTCACTGATTTGATCGCGCTATCAAGTACGACGCTAGCGTTGGAAGCGTCGGACTGTGTAGCAACCGACAGGGTCTGACCATCAAAGATCTGAGAGGTCTTCGCACTGCCGATGCTTACAGCGATGCTGTCAGCGCTGGTGGCACCGATCTGGAACGACAGAGCGCCGTCGCCTTTAGCGGTACCAAATGCATCGCCCAGGGCCTTCTGCACCGCTGCTGCTTTAGCAGAGGAGCTGATGTCAATGGACGAGCCGGTCGTGAAGTCAACGAAGTGGGTGGCATTCGTGGTGCTGGTCAGGCGATAGCTCTGATTCGCGCCAAGTTGATTGCCGAGGCCTGTAGCGGTGGTGAAGGTTTCACCATCAATGTTCAGGCTGATCACTGCATCGCCGGTTGCGGTTGCCGGAGCGGTTACCGAGATACCAGTGAGCTTGTTGCCGGTGAAGCTACCAAGCTGTGCCGATACTTTGGAACCGATCAGCGACCCGATACGTTCGCCACCGGAAACGATGGTTTGCGTACCGCTGTAGCTGGCGATGGAGCGAGTCTGCGAGAAGCTAAGGCTGGAGAACGCGGAGTTCAGGCGCTGCGAAATCGCTGCAGCGTCGGTATCCGAGTTTACTGCCTGACCCTGGCTGGAATCCAGCTGGATATCAAAGTAACCACCGGAGCTACCATCCGACAGCGTGTCCGAAGTCAGACGCACAGTCAGGTTGCTGGTAGAAGCGGTAGGCACATTGCTCGCAGTGTAGGTGTAGCTGCCAACTTTGATGCTCAGGTTTACCGTGTTGGCAGTGCCAGTGGCAGTTGCCTTAAACCCGGTAATTGCACCAGCGAAGTCTTTGTTGCTGATACCAGACGAATCCACACCGAAGTTCGCGGCTGCGTTGGTAAGCAGACCCGAGTTGCTCGATACGGCGCCGTTGGTGAAACCAGCGGAAACCGTGATAGCGGCGAGATTGCCACCAGCGAGGGTTTTCGGATTGGTCAGACCTTTGCCCGTGAAAGCCAGCGAGTTGCCCGAGCGGGAAACCGTGATCTGGTTCAGGTCGTAGCCTTCGCTACCAGTGGCCGTTGCTGCATAGCTGTTGATTGTGGCAACAGCGTTATCCAGCGTTTCGCGCAAAGAGGAGCCGATGGAGATTTCATCAGCGGCCTTTGCGTTGGTGGCCGTGGTGGTGAAAGCGAACTTATGGCCGCCAACGGTGAGGTAAACGCTACCGTCGGAGTTGAAGTTGCCTGCAGCCGTCAGAGCGGTGGGGTCAATATCCGGGAAGGATACGAGCACCTTGGCGGGGGTCTGCGAGAGCGAGGTGAGGATATTATCACCCACCGTGCCCGCTACAGATACGCTGCCATAACCCAGACCGGTATCCGCACCACCATTCAGGCCATAAACCTGCTGGTGGGTAGCGGTGTCAACAGCGGTTGCAGTGACACTGGTGTCAGCGGTCTGAACGTTGTTGGAGGTTACCCCCGTAGCTGCGGCCAAGTTGGTGGCGACACCGTTGGTCGAAGCAATCTGAAGGCTGCCGATGCTCAGGTTGGTCGCGTTGTCCACAGTCAACTTGATGTTGCTATGGGTCGAGTCCTGAGCGTCGAAGCTAGCATGAACGCCTGCAGCCTGAGCGGTTGCGGTAGCGTTGATGTTAGCAATCAGTTGGTCAACCGTGGTGCCTGCTGCGAGGGCAGTACTGATGTTGACTGTCGAACCACCGTTGATAGCCAGCGTTATAATGTCACCATCCTTGAAGGGAACGAGTGCGCTAGCAGCGCCGCCTGACAGAACATACGCATGGTTGGCACCACCTTTGATAGCAGCCGACAGGGTAGGATTGAACAGGTCGAGCGAGGTAGCGTCGTTGTTCAGACCGCTGGTGGTTACTACACCCGTAGTATCAGCGCCTGCGCTATAGAAGTTTGCGCCTGCGTTGAAGGACAGGATGCTCGTAGACGAGTTGAGGGTAATGTTCTTACCATCGGTGGTCAACGAAGCGGTTACACCCGTGTTGCTAGCCACTGCTTTGGCGTTGATGTTATCAACGACTTTTTGCAGCGTGGTATCGCCAGCGGCCAGGGCCGAGGAGATGCTAATCGAACCCTGAGCGGTGGTGACGCTTAAGGTATCACCAGTCTTGAAGGGAACAGCTGCGGTAGCGGTAGAAGCGCTTGCCACTGTCTGGCCAGCAGTCAGCGTAGATGCAAACGTGCTGGTGAACAGGTTCTTCTGCACTTCAGCAGCCGAGAAGGTAACGGGCTGGCTGTTGAGGGCGTAAGCAGTTGCACCAGTGAAGAAGTTGGTGCCGCCGTTGAAGGTTACCGAAGCAGCAGCGCTCGTACCAGAAGTTGCGGTATGGAGGGCGATGTTGAAACCACCGTTCGCATCCTGAACTACCTGTGCATGAATGCCGTATTTAGCAGCATTCGCGCTGGCGTTGATACCAGCAGCAAGTGAGGTCAGGGTGGTACCGTTGATGGTGCCTAAGGTTACTGCAGCGCCGCTATTGATACCCGGAATGGTAACGGAAAGCGTGTCACCAGTCTGGAAGGGGGTGATTGCAGCAGAAGTACCTGCAGTTACCGTTGCACCTGCGGTTGCGAAACCAGAAGCGAACAGTTCGGTCGTGGTGGTGTAGTTGTTCAGACCGTTGCTGGTGCGCTTGGCAGTAGCGTCGGTGTTGAAGAAGTTGTCGCCACCGTCGATGAACAGGTTAGCACCACCCGTGGAGTCAGAGTAGGTCAGGGTGATGTTGCGGCTATCGGAGGTCAGAGCGGCGTTCAGGCCGAGACCTTTTGCACCAGCGCTGGCGTTGATTTTCGTAACCAGGTTGGTAAGGTTGTCACCAGTTGCAACGGTAGCAAGGTCAACAACCGAGCCGCTACCCAGGGATACCTGGATTTTATCACCGTTAACGAATGGAGCTGCGAGCGAAGCGCCAACTACGGTGTTACCAGCAACGATATTGCTTTCAGCATATTCGTTGGTGAACAACGTTTTGCTGGTGGTTGCGCCGTTGAGAGCGTGGGTGCGGTCGGTACCGTTGTAGAAGTTCGCGCCGCCCTTGATTGCGATAGCACCAGTGGCGTTGTTGGAGCGAAGTTCGATGTTGTACAACTTGTTGGTTGCATCATAGGTGAGGGCAGCGGTGATACCGGTCGAAGCTGCATTCACGTTGATACCGTTTACGATGGTGGTCAGCGAGTCACCCGAGGTGAGGGTGTACAGGGTCTGAGCATTGTTAGCACCTACGGAAGCGGTGATGCTATCGCCAGCCTGGAACGGCGTGGCAAGTGCTGAAGCTGCTGCGGTTACCGAAGCGGTTGCGCTGGAGAGGCCCAGCGAAGTACCGGAATTGGAGAAGAAGCTTACTTTCGAACCGCCGTATGCGCCGCCGACTGCTGCTTTGCCGCCCGAAATCAGGCTGCTGTTAGCTGCGGTGGTGTCAATGCTGAAGTTCTCGCCGAGCGAACCACCGGTTTTAGCGGTGATCTGCAGCTGGGAACCTACGGAGGTGTAGGAAGCCTGGCCGAGCGAAGTAGCATAGGTGGTGGTGGAAGCGAGCGAAGAAAGTTTTGCAGCCAGGTTGGCTACGGTGTCAGCAGTGGTTGCACCAATCTTGAACTGCAGGGCGGTAGGGCTGGACGAGGTGGTCGCCGAGAGCTGTACGCCTGCGATGGTGATGGTGTCGCCCGAAACGGTGGGGTTGGTCACCAGGTTGATGGAAGCCGAAGCGGTTTTGGACTGGGCGGTTACGTTGCCTACCAGAGCGGAGTTAGAGAGCGAACCGTTGATCAAAGCTACACCGTTGAACGTGGTGGAATCGGAGAGGCTGTTGATCTGGTCGGACAGTGCTTGGAACTGTTGGTTCAAATAAGCACGATCGTTGTTGGTAAGCGAACCGGAACCTGCCTGCAGTGCAATGGACTTCTGTTGCTGCAAGATGTTCTGGATCTGGGCGAGGGCGCCGTCGGCCACCTGGAGGAGGCTGGAACCCTGCGATGCGTTGCTTTGAGCGGCTTTCAATGCCGAAACCGTCGAGAGCAGCGAAGTACCAGTAGCGAGCGATGCTACGTCATCGGATGCTTTAACGATGCGGTTACCGGAAGAGAGGCGGGCTACGGAGGAAGAAGCATCATTCGATGCCTGGGTCAAATTCGCCTGCGCAAAGTAGGCGGAAATGTTGGTATTAATTGAGTTACTCATGGTCATCTCCTACATGGATGTTTAAATTCGAAAGCTACATGCCTTCATTAACCATGTGTCCCACACACGGGTCACATATACCTTATACCATCGCATAACAGGTGTTAATATAGTGTTAACAAGAACAGCTATTTTAGGTGGATTTCAATAATAATCCCATACAACCCATTGTTATTTAAATTTTCTTGTACTTATAACGTTTTTATATTTTTTATTTTCGTCTTTTTTAGTTTCGTAGCAGGCCGTGCATCCTTGCTTCGGTTTCCCACCCGGTTTCTGTGGCTATGGCCATGGAAAATGCGGGGTCGCCGAGATGATCGAGGAAGCGCGACAGGCTTTGTATAATACGTACCACCTGGTCGGGTGGCAGGTAGGTTCCAGATATACTATGGCTTGCCAGTAATGCAAGCTTGATGGTGGCGAGGCGCATTCCCATTAAGGTGACGCGCTCTATTAGCGTGTTTCCGAGGCCGCCGAAGGGGTGAAGGCCCATGGCGATTTGCATCGAGAGCCAGCGGCGAAGGATGGGCGTATAGAATGCCTTCACGTCGCCTTGCCAGAGATTTTGTAATTTGGCGTGCGCGCCGGGGCTGGCGTCGGAGGTTGCGATGGTGACGGTTTTCCAATCGAGCTTTGCGCAAAGCGCGGTTTCCATTTCGGTGATGGTTTGCATCATGCGCACAGAGGCCGGTTTGTGCGAAGCGACGATGAGGCCGCAAAGCGCGTGCAGTATATTAAAGGAGTCGTTGAGGCTTTCGAGGGCGGGGGGGATGCGCAGGTCGGCATCATTTAAATAGAAGCTGGTGAGGATGGGCCAGCTGGTTTGGGTGAGCGATTGCATCTGGCGGCTGGCGCAGGCAATGCGCAAAAAGATTTGCTCGGCGTCGGCGCTCTGGTCGTTGGTTGCGTCCATGAAGGCATAGTGGATGGCGAGCGCGTCGGATTCGCTCATGCCGTGGGGCAAATAATTTTTGAGGGTGTTGGGGAGGCGCTCGACGTCAGCGGTTTCTTTGCGGGCGGGGAGGTCTTCAAACAAACTAAGCCGGGCAATTTCGGGGCAGGACATGGTGGCGGTCATGAGCACTTCGCCGCCGAGCGCGCGCGTGACGCGGGGATAAAAATGGCAGGCGTCGCCCAGAAATTTATCGCCGTGGGTTTTGTGGATACCGCACAAGCCGCCCTCAAGCTTTATGCAAAAACCCGTGGCGGGATTTTTGCGCATGATCCATGGCGTTTCGGTGGCTGGTTCGACGGCGGCTAAAAGTTCGGGCGCTTCGTTCTGGTAGAGGGCGTAAGTTTTTTCGTCAACCTGCATGGACCATGTCTGGCAGCACGTGTCTTCACACTTGTCACCGAGGCACTGGAACTGCGATAGGACGGGGTTGCGCAAGATGGCCGTCATGGGCATCCTTTATAGATAGATTAGTGGGTCTGGGTTTTTTGGGCGATGGTGAGTATGCCGGTAGCCGCGAGATTATTATCTATATATAACGTGTATTCCTGCTGATGCAAATTCAGATAGCCCTTGGCCAGCAACATTTGGTTCACATATTTGGGGCTATGGGTGTAGCGGCCATTAGCGCACAGGCGCCAGGTGTCGGCGTGGAAATCCTTTTCGACGCTGAAAACCAGAAGGCCTTTATGGTTCAAAACATTGCGGGCGGCTTTCAGGAACTCGCGCAGGTCGCCGCTGTGGCACAGCGCATCGCCTGCGACGACGAGGTCGAAGCGCTGGGTGGATTCCAGCATGAAGGCGATCATCTCTTTTTGGTGGAGATGGTGGTAAATTTGCTTGCCGCGGGCTTTGTCGAGCATCTTGGGCGAAATGTCCACACCGGTCCTGTGGGTGGTGAGGTCTTTGAGCCTGGATGCGATCAGGCCGGTGCCGCAGCCGACATCGAGCATGTCGTGGAGGCTTTCCCTGAAAGCGGATTCTTCGATCCATTCTTTCAATGTGTCGGCGATGAAGCGGGGGGCTTTGTACGACAATACGTCTTGCTGATAGTGGTCATACTGGCCGGAGAAGCTATCGAAATAGCCCTGCACATAGCTGTGGGGGGCGGCGTCGGGGATTTCGCCTTCGGCCATGGCCTGAAAATGCAGCAGCACGGCGTTGCCGGGCGTGCGCAGCAGGTGCTTGCGCACGAAGATGATGAATTCCGGTTCGCGCTGCTGGGTGCGCAGGGCCAGATATAATAATTGAAGCACGTAAGGGTCGTGCGGGCGGATGCTTAAGGCCTGTGCCAGCACCTGTTGGGCTTCGGAATAATGGCGCTCGCGCACCAGCAGCGCGCCGAGGAAGGTGTGGCATTCCCAGCCCAGCGGCTTGGTTTTGATGGCTTCCATGGCATAGCGAATGGCGATTTCGTGCTGGCCTTGCCAGTCGTTCAACACCGCAAGGGAAAAGAGCGCTTCAAAGGAGGCGGGGTCGAGGCGAAGGGCGCGGGCCATGCAGGCTTCGGCTTGCGCCAAATGACGGCAATCCATCAGCACCTGCCCTTTATAAATATGGCCCCAGATATATTCCGGGCAGCGGGAGATGATGCGGTCGAACAGGATTTCGGCTTCTTTGTAGTTGCCCTGCATGACATGGCAGAGACCTTCCTGTTCGTCAATTTCGGGAATGTCGGAGAAAGAACGGGCGTGGACGAACAGGCCCTGCGCTTCGTCGAACTGGCCGCGACCGCTGAAGGTGCTGGCAAGCAACAATAAGGTGATGGGGTTGGTAGGTTCGATATTGTAGGCGGCCATAAAGGAGAGCGCAGCGGCCTCATATTCGCCGAGCGAATATAACAGCTGGCCGTGCTGGATGTGAAACGCGCACACTTCGGGGGCGAGCTGGGTTGCCATCTGTGAGAAGGTGACCGCACGCTCGAATGTGCCGGTGGCGCTGAAAAGCGAAGCCATGAGATGATAGCCGTAAGGATAGTCGGGGTTGGCGTCCAGCATCTCTTTGCAGAGATCGGCCGCTTGCCGCAAATTTCCTTCAGCAATCATGGTCTCCGCTTTTTTATAAGCGTTAAACAGATCGGGGGATGCATCCATTATCACTACCTGTGAATATATGAGTCTGGAGGCCGCTATTACAGCATGTGCTGCACTTTGTAATTATCGTGCTGATAGACATATTGCGCACCGATTTTGCGCTCAGCGTCCACGATTAATGGCGCGCGGGCGTTTACGGAGAGCTTTACCTGATCAACACCGCGATGGACATTTACGATCAGCAGCACGGCGGCGTTTGCTTCGCCGATTTGCAGGTCGCGGCAGGCCATGGAGAGGTCGGCGGGCGTGATGATGCTGTTTTTCAGGTCCAGCGGCAGGGTGATAAAGCTTAAGCTTTTATCGTCCATGGATTGCAGGAGCATGAATTGCTGCATTTTGGGGTTGGGGAAATTGGCCAGCACGAAATGGTGCTTGTCGGGCATGCCCAGCATTCCGCGTGCAAACACAACGGTCTTGGCTGTGTCCACCGTGATGTCGCCGAAGCGTGACTTGATCGTTTCCATTCCCATAGCTGAAGGCGCTATCCCCGATAATTGCAATGACTGATTTAGCATAGATACCACCTTCTGTCTGCTATAACCGTGTCGCTTTTTTAAGCTACCACGATTTGGTTAATAGTTATCTTAAAAAGTCCGAAAGTTTCAAGGCGCTAATTTTTGCAAAAGCCTGAAAGGCCGCTTGCAACACACCTTGATTGATGGCCACCTGCGTCGAGACGCTGATGACATCCGTATTGCCAATATTTTCCTGAAGACCTTTCCAGTAGAGCTTGAGGTTGGTCAGGCTGGTATTGACGGTTGAGAGCTGTACTTTGTTGGAATTCACCACGGCTTGCGTGCTGATCACGTCCTGAATGCCGCTTTGAATGAGGTCGTAGGCATTGCTTAGGGTTGCGTCGCTTTGGTCGGCACTGCCTTTGGCGGCGGTGGCGATGCCTGCGAAAAGTTTCTGGAAGGCAGGCGCGTCGGCGCGCACGTTATACTGGATGGCGGTGTTGTCTTTGAGCAGGGCGGTGACGTCCTGGGAGCTGCCCTGATAGTAGCCCGCGTCGGGGGTGCCGGGAACGGCAAGCGTCGGGAAGGTGGTGGTTTGCACGGCAGGGGTATTGGTTTTTGTGCCGCTGAACAAATACTGGTTATTCACCGATGTGTTCAGCTCGGTGCTGAGCTGTTTCCAGAGGCCGTCGAGCTGGTTTTGGAAAGCCGCGCTATTGGACACGCCGCTGCGGCGCTGCGAGATGAGGCTTTGCAGGCTGTTGGCGATGGTTACGATGTTGGTGAGCGCATTTGCCGTTGAGTTGAGGCGGGTATCAACCAGCTGGTTATCGTTCAGGTACTGGTCGTTTTTGCTCATGGAGGCGTCGAGCGAAAGATATTCCTGCGTCTGGTCGGCGATGCCACGGAAGTCCTGCGATTTTTTGCCGCTGGAAAGCTGCACTTGCGCGTCGAACAGGTCGCTTTGCACTTTGGTCACGTCGCCGATGGTGCGCTGGATGACAGAGTAGGTGCTTATGGTTGGGATGGCCATATACTAAATCCTAATGACTGAATGTACTTAACAAAACATCAAACAACTGGTTGGCGACCGTGATCACGCGCGCCGAAGCGCTGTAGGCGTTTTGGTAAATCACGGTGTTGGCCAGTTCGGTATCGAGATTCACGCCGCTGACGGCGGATTGGTTTTCGCTGTAGCCTTCCATCAGCGCGGTGGCGTTGGTGTTGTTATTTTTCGCGGTGACGGCGTTGGTGGAGGCGCTGCCGATGATCTGGGCGGTGTAGCCGGTGAAGGTTTGTGCGGTGGCGCCGAGGCCGCCTGCGGCTGCGAAATTGATGTTGCCGCTGGCAAGCGTTGCAAGTTTGGTGATGACGCTATTGTCGCCGGGGTTGAGCTGGTAGGTGTAGTTGGGATTGGCCAAAGGGTCTACGGGATTGGGGCTTTTGGTCAACTGGCCGAGGCTTAAAAGGCCGGGATTGGTCTTCAGGCGCGACTCGACCGCGAGCTTCAGGGCGCTGCCTTGCACCGTGTCGCCCGTATTGGTGGGTTTGTTGCTGGTGAAGAAATCATTCAGGTCGAAATAATGTGCGAAGCCGCGGTTGGAGCCGGGTACGGGCGGGCTTTTGGTGGGGTCGCCCAGTTCCTGGCTGTTGAGGCTGTCTATGGCGATGGTGCTGGTGGAGGTTCCCGCCACGATTTTCAGGTAGCCGGGGACTTCGTTGGTGTAGGCGCCGTTGCGCTTGGGCAGCTCGTTGCCGTTGGCGTCAACCAGCATGGCCACCGCGATGGGGCGCGAGCTGGTGGGTATGACCACCGTGCCCGAACCGCTGGCGGTGTCGGCGCCTACGGCTTTGTTCAGGGCGTTGGGCTGCTGGTTATTGACGCGGTAGGTGACGACGGATGTTTTTACGGCGCCGTTGCCGTCGTCAACGCCCATGGTGACGGAGACAGTATAAAACGGTGAGGACGTATCGCCGCTGAGGTCGGCGGTGATGAGGCCATGCGTTGCGGTGCGGCTGTCGGTGCCGGGCAGGGAGTTGGCGTAAGGCGGGATGGCGGTCTGGCCCGCGACGTTGAAGCTGCCGCCTGTGGCAGCGTAGGCGGTGGTTTCGACCTCGAAGCTGTTGCCGGTGACGTGGGAGATGGTGAAATAGCCGCCGAGGGCCTGGTTGCTGATGCCGTCATAGGGGCCGCCGGGGGGCACGGAAAGATACACGACCTGCCCTTCGCTCAGGTTGTTGGAGCTGGCGGTGCTGACGGTGACCATGTTGCTGCCGGGGGTGGTGACGTAAGTGTTGGTGGCGGCAAGCGCGACGCTTGGGGCGGTGGAGCTGACGTTGGTGATGTCTACGCCGCTGCTGTTTTGCACGGTGACGCCGGTCACGTAGAAATTGGATTTAGTGCTGGAAAGATTTTCGAGGTTGAAATCGAAATCGAATTTTGACGAAACGGCGGGCAGCGCGGTGGTATCGGAAACCAGCTGGATATTATTCAGGTTGCCGAGTTCCGTCTTGTTTTTCGGTGCGCCGTAATATTGGTTGAAGGCGTCAATAACGCCCTGCACGGAGGGGTTGCCAATGCCGCTTTGGGTGTTGAGCTTGTCGAGGTCGAGGGTGAGGGGCGCAATGCCATTGGGTTCATCGGGGTAGGGGGAGGCGACGGGCTGGCCGTTGCTGTCGAGGACGGCCACGCGCACGGAGCCGGACCACTGGTTTACCTGCTGGGCGTAGACGGGGCGGGTGCCGGTGAAGCTGGCGGCGCCGGGGTAGCCGCTGCCGGCATTATGCACGGCGTTCATCTGGTCGCGGATATTTGAGGACAGCGTGTCGAGCTGCTGGGAAATATTGGGGATTTCCTTGTCGCGCATTTGCATCAACCCGGCAATTTTGCCGGAGGTGAAAACGGTGGTGACGTTGGTAGGCGTGTTGGCGCTGGACAGGGTGATGGGTTCACCCGTGGGGGCGCCATTGTCGTCGAGGCGGCGGATGGTGATGGCGCCGAGCGCCGAGCCGTCGCTGAAAGCCACTGCGGAGGATACGGGCGAGTAATAAAGCTGGTAGGCGCTGTTGTCGAGAATGGGGATGCCGTTGCCGGTGGTGGCGCTTAAGTTGCCGTTAGCCTGCTTGAAGGTGCTGACATTGATGTATTGCGAAATGTCGGCGACCGTTTTGTCGCGCTGGTCTTCAAGATCGGCGACCGATTTACCCATGGCGGCATTGGCGGAAATGATCTGGTTCAAAGAGGCAAGGCGCTTCAGGCTCACATTCACGGTTTGCACGGCGCTGTTGATGTCTTTGTCGGCCTGAAACTGCAGGTCGCGCAGTGAGGTTGCGAGGCCGGAGACCTGATCGGCAAGGGCAACGCCATTATTGATGGCGGTTTGCTGCAGGGTGGTGTTTTGCGGGGTTTGCGCCAGCGACTGCACGGAGTTGAAGAAGGTGTTGATGTAGGAATCCACGCTGTTGCTGTTGCCGGGGTTGCCCAATAAAAGCTGGATACGGGTGCTGTAATCGTCAACGACGCCGGTGGTGGCGGTGACGGAGCCTTGTTTTTGCACGGCGGCGTTTAAGTAATCATCCACCTTGCGCTTGATCTCGGAGATGCTTACGCCCTGGCCCTGCCCGGACAGATACACCGAATCCTGCTGGGCGATCTGCTTGCTGTAGCCGGGGGTGTTGGCGTTGGCGATGTTTTGCGACAGCACAGAGAGCTGCTGCTGGTTGACGTTCAGCCCGGTAAGCGCATTATTGAGTGCTACGGTCAGGCCCATGGGAAATCCCTAGATCGTCTTGTTCAAGGTGACGGAGAGGGTTTCGTAAGGCTTATTGTTGGCGGTGCCGCGCATGCCGTACACGCGGGTCTGGCTGTTTTCCTTTACCACGGCGGTGATGGCTTCCACGATTTTGTGGTTTACGGTTTTGGCCATCAGGAGCTTGCGGTGGTTTTCTTCGAGAATGTCGTTGAACACTTCCACCACTTCTTCGAGGTCTTTTTTGTCCTGCGAGGGAATGGTTTCCATGAGGTAGGGGTTGCGCTCGACCAGTTTGCGCTGTGCTTCGAGGGC
>JAYULW010000095.1:0-8730 GCA_043763155.1 Alphaproteobacteria bacterium | reverse complement strand
GGCCCGGCGATTGCCATCGGCAAGCATAACTGGATTGTGAAATACACCTCTGGCGAGATTGCCAAGCGATTGGGCAATGCTTTGGCGGCACCCGTCATGGCTTATGTGCCTGAGGGCAGCATTAACCCCGCGCAGGGGCATATGTTATTCCCCGGCACCATCAGCATCAACGACACAGCGTTTGCCGCTGTGCTGGAAGATACGGCGCGAAGCTTCAAGCAACATGGCTTCCATTATATTTTCTTCCTCGGTGATAGCGGCCCGAACCAGGCGCCGCAGGCGATGGTCGCCGAAAAGCTTACCAAGGAATGGGCGAAAGACGGCGTGGTGGTGGCAACGCTTGACCAGTATTACGCCGACGAAGACGCCGCTAAATGGGCCAAAGCGCAGAAGCTGGGCGGCGATGACCCGCAGGCCCATGCCGGGTTTATGGATGCTTCAGAAACGCTCGCCAGCCACAAAGACGGCGTGCGCGCTGACAAGCTCATGCATTATTACGAGAAAGATTCCGCAACCACGGGAGCGGTGGGCGACCCGATGGGCGCAACCGTTGCGTATGGGCAGAAGCTACTGGATATGAAAGTGGCCGCGGGCGTTGCGCAGATTCAGGCGCTGACCGCCAAAAAATAACGCTTAGGACGCAAGCTCAACGGGTTCAGCGAGCTTAGGCTCTTCAACGGTTGCAGACATGACCGGACCGGAGGATAGCTTTACTTCGGCGGTGGTTTCTTTTTCCGGTGCGGCGGTTGCTTCAATCGCTGCTGGCGTAACTTCTGGTGTTACTTCTGGTACTGGGGGCTTTACCGCTTCGGGTGCTTTTACAGGCTCAGCGGCTTTGGGCGCGCCTTCTGCCAGCAGCGAATCGCGCATGGCTTCGGGTTCTTCGCGTTTGGCGGCTGCGGCGGCTTTGGCGGCGGCGGCTTTTTCAGCGGCTTTTTCTTCTTCGCGGATGTCGGCTTCGCTGCGGGTTTTGGAGATGCGGTCGGTGATGAGCGGGATTTGCAGGGTTTTGAGCAGGTCGCGCACTTCCTGACGGGCGGCCACGTGGGACAGCGACAGGCTGGTGTTGCCACCGGCTTCCATGATGTCGAGTACGGTCAGGCCCTGCAGGAACATTTCGCGGAAGATGACGCGCTCGGAAAAACCGGGGGCCACGCGGAAGCCGATGCGGCGCGAGAGGTCGGTGGTGACCTGGGTCATGAAACGCTTGTTTTTCGCATCAATGTTGCTGAGGCGGTTGCGCATCACGATCCACTCGATGCTGCCGCCGTCGCGCTTGGCGCGTTGCAGTTTTTGTTCCCATACCATTTCGGAATAGATGGAGGGCTTGATGATCTTCATGGTCTGGCCGTCTACCGTTGCCAGCACGTCCAGATCCACGAAGCTATCGTTGATGGGGGTGATGACGGTGTCGGCGTGGGCGTGGGCCACGCGGGCGAGGAAGGTGTCGGAGCCGGGGGAGTCAATCACCACGAAATCGTTGGCGGCGGAGACACGGGCAAGGGCTTTGGTGAAGCGTTCGCGCTCGTCTTCTTCGGCTTCCTGCACGATGTTGAACGGGCTGCGCTGGATGACGATGTGCTGCGGCTGCGGCAGGGTCACGCCTTCTTTCAGCATGGTCTGGCGGCGGTTTTCGAGGTAGCGGGAAAGCGAGCGCTGGCGCGAATCAATATCAATGCTGCCGACCGTGAAACCAAGGCGCAAAAGCGAGATGATCAGGTGCATGCAGGTCGTGGTTTTTCCCGATCCGCCCTTTTCGTTACCCAGCACGACCACGTAGGCTTTTTTCTGCTGCGGTGCTACTGGCATGTTGCCAGCTGCGGAAAAGATCGGAGAAGAAAACACTTGGTCATTCATAACGTTTCCACCCTCAAAACATTTTTTATGACTTGAGTATAGCCAGCCATTCGCAGGACTCAATGAGTAATTTAAGAAATATTAAAGAATGCGTTCAAGTGCCACGCAGGCTGCGCCGCGCAATGCGGCTAGTCGTCGTGAAGGACTCCTCCGTGCATGTTGAAAGTATCGCTATGCGCCGCGCAGGAAAAAATATGCGGTCATGGAAAAACCGATGGTGGAAACGAGGATGCGGACGTGCGCGGGCTTGAGTTTTAGGGCGAGGCGCGAGCCGGCATAGCCGCCGCAGATAGCGCCAAGCATCATGATGGCGGCATGCGCCCAGAGGACTTTGCCGGACGCGATGAAGATGAAGACAGTGGCGGCGTTGATGGCGGCGGTGAGGATGGTTTTGAGCGCGTTCATCTGGTGGATGCTGGTGTGGCCGAGGATTTGCAGCATGGCCAGCGTGAGGATGCCGATGCCTGCGCCGAAATAGCCGCCATAGATGCTGATGATGATTTGCAAAGAGATTGCGAGGATGGTGCGGTGGCGGGCGGACATGGAGAGGCGGTTTAAGCCTGCGACTACGTATTTACCGAAGGTGAAGATGAGGGTTGCGCTTAAGAGCAGCCACGGCACCAGCCTTGCGAAGGTGGATTCGGGGGTGCTTAGGAACCACACGGCCCCTGCGCCTCCGCCGATGACGCCGATGATGATGAAGGGCAGCAGTTTTTTGCGCCCTAAGCCCATTTCGCTGCGGTAGCCGTAAGAGCTGGCGAGCACGCCGGGCCAGAGGGCTACCGTTGACATGATATTGGCCTGGGCGCTGGTGAGGCCGTTTAAGATAAATACCGGGAAGGTAAGGAAAGTTCCGCCGCCCGCGACCGAGTTGATGGCGGCGGCGATGAAGGAAACAGCGAAGAAAACGGCCAGTTGCGTGATTGTCATGGGATTTCCGGTTGCGTACCTGCCCAGAACATGGCAGAAATGCTGCATTATTGCGATAATCGCAGTGTTTGACAACCCGCTATTTTTCAACGCAGCCATGACCAAGATACTTGCCATTGCCTCTGACC
The DNA here is from genome assembly GCA_043763155.1 of Alphaproteobacteria bacterium. Taxonomy (GTDB): domain Bacteria; phylum Pseudomonadota; class Alphaproteobacteria; order Rickettsiales; family SXRF01; genus JANYBV01. Next base: position 5,815 of record JAYULW010000095.1, on the reverse strand, counting down.
ATGCCGGGGTGGAGCTGAAAGCCCTCCTTGCAGCAGATGCACATGCGCTTGGTTTTAAGGTGGAAGACCTTGGCCCTGCGAATACGCAGTCGGTGGATTACCCTGATTATGCGAAGAAACTGTGCGAATGGGTGATCGCTAATCCCGGAAGCCTTGGTGTGCTGATCTGCGGATCGGGCATTGGCATGAGCATGGCGGCGAACCGCTTTGCGAAAATTCGCGCGGCGCTGTGCCATAATGGACTTTCCGCGCAATTATCGCGCAGGCACAATGACGCTAATGTGCTGTGCCTTGGCGCACGGCTTATCGGGCAGGATGTTGCGAAAGATTGCCTGAACCAGTTTTTGACCACGAATTTTGAAGGCGGGCGCCATGAAGGCCGGCTCGCCAAATTTTGCTAACCCATAAACGAGATAGAGAGCCCCATGAGCGCCGCCACCCAACCCAAAGCAACTCCGGACAACAGCATGACTGATTTTTTTGAGACCCCACTGGCCAAGGCCGACCCCGAACTCTTCGCAAGCGTGGAAGAAGAACTGCACCGCCAGCAAACGCAGATCGAGCTGATTGCTTCTGAGAATATCGTGAGCAAGGCGGTGCTGGAAGCGCAAGGCACGGTGCTTACCAACAAATACGCCGAGGGCTATCCGGGTAAGCGTTATTATGGTGGTTGCGAGTTTGTGGACAAAGCTGAGCAGCTGGCCATTGACCGCGCGAAAAAACTGTTCAATTGCGAATATGTGAATGTGCAGCCGAACTCTGGCTCGCAGGCCAACCAGGGCGTGTTTGCGGCGCTGCTTCAGCCGGGTGATGTTATCCTCGGCCAGTCGCTGGCGGCGGGCGGGCATTTAACGCATGGCGCATCCGTCAACCAATCCGGTAAATGGTTCAAGGCTGTGCAGTATGGCGTGAGCAAGGAAACCGGGCTGATTGATTACGAAGAAATGGAAGCGCTTGCGAAAGAACATAAGCCTAAGCTGATCATCGCCGGGTTCTCGGCGTATTCACGCGTGGTTGACTGGGCGCGGTTCCGCAAAGTAGCCGACGCTGTGGGCGCGTATCTCATGGTGGATATGGCGCATGTGGCGGGCTTAATTGCCGCAGGTTCGTACCCCTCCCCCCTGCCCCACGCGCATGTGGTGACGACGACTACGCATAAAACCCTTCGTGGCCCACGTGGCGGCATGATCCTTTCCAACGATGCGGAGCTGGGCAAGAAATTCAACTCGGCGATTTTCCCCGGTATTCAGGGTGGGCCGCTGATGCATGTGATCGCGGGTAAGGCGGTTGCGTTCGGTGAAGCGTTGAAGCCGGAATTTAAGGCCTATGGCAAAGCGGTTGTGGTGAATGCGCAGGCGCTTGCTGAAACGCTGGTGAAGCGTGGCGTGAACATTGTGACGGGCGGTACCGACAACCACCTGATGCTGGTTGACCTTCGCCCTAAGAGCCTGACGGGCAAAGCGGCCGAAGAAAGCCTTGAGCGCGCTGGCCTCACCTGCAACAAGAACGCCATTCCGTTTGATCCGGAAAAGCCGTTTGTGACTTCGGGCATTCGTTTGGGCACGCCTGCGGGCACCACGCGCGGGTTTGGCGCAGCGGAGTTTAAGCAGATCGGCGAGTTGATCGGCGACGTGCTGGACGGCCTGGCCCATGTTCAATCCGGGGGTGGCGATAATGGCGCTGTCGAACAAAAGGTTAAGGCTAAAGTGGCTGAATTGTGCAAACAATTCCCCATTTACGGCGCCTAAGCCATTCAATTCACTATCTTCTATATATAGTGTGCGCGTTTTTGCCACAGTCTGTGGTTAAAACGCGCATACCCACTATAGCTGGTGTAATTTGACGGAAAATTAATGCTTTTCAGACAGGATGGGTATACTAAATAACCCGAAAGGTCGTTTGAAAGCTATGCGTTGTCCGTTTTGTTCACATGCTGATACACAGGTAAAAGATTCGCGCCCGAGCGAAGATGGCATGACCATCCGCCGCCGCCGCTATTGCCCGGAATGTAATTCCCGCTTCACCACCTTTGAGCGCGTGCAACTACGCGAACTCACCGTACTTAAGAAGAATGGCGAACGCCGCATGTTCGACCGCGACAAGCTGATGCGCTCCCTTGGCATTGCGCTGCGCAAGCGCCCGGTAACACCGGAGCAAACCGAACAGCTGGTGACCCGCATTACCCAGAAGCTTGAATCGCTGGGCGAAAACGAAATCCCCACCGCCATGATCGGCACCACCGTTATGGAAGAGCTGAAAAAGCTCGATAGCGTCGCCTATATCCGCTTTGCTTCCGTATACCGCGATTTCCGCGAAGCCAAAGATTTCGAAGATATCATTGACGAACTAGGCTCCAACAAAGAATAGTAGTGGGTGGCCAGCGGCCACGGGCGTTTTTTATTCTTTGGTTTTTTGGGCTATGAGTAACCATCACAGATATATGCAACTCGCGTTGCAACTTGCACGTAGGCAGGTCGGCCAAACTTGGCCTAATCCTTCCGTGGGCGCTGTTGTTGTGGCTGATGGGCAGATTGTTGGGCAGGGGGTGACCGCAAGGGGCGGGAGGCCGCATGCGGAGACGCAGGCGCTGGCGCTGGCGGGAGAGAAAGCGCGCGGCGCTATTTTATATGTATCGCTGGAGCCTTGCTCGCATCATGGCAAAACGCCGCCTTGCGCAGAGGCGATTATTGCTGCAGGGGTGAGCCTTGTGGTGGTTGCGTGCAGGGATACTAACCCTTTGATTTCAGGCAGGGGAATTGCCATGCTGCAGAAGGCTGGCATCGAGGTAACTGAAGGGGTTTTCGAGGCGGAAGCGCGCAAGGTAAATGAGGGGTTTTTCTCGGTTGTTGAAAGCAAATTGCCGTTTGTGAGTTTGAAACTGGCGTCTTCGCTGGACGGAAAAATTGCCAGCAGCACTGGGCAAAGCCAGTGGATTACGGGCGAAAAAGCGCGGGCAAAGGGGCAAATGCTGCGTGGGCGCTATGATGCCATCATTACGGGGATGGGAACGGTGCTGGCGGATGACCCGGAATTGACGTGCCGCGTGACGGGTTTAGAGCAAAATTCACCTGTTCGAGTGGTGTTTGACCGCGAAGGGCGGTTCCATTCGGAGCTTAAAATGACCAAAACGGCGAAAACCACCCCTATCTGGGTATTTTCTGGCGTTGAAAATGCGAAAAAGGACGAACTTGAAGCTTTGGGAGTGCATTTTCTGCCAATTTCGGGGAAAAATAGTGCTGAACAGCTGCAAAACGCGTTGGTGCTTTTGGCGGAAAAAGGTATCACCAGGGTATTGGTGGAAGCGGGTGCAAAATTATCCACCAGTTTCTTGCAAAGTGGGCATGTTAGCCGTATGTATTGGTTCCGCGCAGGCGTGTTGCTGGGTAGTGACGGTTTGGCGGGTGTGGGCGGCGGGTTTCCCGCAAGCATCGCCGACGCAACGCGATGGGCATGTGTGGAGCAACACTCCATAGGCCCCGACCAACTGGATGTGTTTGAATGTTTACCGGCATTATCTCCCAACTAGGCACGATCGAAACCGCAGAGCAGCGCGGGGACCTCAGCATCAGCATCGCGTGTGATTATCCGGCGGAGTCTATTGCGATTGGCGATTCGATTGCCTGCAATGGCTGCTGCCTGACGGTGACCCATAAGGGCCGCCTTGCTTCGGGCAAGATGTATTTCTCCGCCGATCTTTCGGGCGAAACAGTGTCGCGCACGGCGCGGGGCCAATGGGACAAGGGCGCAAAAGTGAACCTGGAGCGCTCGCTGAAGCTTGGCGATTCGCTGGACGGGCATATTGTTTCGGGGCATGTGGACGGTATTGCGGTGCTTCGCGCTGTAACGCCGGATGGGGATTCGCATATTCTTGATATTGAAGCGCCGCAGGCGCTCGCAAAATTTATTTCAGAAAAAGGTTCGATTACACTCAACGGCGTGTCGCTTACGGTGAATGCAGCCGAGGGCGCGCATTTCCGCGTGAATATTATTCCGCATACATGGGCTGCAACCACACTTGGGCAATTGCAGGTGGGCGATGGGATGAACATGGAAATTGATATGCTGGCGCGGTATGTGGACCGCCTGATGGAGGCACGCTGATGCCGCACAGCAAATATCTTTCCCCGATTGAAGACATCATTGAAGACGCGCGTAGCGGGCGCATGTTCATTCTGGTGGATGATGAAGACCGCGAAAATGAAGGCGACCTTGTGATTCCGGCGCAGTTTGCGACGCCAGAGGCGATTAATTTTATGGCCAAGCATGGGCGCGGGCTGATTTGCCTTTCGATGTCGCGCGAGCGTGTTGCGCAACTGGAATTAAACCTGATGTCGCGGCAGAATAATTCGCGGCATGAAACGGCGTTCACCGTTTCCATTGAAGCGCGTGAAGGCGTGACCACAGGGATTTCGGCGGCGGACAGGGCGCACACCGTGCAGGTGGCGATTGATCCTTCCAAGGGTCCGCGCGATATTGCAACACCGGGGCATGTGTTTCCGCTGATTGCTAAAGACGGCGGCGTGCTGGTGCGGGCGGGGCATACGGAAGCGGCGGTGGATATTTCGCGCCTTGCAGGGCTTAACCCCTCAGGCGTTATTTGCGAGATTATGAACGATGACGGCAGTATGGCGCGGATGCCGGAGCTGGTGGAATTTGCCAAGGAACACGGCATTAAGATTGCCACGATTGCGGATTTGATTTCCTACCGCAGGCGCTCGGAGAAGCTGGTGAAGCGCGTGATTGAGAGCAATTTTGAGAGCCGCTTCGGTGGTGATTTCCAGATGATTATTTATTCCAGCACCACTGAATATGCCGAGCATATTGCGCTGGTGAAGGGCGATCTTTCGGGCGATGCGCCCGTGCCGGTGCGCATGCACTCGCTGAACCTGATGGCCGATGTGCTGGGTGACAAGGATAGCGGCGCGGGCATTTTGCAGCATGCCATGGACCAGGTTTCGCGCCATGGGCGCGGGGTGGTGGTGCTGATCCGCGAGCCGATCCGCACGAGCGTTTCCGATCAATTACGCATGAAACGCGGCGAAGAGCCGGTGGTGCCCATGGATTTGCGCGATTACGGCATTGGCGCCCAAATCCTGCTCGACCTTGGCGTGCGCAACATGCTATTGCTATCGAACTCCAAACGCGCCGTGATTGGGCTTGAGGGGTATGGGCTTTCCATTGCCGGATATGAACCGATTGAAGCGAGCGACGCATGACACATATTCTGATTGTTTCGGCACGTTTTTACACCGACCTTGCCGACGAGCTGGTGAAGGGCGCAACCGAGCGCCTGAAAAAAGACGGGGTGAGCTTTGAAGTGATTGATGTCCCGGGGGCGTTTGAAATTCCCGCCGCCGTGCATTACGGCATGAACAATAAAAAATTCGACGGGTTCATCGGGCTGGGCGTGGTGATTCGTGGCGAAACCACGCATTACGACTATGTGTGCGCCGAAAGCGCGCGGGGCCTCATGGATCTTGCCATCCGCGATGGCGCGGCCATTGGCTACGGTATCCTGACGGTGGAAAACGACGAGCAGGCATGGGTGCGCGCGCGCACCAGCGAAGGCAATAAAGGACGCGACGCGGCGGAAGCCTGCTTGCGGATGATTGAAATCAAGCGTCAGTTTGACGTAACACAGTAAGGCTATGACCGAAGAATCCCCCTCCCCGGCGCTCAAGCAAAACTCCTCACTGCAGAAAAAAACGGCGGCGCGCATGTCTGCGGTGCAATCGCTGTATACGCTGGCTATTTCGGGCGAAAAAATGAGCCCTGCGCAGCAGGTCGTACTTTTGAAGAAGCAGCTTGCGGGCAA
>JAYULW010000094.1:0-20134 GCA_043763155.1 Alphaproteobacteria bacterium | reverse complement strand
GAACACGCCTTCGCAGTACCGCTCGCGGATTATGGCGGCCAGTAATTTGAGCGATGCGGTGTTTATGACGACGGCGGCGCTGGTGTGCGCGCTGCTGCTGTCGCTGGATTTCGGGATTCTTGACCTGTTCAAGATTATTGCAACGCTTAACCTGTTTATTGTCTGGTATGCTCGAAAAATACTTCGTTAGGCCGTTTATGACGGCGTTGATGCGCCTGCTGTTTCGCGTTGAGGTGCGGGGGCTGGAGCATGTGGAGGCGGCGGGCGACAAGGTTTTGTTTATCTGCAACCATGTGTCGTATCTTGACCCGATGCTGATTGGGGTGTTTTTGCCGTTTCGGCCTGCGTATGCCATCAACGTGTTTCAGGCGGAAAAATGGTATCTGAGCTGGCTGGGGAAGTTTTTTACGCTGTATAAGCTCGACCCGTCGAAGCCGATTTCGATGAAGGGGCTGATTCAGGGGCTACGCAAGGGCGCGAAAGTAGTAATTTTCCCGGAGGGGCGCATCAGCACCAGCGGCGGGATTATGAAAATCTACGAAGGCACAAGCATGCTGGTGGAAAAGACCGGCGCGACAGTGGTGCCCATTCGCGTGGATGGGGCAGAATATTCCAAGTTTTCGCGCATGCAGGGGAAATTGCGGCTTAGGTGGTTTCCCAAAATCCGGGTGACGTTTTTACCGCCCGTCGTGTTTGCCGAAGGGCAGGGCGTGCCGCCGAGGGCCATTTATGATGTGATGGCGAATGCAGCATTTTTGAACTCACCCTACAGGCCGCACTGTTTGCTGGCAGCATTTTTGAACGCGATGAAGCTGCATGGGGGAAAGCACCCGATTTGCCTGGATGTGACGCGGGTGACGCTTACCTACCGGAGTGTGTTCACGCGGGCATTTATCCTGGGGGATAAGCTGAAGGCGGCGCTGCTGGGCGAGACGCATGTTGGGGTTTTGCTGCCCACGGCGAATGCGTCCATGGTTACGTTTCTGGCGCTGCAAATGCTGGGCAAAATTCCGTGCATGCTGAATTTCTCGTCGGGTGAGGGGAATTTGCTGCATGCGTGCAGGATTGCGAAAGTCAAAAGCGTGCTGACGTCGCGGGCCTTTGTGGAAAAGGGCAAGCTGGAGCTGGTGGTTGAAGCGCTGGCAAGAGAACACACGATTGTGTATCTCGAAGATTTTGCGCCGGGGATTACCAAGAAAGACAAGATTTATGGGCTTTTGAAGGCGCATGTGGCGCATTCGGAGCTGGCGGATATGCTGGCGCGGCAGAAACCGGGCGATACGGCGGTGGTGCTTTATACGTCTGGCTCGGAGGGTGCGCCGAAGGGGGTTGCGCTCAGCCACGACAATATTCTCAGCAATATTGCGCAGGTGAGCGCGGTGCTGGACCTGAACTCGAAGGATATTTTGTTCAACGCCATGCCGGTGTTCCATTCGTTTGGGCTTACGGTGGGGCTGATTTTGCCGCTGGTGCGCGGGATCAAGACATTCCTGTATCCTTCACCGCTGCATTACCGGGTGATTCCGGAACTGGTGTATGACTGCGACGCCACGATTATGCTGGGGACGGATACGCTTTATAATGGGTATGCGCATTACGCGCATGCGTATGATTTCTGGAAGGTGCGGCTGGCGGTGGCGGGCGCGGAGAAACTGAAAGATGCGACGCGGAAGCTTTATGCGGAGCAGTTCCGCCTGAATATTATTGAAGGCTATGGGGTGACGGAAGCAAGCCCGGTGCTGACTTTCAACACGCCGCTGCATAGCCGTGTAGGCTCGGTAGGCCGGGCGCTTCCGGGTGTTGAGACTAAGCTGGAAGCGATTGCGGGGCTGGAAAAAGGCGGGCGGCTTTTTGTGCGCGGGCCGAATGTTATGCTGGGGTATTTGAAGAGCGACGCGCCGGGCGTGATTCAGGCGCAGGACGCCTGGTATGACACGGGCGATATTGTGGATATTGATGCTGAAGGATATATCAGCATTCTGGGGCGTGCGAAGCGCTTTGCCAAGATTGCGGGCGAGATGGTTTCGCTTTCGGCGATTGAGGAGTTTGTAGGTTCGCTGGTTCCCGATGTTGGCCATGCGGCGGTGGCGGTGGCGGATGCGCGCAAGGGCGAGCAGGTGCTGCTGTTTACGGAGTCGGCAGCAGTTACGCGCGAATTATTGCAGGCACACGCCAAGCAAAAGGGCGTTGCGGAACTGGGCTTGCCGCGGCAGGTGCATGTGGTTGAAGCGTTGCCGCGTTTGGGTACGGGCAAGATTGACTATGTGACGCTTGGGAAAATGGCGGCTGAGAAAAAAGACGCTTAGCGGCTTTTTGAGTGCGCCTGATAATTACTTTGGCTGTAGGTGCTTTGTTGGCGCGTTCCGGTGGTCATACCGGTGGAGCGTTGCAGGCCGCTGGTGCGAATCTGGTTGGTGGATTGGGCGGTGGTTTGCACCACGGGCGTGCGGTTATTGGCAGTGGTGGTGCGGCTAATGCCTTCCTGCGATTTTGTATTCGTGGTGGCTTTGATCATTTTGCTCACCGCATCGGGCCGTTCTTTGGTTGCGGCGGCCTCGGTTTTAGCGGCGGCGGCATCGGCTTTTGCGCCCGTACTGTAATCGGGGTGGGATTTTGCGTTTACTTTGTTCGTGGCGCCGTGGGAATTATGGTATTTGATGGCCAGCACGGGAACGGCGGCCAAGATCATGAAACCCATTGTTACGGTGTAGAACTGACTGGACACGTTTCAAACTACCTGTGATTTGCCCAGCAAGGCAGGAGGGATTAGATAAACTTCGCGTTGCTGTCGGTTTTCTGATCAATCATGAGGGGCTGGTTTTGAACCGCCTGCGATTTAAGGGCGCGGCCCGTACCACGGATTGTTGTTACTTTGTTTGCTTTCCCGGCGCCCTTGTGCGCGTGGCCGGCCATTTTATTGGCGTGGCCTGCTGCATGCTTATGGTGGGAGGCGGCTTCGGCCATGCTTATAGAGCTAAGCATAAAGAAGCTGGAAAGGAGCAGAACTGCGGTTGTATTTTTCATTGTGACCAATGTGACCGTTTTGTTACTCATAAATCTATACTACCATAAGTTATTAACGATTACCATTTGAATTGCATTGTATGGATGGGGGCGCCTAGGGGTCATCCTACTGATAATTAACTACAATCCTGCACTGTCTTCAAATCTTCATAATTGGCGGAGGGGGGCTTTGAGGGGCTATTATTTCTTATGAGGCTTCTTTTTTGCGCCCTTTTTGCCGCCGCTTTTACCTTTACCTTTGGCACCGCCGCCGCTCTTTTTGCTTTTGCCAGCGCCTTTAGCGCCGCCGCCGCCAGCACCCTTGGAGCCGCCCTTGCCGTTGCCGCCGTCATCGGCATCGGGGTTGGCGAGGCGGCCGGGGGCCTTTTCGCCCCACTGGCGGGCTATAAATTCGCAGCGTTCCTGCATGTCGTCGCGCTTGCCGACGCCTTTTTCGTGACGGTCGCGGTTTGACGCCATGGAGTTCAGGTCTTTATAGATACGGCGCTGGGCGGAGGTGGCAATGGTTTCCACGGCCTTTTTAGAGATGCTGTAGTCGCGGATCAGTTCGTTCTTGGTTTTTTCGGCGGCTGTCTTGCTGGAGCTAATGGCCACGATCAGTTCTTCGGCGTCGAGGTCAACGCTTTGCTTGGCGCTGCTGCAATAAGACCAGTACTGGAAGGCGCAGACATTGAAGGTCATGTCGTATATGCGCTGGCTGCTTTCTTCCTTCATGCGGTCGGCTTTTTCCTGTGCGGTTTCGCCGTTTGCGTCTACTGCGTTGGCATCACCTGCGGGGCTTTCGGGCGCGGCTGCGTCGGGTGCGTCGGCTTCGTCGTCGGGGCTGGCATCATCGGCGGCCGGGGATTCCGGGGCTGCGGGGGCGGGGACCTTGCCATCGGTTTTGGCGACGGGCAGGATTTCCTTGGGGTCGGTTTTCACGGCTTTAGACGCGCCGTCAGCGGGAGTTGCTTCAGGCAGGGGCGCGGTTGCGCCGGGAGCGGGCGGCGCAGCGGGGGCGGCTGTGGGGGCGGCTGCGGGATCGGGCGCTTTGGCGTCTGGCGTTTTGGCGTCTGGGGTTGGGGAATCGAGGGCGCCGCCTTTGCTGCGAGCCATTTCGCGGTTGCGCATGCGATATTGCTGCGTGACCTCGGCGGTTTGTTTCAGGATGTAATCGTCAATGGTGCGCACGGAATCTTTCTGGCCGGCCTTGTAGGCGGCGGTGCGGGCTACGTCGCCATTATTGTCGAGCGCGTAGGAATCCACGTGGTTGTCCATGAGGTAGGTGATGGATTCCTGATTGCCGGCTTTGGCGGCGTAGAATAGCGGGGTTTGGCCTTTGCGGTCGCGGGCGTTGACGTTTGCGCCGCCTTCGAGCAGGGCTTCGATGATGTTTACACCTTCGGGGTCAATGCGGCCTGCGGCGAGGCACATTACCGGAACGCCTTCGCCCGAAACCTGGTTAGGAGATGCGCCCTGACGCATGAGCAAGCGCACGTCGTCGGCGCGGCCAAGGTTTACGCGGTAGATGAACTCGCTGCGGGCGGTTTCGTCCTGCATTTTTTCCTGAGCGAGGGAAGGGGAGGCAGGCACTATCCCAATAGCCGCCAAAGCAAGGAGGACGGGGAAAATGCGGGTTTTATGCGTCATTCGTTGTATCTGCTCCGGTTCGGGATGGCCAACCCTTGACATAAAGGGGGTTCTCAACCATATCCCTAGTATTAGATAGGTATCATAATAGCTTATTTTTAGGACATTATGTCGGAAAAAAACGAAGAAAAACTTAAATTCTCAGCGGAAATCAGCAAAGTACTGCAGCTGATGATCCATTCGCTTTATACTAATAAAGATATATTCCTCAGGGAGTTGATCTCGAATGCGTCGGACGCGTGCGATAAATTGCGCTATGAGGCGCTGACGCATACGGACGTGCTGGGGGATGATGGGGAATTTCAGGTTAATATACTGATCAACAAAGATAAAAAAACAGTTACGGTGGCCGATAATGGCGTGGGGATGACCCGCGAAGAGCTGATTGCCAACCTTGGCACAATTGCCAAATCCGGGACGCAGGAATTTTTGTCGAAGCTTTCGGGCGATGGCAAAAAGGATTTGCCGCTGATCGGGCAGTTCGGCGTGGGGTTCTATGCGTCGTTTATGGTGGCCGATAAGGTAACGGTGGATTCCAAGCACGCAGGCACGAATGAGAGCTGGACGTGGGAATCCGAAGGGCTGGGCGAATTTACGATTGCGACGGCAGAAAAAGCAGGGCGCGGGACCAGCATTACGCTGCATTTGAAAGAAGGCTCGCAGGAATACGTGGATAAGTTCCGCCTGCGCCATATTGTGCAGACCTATTCCGATCATATTTCCTTCCCGATTTCGATTACGGACGAGGAAGGCAATACGGAAGTGGTGAACACCGCTTCGGCGCTGTGGATGCGCAATAAGAGCGATATTACGCCGGAGCAGTATAAAGAGTTTTACCACCATGTGGCACACCTTCCCGATTCGCCGTGGGCGACGCTGCATAACCGCGCGGAAGGCAAGCTGGAATATACGAGCCTGCTGTTTATTCCTTCATCTAAACCGTTTGATCTTTTTCATCCTGACCGCAAGCGCCGGGTGAAATTGTATGTGAAGCGCGTGTTTATCACGGAAGAAAATATTGATGTGGTGCCGCAGTATTTGCGCTTCCTGCGCGGGATTATTGATTCGGAAGATTTGCCGCTGAATATCAGCCGCGAGACCTTGCAGAATAATCCGCTGCTGACCAAGATTAAAGACTCGGTGGTGAAGAGGGTTCTCTCGGAACTGAAGAAACGCAGCGAGAGCGAGCCGGAAGAATATAACGCATTCTGGCAGAATTTCGGGCCGGTGCTGAAGGAAGGTTTGTGCGAGGCGACGACCCCGCGCGAGCAGATTCTGGATGCGTGTTTGTTTTATTCGACCGAAACGGATTCGTTCACCACGCTGGATGCATATATTGCGCGGATGAAGCCGGAGCAGAAGGAAATCTTCTACCTGACGGGCGAGCGCATCGAGGCACTCCGCAGTAGCCCGCAGCTTGAAGGGTTTGCGAAGCGCGGCGTTGAAGTGCTGTTGCTTTGCGACCATGTGGACGATTTCTGGGTGAATGTGGTGTTTGAACATAAGGGTAAGCAGCTTAAGTCTGTGACCCGTTCGGATATTGATCTGGATAGTGTTTCGCCCGTGGCGGAGAAGCCGAAGGATGATGCGGCGAAATCGGAAGGAGATCTGGCGGCATTGTGCGAGCGTATCAAGATTATCCTTGGGGATATGGTGAGCGATGTGCGCACCACCAATAAGCTGACGCAGAGCGCGGTGTGCCTTGCGGTGCGCGAAGGGGCGATGGATTTCCGGCTGGAGCGGTTCCTTGTGGAGCAGAAGCAGCTGGCGACGGCTTCGGCCAAGATCCTTGAGATCAACCCCGACCACACCATTATCCGGTCTTTGGCCACTAAGCTGCATGATTCGGCGGCGGCTAAGGATATTGAGGACGTGACGTGGCTGTTGCTGGACCAGGCGCGCATCCTTGAAGGGGAGGAAATTTCCGACCCGGCGGGCTTTATGCGGCGGCTGCAAAGCTTCGTGGAAAAGAGTCTGGCTGCCTGATTGGAGGGGTCGGTTGCCTTTTTCCCCGTTTAAGGGTATAAGCGCAGTCTTTTGACGCCTTTGCCGTGAGGCATGGCTATTACATAGGGTCCATGGAACTGAAATTTGTGCCTAAGGTTGAGCAGGATATTGATGCGTTGAAAGACGAGGTGGCGTTGCTGACTTCGTATTCCACCGACACAATCTACCGTTTGCGCTATGAAACCATGGCTTACGATTATGTAAGCCCGGCGGTGGAGCGGCTTTTGGGCTATACGCTGGAGGAAATCCATGCGCTGAACATTCGCTCCCTTATATTAGAGACCCGCATTGTGGGCAACGCCATGCGGACGCTGGAGTCTTTTGATGCTTTGGAGACGGAGCGCAAGGAAGGCAGCGTGAATAAATGGCAGGCCGATTACCTGATGCGCACCAAAGACGGGCGCAAAATCTGGGTTTCGGATATTTCATACCCGTGGTTCGACGAGAAGGGCGCCATTATCGGCTCGGTGGGGTCGCTGCGCGATATTACGGAGCGGGTGCATGCGGAAACGCTGGCCAAGGACGAAATTGCGCGTATGGCCAGCACAGACATGCTTACGGGGCTTTCCTCGCGGCATTTGTTCTTTGTGCGGCTGGAAGACGAGCTGAAGCGCATCAAGCGCAGCCATGAAGAGCTTTCGGTGCTGCTGATTGACCTCGATTACTTCAAGAACATCAATAATAACTATGGGCAGGCCGTGGGCGACCGGGTGTTGCAGGCGGTGGCGCGTATTATCGGGCAATCCATGCGCGAGACAGATACGGCGGGCCGGGTGGACGGGGGGCAATTTGCCGTCGCGCTACCGGACACGCCCGCCAGCGGGGCTTATTGGGTGGCCGAGCGTATCCGCTCGTCGGTGGCCAAGGAAACCTTCCGGATTGACGAAGAGAACGATTTATTTGGCTGTACGGTATCTATTGGAATCGCGTCGGCACAGCATGAGCAGCAGCTGGATGCAAATGCGCTATTCAAAATCGCCGATCAGCGGCTTTTTATCGCCAAGACCACCGGGCGTAATCAGGTGTCCATGGATGAACTGCTGGAAATGCAGTAAGACCGCGGGTTTGCGGGCTTTTGTTTTCTCTCCTTATATATAGGCGTTTTTGATCTGCATTATCGTTGCGTATCATTTTGCGCATTGTGAATGCGCATTCGTTGTGCATTTTGGCGCATTTTTTTTGCGCAGTTATATGTGCTTAATGTTGTTAAAATTTATCTTGTATTTTACTTAATTTTTCACTGCGCTGGAAAGCATGAATATTACCTTTTTTGTTAATATATTATTAGGTAAAAATTTACGCATATTTAACTGAAAACCCACTGATAAATCGTCGTTTTTTGCACTTTTAGGCTTGTTAGGGCCGGGTTTATTTGATAAGGTGTTTGTAGCTGATTGGTTCAGCGATAGGTTAAAAACTAAGCAATCGGGAGAAGTCACCATGAAAAATTTTGTAAAGTTCGTTAAGGACGAAAACGGCGCTACCGCAATCGAATACGGTTTGATCGCTGCCCTTATCTCTGTAGCCGCTATCGGCGCTATGTCTGCCCTGGGCACTCAGCTGACCACCCTGTTCGGCGCTATCAAGAGCAATCTGGCTCGTTAGTCTTGAGCATAGAATTTCAATGCTGCCAGCTTCCCTTGGGGGGGGCTGGTAGCATTTTTACCCTCTATCAGGAGCAATTTATGAAAACTTTGTTAAAATTTATCACCGAAGAAGAAGGCGCCACCGCAATCGAATACGGTTTGATCGCTGCTTTGATCTCCGTTGCTGCTATCGGCGCTATGAAAAACCTCGGTACCCAGCTGACCACGCTGTTCGGTGCTGTAAAGTCGAACATGACTCGCTAACGGGAAGCCGACTAATAAGAAACTATCCAAACAGCCCCCTTTATGGGGGCTGTTTTAATTTTAAACGCTGGTGCGCACCCAATCGGCGAAGGGCTGCCAGAGTTCGCGCCGTGCATGGCTGCCCACGATCATGCCCACATGGCCCGCGCCGGGATGGATGATTTCGGCGTGGGGCATGTGCCGGGCCAGCGCCATGGCGCAGGCGTGGGGAACCACATGGTCGTTTTTGGGGATGGCGATAAAGCTGGGCATGGTGAGTTTTGTGGGGTCAATGCGTTTGCCGCCCACTTTCCATGCGCCTTTGGCGAGATTATTTTCCTGCGCCCACCCCAATAAGCAATCATGCGCGACATTTGCGGTCATGGGTACGCCGTCATTTACCCAGTGTTCGAGGGCCACAAAGTCACGCGCGGCGCGGCTGTCGGGCTGGAGGCCAGCGAAACGGCGGAATTTTTGTTCAAAGACCCAGGGGTCGGTGAGGTAGAAGAGGGACTGCACCACATCCGCCGGAAGCTGCTTATGCTGAGCGAGGAGGGAATGGAGCATGGTGCGCCATGTGGGTTCAAGCACAAAGGGGGAAAATTCCTTGCAGTGGAAATCCCATGGGGTTGCGAGAAGCGCGAGGCCCGCAACCTGCCGGGGGCGCAGGCGCGCGGCAGCGGCAGCCAATACACCGCCCATGCAATACCCGGCAAGAACGAGGCCCGCACCGGATGCGCCCGTGATGAAATCCATGGCGGGCAGAAGGGTTTGGGTGATGTAGTCTTCGCAACTGTAATGGGCTTCGGTGGCGCCGGGCTGGCCCCAGTCGAGTACTATGGGGTACAGATTCTGGCCCGCGAGAAAACGCAGCATGCTGCGCTCTTCTTCGAGGTCGAGAATATAATAGCGATTGATGAGCGAGGGGATGAACAGCACGACAGGGCGTGATTCAGGGCCGGGAATGCTTGCGCCGTAGTCGAGCAGGCGGGCAGTGCCTTTGCGCCAGATAACGGGCGGCTCAGGGACGGCGCGCGCGTAAGGCGTTTCGGCGTAGCGCAGCAGGCCAGTGAGCAGGTTACTTGCGCGGCTTTTTGCTTCCTCTGCTAAGGCTTCCTTTAGCGGGGCTTCGCTTTGCTGCGGGTTTTCGTTTGGGTTTTTCGAGGGCGGCAAGACGCTTTTCACACATTGCAAGGCGAAAGGCGAGCTCAGCCAGCAGCCCATGCTCAGCATCAGGTGCAGCGGAAGGTTGGGAAGGTGCGGTGTTGGTTCTTGCATGTGGGTTCTGCGTGTTCTGGAACATTTCTAGCATGGTTTGGATGAATTGCTTATCGCTGATCACCGAGGAGATCTGCTTCTGCCACAAATCCATAAATTCCTTGGCCAGCTGCTGGTATCCGGCGTTTGTCATGAGGTCAAACCACAGTTATTATTCGTTAATAATCGTTGCACATCAGGCAAATACCTGCTAATTAATTCTTCTATATCTATAGAATTTATACGTTTTTTCCGCGAACGTCTATTGTTTCGCTTATAAAAGGTTTCGCATATGACCACCGAAGCACCGCAACAACCACCCGTCGTTATTAAAAAATACGCCAACCGCAGGCTGTATGACACCGGCACCAGCGCGTATATCACGCTGGAAGACCTTTGCGACCGCGTGAAGGATGGCAAGGATTTTATCGTGGTGGATGCCAAAACCGGGCAGGATTTAACCCGCCAGGTGCTGACGCAGATTATTTTTGAGCAGGAAACGAAGGGTTTCAAGATTCTTCCCACCAGCTTTTTGCGCAATGTGATCCAGCATTACGACAACAGCATGCAGGATGTGATGCAGCACTATCTTGAAAACAGCATGAAAACCTTTGTTAACAGCCGCGAGAAGCTGCAAACCATGTTTGGGCAGGGTGTGATCGGTAAAGTGGTGGAAGGCAGCATGGCGCCGTTTAACCACCTTGAAGAAATCACGCGCCAGAATGTGGCCATGTTTGAAAAAGCGGTGAGCATGTTCTCGCCGTTTGGCACCATGTTCGGCCAGCAGGAAAAAGAAAAAGCCAAAGACGATGACGGCGATAAGAAGCAGGCGAAGAGCTAGCTATTATTTTTGGCTGCCGTTTTTGCACGCAATAAAAAAAGGCCCGGATGTTCCGGGCCTTTTTTTTGCTTCTTTTGGAAAGAATTCTTTAGAGGGACTGTGTGCCCTTGCCTTTGGGGTCGAGGCCGTTCTGGCTGAGGTTGGAGCCATTGGGGCTGGACACGCTGTGGCTTGCGCTCGGAATGGTTTTAATGATGGTGTCGGTGGCCAGGGCAGAGGAATGCGCGATGATTTTGCTTCCTGGGCAGCTACCGCCTTCTAAACAATTCGCCATATGGGTCCCTTAAATTTCCTGCATGTGTTGCTTCATTAAATTCATAGTAGCGCATTCTATATTAAAAGTGTGATTACATTTTGGTGAATGGTGATGCATTGGATATATGACAGTTATATGACGGTCACAAATGTTTGTTCACGCGTCGCCGAATTCTTTTTTAAGCAGCTCAATTTCTTTGCTAATTTCTGCATCAAAATCAAAATCGGCAAAGAGGCTGCGCACGGGGACGTTGAAGATGGCGGCAACAGTTTTCAAAACATCGCGCGGGGGCATGGCGGATTCGCCGGAAACAACGATTTCGCCGTAGCCATCTTCGACGAAGCGGGTGAGGTCGAGGGTTTTGTCGCGGATCTTTTGGGAGACTTCTGGGCGCATGCTGGGTTTTAAGGCCACAAAGCACCAGAAAGGCTGGCTTTCAGCGGTTTTGCCGAAGACAAGCACCACCATGCGGGCGACGTTGTCGGGGCTTAGATCGAGAGATTCCTTATTTGTCATAACCTTGCAATTCTATTTCCATAAACTTTAGGCCATAACGGTTAAATAATCGTTATGGCCTAAGTAAACTCTAAATAGCGATAAGGTAAAGGTAAATTACCGGGCGGGCGCGCCAGCTGCGGGCTCGTGGCCAGCGGCTTGCATACGCGAGGCCATGACCGCCTGCATTTTGCGCATATCCTCACGCAGGGCGAAGGATTCCTGGGCTTCGTGGTATTGGGTTGCGTGTTCGGCAGCGTTGTTTGGCTTGTCGGACAGCAGGTATTTGATGCCGGTTACAGCAAGGGCCACGCCTGCAACCTTGGCGATTACGGTGCCAAGCATGCTGCCGACACCGCTTTTAATGTAGTCCACGCCGTTTTCGACGAGGCTGGGGGCTGCTTTTCCGGCCACTGGCGCGCCAATCTTGCTGAGCGCGTCGGCAATGCCGCTAAGGCAACCGGGGCATACGATGGCGATACCGGCGATAATGGCGCCGCCTGCGAGCAAGCCTTTGGTCAGGCCGCCCCAGTTGATGGATGATTCTTTGTGTTTCTCGCTCATAAAACCCTCTGAAAATGCAGTATTATTTATGCATTATTGCTTAATCTATAGGCCCACTATAGCATTTAGGGTGCAAGCTGTGTGTTGCAATTGTGTGAAGATTCCCCATTTCTGGGCAGTTAGGGCGAATTTTAAGCCGCTCAGGGCTGTTTCTTGAGGTCATCGGCCACGTTGGTGGCGAAGCTTGCGGGGTCGGTCTGGTACATTTCGGCGACTTTCAGGATCACCTCGTCGGGCGGGGCTTTGCCTTCGCCGGAAATGATCAGCTCGCCGTAATACTCGAATTTTTCCAAATCAATGCCTGATTCCTTCTGAAGACCAAGGAATTGCTGGTATTTGCTGGGGCGGATGGCGGCGAACACCCAAAACGGCCCGCCATTGTCCATAATGCCGTATAGCAGGACGATGGTGCGTTTCAGGTCTTCTAGGGGATCAGTGCTCATGCTTGCTTTTTAGTCGGTTGCGACGGTTCCAGCAAGTTCTTCATTACGTAATGGAGAATCCCGCCATTGCGGTAGTATTCCAGCTCGTCCAGCGTGTCAATGCGGCAAAGCAGGGGCACGATCTGGGTTTCGCCGTTTTTGCGGGTGATGACCATGTCCACCTTCATGCGGGGTTTGATGCCGCCGGAGAGGCCGCGCAGGCTGATGGTTTCGTCGCCCACGAGGTTCAGGTTCTTGCGGTTGAACTCGCCGTGGAAGGTGAGCGGCAGTACGCCCATGCCCACAAGGTTGGAGCGGTGGATACGCTCGAAGCTTTCAGCGATTACGGCTTCGACGCCCAGCAGCTTGGTGCCTTTGGCCGCCCAGTCACGCGAGGAGCCGGTGCCGTATTCCTTGCCAGCGAAAACCACCAGCGGGGTGCCGGACGCCTGATAACGCATGGCGGCGTCGTAGATGCTCATGGATTCGTTGGTGGGAATGTATTCGGTGATGCCGCCTTCGGTGCCGGGGAGCATTTCGTTTTTGATGCGGATGTTGGCAAACGTGCCGCGCATCATCACTTCATGGTTGCCGCGGCGGGCGCCGTAGGAGTTGAAGTCGGCGGGGGGAACGCCATGCTCCACGAGGTATTTCGCAGCGGGGCTGTTTTTGGCGATGTTGCCAGCGGGGGAGATATGATCGGTGGTGATGGAGTCGCCGAAGATTGCGAGAATGCGGGCGTTCTGCACGTCGCGGGTGGCGTCGGTTGCGCCTTTGGTCATGTGGGTGAAGTAGGGCGGGTTCTGCACGTAGGTGCTGTCGCCGTTCCACGCGTAGGTTTTGCCTTTGGCGACGGGAATATCCTGCCATGCTTTTTCACCGGCGAATACGTCTTTGTATTTGCTGGCGTACATTTCCGAAGTCACGCATTTGGCCACCACGTCGGAGACTTCTTTGTTGGAGGGCCAGATATCTTTCAAATACACGGGCTGGCCGTTGGAGCCGGTGCCGAGTGCGTCTTTGGTGATGTCGAGGTTCATGGTGCCAGCGAGGGCATAGGCCACGACCAGCGGGGGGGATGCGAGGTAGTTGGCTTTGACAAGGGCGTGAACGCGGCCTTCGAAATTGCGGTTGCCGGAAAGTACCGACGCTACGGCGAGGCCGTTGTCGCGGATGGCGGATTCGATTTCGTCATGCAGGGGGCCGGAGTTGCCGATGCAGGTGGTGCAGCCATAGCCAACAAGGTTGAAGCCAAGCTGGTTTAAGGGGGTCATGAGGTCGGCGCGGTTCAGGTATTCGGTTACGACCTTGGAGCCGGGCGCGAGTGAGGTTTTGACCCATGGCTTGGGGGTGAGGCCGAGCTTTGCGGCGTTGCGGGCAACGAGGCCAGCGGCCAACATAACGTATGGGTTGCTGGTGTTGGTGCAGCTGGTGATGGCAGCGATGACCACATCGCCGTGGCCCATGGAGAAATTGCCAACATTTATGCGCTTATCAACGGGTGTTTTGTTTTCTTTGTTGAGTTCGGGCAGTGCTTCGGCGAAGGAGGTGTGCGCGTTGCTCAGGAACACCTTGTCCTGTGGGCGCTTAGGGCCAGCGATGGAAGGCTCGACGGTGGACATGTCGAGTTCCAGCGTGTCGGTGAAGATGGGGTCCTGATAGTTTTCATCGCGCCACATGCCCTGTGCTTTGGCATAGGCTTCAACGAGGGCAATGCGCTTGGCATCGCGGGAGGTGAGCTTCAGGTAGTTGATGGTTTCAGCGTCAATCGGGAAAATACCACAGGTGGCGCCGTATTCGGGGGCCATGTTGGCGATGGTGGCACGGTCGGCGAGCGGCAGGTCGTTGAGGCCGGGGCCAAAGAATTCCACGAATTTGCCGACTACGCCTTTTTTGCGCAGCATCTGGGTTACGGTGAGCACCAGATCGGTGGCGGTGGTGCCTTCGCGCATTTTGCCGGAAAGCTTGAAGCCGATAACTTCGGGGATAAGCATGGAGACGGGCTGGCCGAGCATGGCAGCTTCGGCTTCGATACCGCCCACGCCCCAGCCGAGAACGCCGAGGCCGTTGATCATGGTGGTGTGGGAATCGGTGCCTACGAGGGTGTCGGGGTAGGCGGTGTCGCCGTCGGTCCAGACGGCTTGCGCGAGGTATTCGAGGTTTACCTGATGGCAGATGCCGGTGCCGGGGGGCACAACGCGGAAATTATCGAAAGCGCTCTGGCCCCAGCGCAGGAACTCGTAGCGCTCGGCGTTGCGTTCCATCTCTAAGTCCACGTTTTCTTCAAAGGCTTTGCCGGTGCCGTAGTGGTCTACCATTACGGAATGGTCAATGACGAGGTCTACGGGGGAGAGCGGGTTGATCTGTTCTGCGTCGCCGCCGAGTTTCTGCATGGCGTCGCGCATGGCCGCCAAATCCACCACGGCGGGAACGCCGGTGAAGTCCTGCATCAGTACGCGGGCGGGGCGGAAAGCGATTTCGCGGTCGGAGCGTTTTTCTTTGAGCCAGCCTGCGAAAGCGAAAATATCGTCTTCGGAGACGCTGGTTTCATCTTCGTAGCGAAGGAGGTTTTCAAAAAGGACCTTCAAGGAGAAAGGAAGCAGGGAAAGGTCGCGGCCCAATGACTTATAGGCCAGCGGGAGGCTGAAAAATTCGTAGGAATCATTGCCCACTTTCAGGGTTGATTTGCTATTCAATGAATTCTTACTCTTGTGTTTCACACCAATCTCCTTATCAATGACTTACTGGCTTCTTAACGGAGCCATATTTAATAACCATTTAGTGTTAGCGTTCAATAGTTAAATGTTCGTTACGCCTTTGAAGATTGCCTATGTTTACGGCTGAAAACATTACATGCGTCCGGGGGGAAACCCCGATTTTTTCCGGGCTGGGATTTTGCCTTCAGGAAGGCTCACTGCTGTTGTTGAAGGGTTCCAACGGTTCGGGGAAGACCAGTCTTATCAAAATTTTAACGGGTTTGATGCTGCCTGCGTCCGGCACAGTTTCGTGGGGTGATGTATTAATAAAGGATAACCACGATTTCCGGCGGGAGCTGATGTTTGTGGGGCATAAGAGCGGTGTGAAGCTGGATTACACGGTCGAAGAAAACGTGCTGTTCTGGGCGAAATTATATGGCACGGAGATGCTGGTTCCGGCGGCGTTGAAATTTTATGACCTGACGCGCTACAAGGATGTGGCGGCGGCGCAGCTTTCGGCGGGGTGGCAGCGCAGGGTTGCGCTGGCGCGGTTGATTGTGGTGCCGTGCAAGCTGTGGCTGCTGGATGAACCGACGAATTTTCTGGATGAAGAGGCGGTGATGCTGACGGCGAGTTTGATTGAATCGCGGGTGAAGCAGGGGGGGATTGTGGTTGCGGCGTCGCATATCATGAACTCTGGGATTGCGGCGCATACGCTGTTTATGGAGGATTTCCGCGACCGGCCAGCCGATGGGGAAATCTGGGAGGAGGCAGCGTGAACATGTTTTCGCTGATGCTGGGGCAGACGGTTTCGCTGGCGTTTCGCAAAGGCGGCGGGGCGTTTGGGACTTGTGCGTTTTATATTATTATCGTGACGCTGTTCACGTTTGCGCTGGGGCCGGAGGCGATGGCGGCACAGGCAGGGGCGGTGATGTGCGTGGGGCTTTTGCTGGCCAGCATTTCGGCGCTGCCGCTGTTTTATGAGCGCGACCATGAGGATGGCACGCTGGAGCAGCTGTTGTTGCAGCCTGTTGTGTTGGAGTGGCTGGTGCTGGCGAAGATTGTGGGGCAGTGGGTTTCGCTGGTGGTGCCTATTTTGATTGTGTCGCCGCTTTTAGCGGTGACGGCTAATATGGATTCAGCGCAGACATGGCACGCGGTTAGCATGCTGGTGCTGGCGTCGCCCACGGTGATTGCGCTGGGGTCTATTGCCGGGGCGCTGACGCTGGGGAGCAAGCGCGGCGGGCTGTTGCAGGCGCTGGTGGTGATGCCGCTTTATGTGCCGGTGCTGATTTTTGCGGCGAGTGCCGGGCAGCAGGGAGCGCTATTATTGCTCACCGGCATGCTGTGCGGGATGCTGCCGCTGGCGTGCTTTGTGAGCGCGGCGCTTATCCGGATCAGCCAGGATTGAGGTCGAGGCATGTGAAACGTTCGCGTAAGTAGCGGGCGTATTTGCAGGCGTGGGCATAGTCGGTGGCTTGCCAGCCGAGGGATTCGAAGCGCGTGGGCGCTTGTGCTTCTGTTAGTATATGGAGAATGCGGGCGGGCGATACCATGAGGGGGTGTAGCTTGTGTGCGATTTCGCTCCAGCGGGATTTGATGCTTGCATCGGTGATGCCGGATTCTTCCATTTGTTCGAGTTTGGTGTGGAAGGCTTCGTGGGCTTTGGTGGTGATGGTTTTGCCGAAGTGGGTCTGGATTTCGGATTCGGGGAAGGATGTGGCCGCTATTGTGGGCGGGCGGGTGAGCATTTGTTCCTGCCTTGTTGCAGCGGTGAGGGTGGTGACGCCGATCTGCTCGCCGTGGAGGGTTGCGGCGATGGGGCCGTTTTGCACCAGCATTTCGAAGCTGTGGGCCAGCATGTGTTCGGACTGGCTGGCGGGGTAGCTGCCTTCGGCCATGGTCATGCCGAGGCCGGAGAGCAATAATACTTTCATGAGAAGCTGGACGGTGGAGGGGTCGGCAAGGGCCAGACCGCGGGCGCTATCGAAAAGGCCTTCTTCCAAAGAGGCGGTGATGTCGAAGGGGGTGGTGTCGTATTTAGTGTTCAGGAGCAGGTGCGAGAGCAGCCAGTCGAATTGCGCGGTGGGGCGGGCGAGGGAATCGCCGAGGCCGCTTTTATTCAGGCGGGAGGGGGCGGCGGTGATGACGCTCAAATCGCAAAATACGGCTTTGGGCAGGTGCGCGGCGAGGGTGGTTTTGTAACCGTCAATGGTGATGGAGGCATTGGCCGACAGGTAGCCGTTCATGGAGGCGGCGGTGGGGAAAATGATGTAGGGTTTTTTGTCGGAGAAGGAGGCGTATTTGACAATGTCATTCACCGTGCCGCTGCCAACGGCGACGATGGTGTGGGCGTTTTTTGCTTTTTTGCGCACAAGGTTTACGGTTTTAGCGTCGGGGGTGGGCGCTTTGCCGAGTGCGACGCGGATGACGTCGTAATGGCCCGACAGTGCGCGGCAGAGCTTGTCGCCTAACGCATGAGACGTGTCGTGATCGTCAACCACAGCGATGGTGCCGGGCGCACAGACCATGGCCATCACGTCGTCGAGATCGTGGCGCAGGCTGGGCGCGATGAGCAGCTTTGGCAACTGTGGAATTTTGCTTTCAAGCAGTGAAGTGATCTCAGGAGTGAACATTACTTTTTTTACACTTGTATGTTTAAAGATGCGGTCTATGCTGAAAGCGTTACCTTAATCTGGCAGGGGTCAGATTATACTACATAACATAAAAAAACCCATACAAGGACATTATATGACTCGTCTCTACGGTTTGTTCACAGCCGCTCTGGCCATTGCTTTCGCTGTTGCAACTTTCGCCTTCACGCCGGAAGCACTTGCAGCGCACACCACCACCCACGCCACGGCCGTTGAAGCGACGGACCAGGCAATGAAAGACGCACCTGGCGATAAGGCAGTAGCCGCCGCCGACGCAGCTGCAACCACCCCCAAAGCGGCAACCGCAAAGGCCGACAAAAAGGGCGTAAAGCACGCTAAGAAAAAGGGCACCAAAAAGGCTTCCAAGAAGAGCGCCGGTAAAGCCAAAAAGGGCACCAGCAAAGCTTCCAAGAAGGCCGCTGGCAAAGCAACGAAAAAGAGCAAGAAGTCTTCGCACAAGACGACTGCTACCGACACGACTGCTGCTACGACCACGACTGGCACGCCTGCTGCAACGACCAACAGCGATATCAGCGACACGATGTCGGCCACTCCGGCTGAGCCCGTTACCATCGAAGGCGGCAAATAATCTAAGCCTGCTTTTACGACTAAAGGATAAAACCCCGGAACTTTATGTTTCGGGGTTTTATTTTTTGTGGCGACCTGTTACAACTTGGCGTCATGAAAATCTTTTTACGTGTAGCGCTTTGCGCCTTGTTTTTTCCTTTTGCCGCAGGTGCGCAGGACCTGCCGCAAAACCCGCAACCTTTCGCGCAGTGGCTGGCGGATTTTAAGAATGATGCGCGCAACGCCGGAATTTCGCAAAGCACGCTCGACAAAACGTTTTCCAGCACCCAGCCGGACGACAGCATTATTGTGCTGGATAATAAGCAGCCGGAAAAAATGCTTTCGCTTAATGAATATTTGAAGCGCAGCATCACCAAAAAGCGCATCAAGGATGCGAAAAAATATTATGGCGAAAATAAGGAATTGCTTGCGAAAGTGGGCAAGGCTTACGGTGTGCAGCCGCGCTTTATCGCGGCGCTGTGGGGCATCGAGACGGATTTTGGGCGGTATACGGGCAGTTTTGTGACGACCGACGCGCTGGCCACACTTGCGTATGACGGGCGCAGGTCGGCGTTTTTCCGCGAGGAGCTGATTGCGGCACTGAAAATCCTGGAAGCGGAAGGACGCCCTGCTGAAGAAGTATACGGGTCATGGGCGGGGGCGATCGGGCAGTGCCAGTTTATGCCCAGCACATATTTGAAATACGCAGTGGATTTTGATGGCGATGGCAAGCGCGACGTTTGGGATAATAAGGGCGACACGTTTGCATCTATTGCCAACTACCTGAAGTCGCTGGACTGGAAAGCGGGCGAGGGCTGGGGGCGGCCTGTGAAGCTTCCCAAGGGCTTTGACATGAAGCTTGCCGATATTACGCAGGCGCGGCCGCTGAAGGAATGGCAGGCGATGGGCGTGCGTAAAACCGACGGGGGCAACCTGCCACCGGGGAATGTCAATGCGTCGCTGATTACCATCGGTGAGGGCGCGGGCGCGCCTACCTATATTATTTACGACAATTATAAGGCCCTGCTGAAATGGAACCGTTCGCGCTATTTTGCGACCTCCGTGGGCATGCTTGCAGACGCAATCGGCCAATGAGGCACTTGCGGCTCCAATTTACTAAGATGAAGCGGTGGCCTGAAATGAACCGTGAGCGCTGGATTTTCCTGCTACTTATGGCGTTTGGGGTCATGGCGGTGACTTCCAGCTATACGTCGCTGAGCGAAACGGACGACGAGCTTTTCCATATTTCGTGCGGCATGCAATGGTGGAAAGAGGGGCGCTACACCATTCAGGCGCTGCACCCGCCGATGGCCCGCGCAATGGACGCGATGCTGATTTATTTCCGCGACAGCATGTATGGCGCGCCGCTGATTGGCGGGGGCGTTGAGCGCTCGCGGGGGATGTATATCACCAATATGGTTTTGTCGCGGCTGGGTAGCCTGCCATATTATATTTTCTCATGCGTGCTGGTGTGGGCGTGGGCGCGCAAGCTGTTTAACCCGGTTGCGGCGCTGTGGGCGCTGGCGGTGTATGTCACGCTTTCGTCGGTGACGGCGCATGCGATGCTGGCCACAACCGATATCGGGTATACGTCCATGTTTTTGTGGGCGTTGTACGTATCGGTTTTGTGGCTGGAGGCGCCTACGGGACGGCGCAGTTTCTGGCTGGGGGCGAGCCTTGCGCTGATGGTGGGGACCAAATTTTCGGGGCTGATGCACTGGCCGCTGGCGATGGCCGCGATTATGATGGCGCAGGTGATCGGGAATTACCGCGAGGGCAGGGCGCTTAGCCCCATTGGGCGCAGGCATTTATATTATGGCTCGATCATTGTTGCGCCGTGTTTTGTGTTTGTGTTGTGGCTGGTGTATCGCTGCGATTTTGGGCCGTTTTTCC
>JAYULW010000093.1:0-7506 GCA_043763155.1 Alphaproteobacteria bacterium | reverse complement strand
CGACCCTTGCCATTGGCGGGGTGATGGGGTGGTGCATGTGTTTTACGATGGGGGAAATCAAGGCCCCGTGGCTTCCGGATTCGGTGAAGCGCGGGCTTAAGGCTGTGTCGTATTATTCGGGCTATATTTATGTAGCGCACCTGATTGCGCTGATGCTGATCACGGGGATTGCTGCTTAAGTTTGCGTTCAGGGGCTTTGCCCCTTGGCGCCACGCAGGCTGCGCCGCGCAATGCGGCTAGTTGTTGCGCTCAGAGTTCACAGTTTTGTCGGATGGAATAAAAAAAGCCCGCCGGGTTAGGGCGGGCTTTTTTAATTAATTTAATTGTTTAAGCGATTTCGAAGGTGGCGTCTACTTCTACGGAGCAGCCGAAGGGGAGTTCGGCTACGCCTACTGCGAAGCGGGCGTGCTTGCCTGCTTCACCGAAGATTTCCACCATCATGTCGGACACGCCGTTGGCCACTTTGGGCTGGTCGGTGAAGCCTTCGGCGGATGCGACGAAAATGCCCATGCGGACCACTTTCTTTACGCGGTCGAGGTCGCCGCCGCAGGCGGCTTTCAGGTGGCCGAGGATGTTCAGGCCGCAGAGCTTTGCGGTTTGCTGGCCCTGCTCGACGGTGAATTCCTTGCCGAGCTTGCCGATGTCCTGTGGCTTGCCGTCTTTCATCGGCAGGGTGCCGGAGACGAAAACCTGGTTGCCGGAGATGGTGTAGGGGACGTAGTTGGCGGCGGGCATGACGGAGGGGGGAAGGGTCAGGCCGAGGCTTGCCAGTTTGCTGTCAATTTTGCCGCCGGTTTGGGCGGTCGCTGCTGCAGATGCGGACATAGGGTTTTGCTCCTTGTGGGGTTGGTTAATGATGGTTTGCTGTAGCATGGGGCTTGGGGTTTGTAATCATTATTTTTGGCAAGCGCCCGGCTATGGTTTGGCGTTAAAGACTCCTTAATCTATCGCCGATATGCTAAAATTCGATATTAATGCCGTGAATTCAGCTAACTACCTTATTACAGCAAGGCAAATGGCGGGGCTTGAACCCCGCTGCACAGGGCCTAGCTATAATGAGGGTCGTCAATAAACTGTCACAATTCTATGCTAAGCTAAAGTAATCGTCTGATAGGAATACGGAATGGCTCAAACCCCGAAAAAAACACCACGCGCGCTGCAAAGCGCTAACCCCGTTTGGGTGTCGGCAGCCTTCGTGCTGGCGTTCGCGGTGGTCATGATGCCGTTTCCGGCGCTGGCATACGGCACGCCGATGGGCGAAGTGCTGTGCTATGTTTTGTATATCATCCTGGGTAATGCGGGCCGCGGGCTTGCCACGATCGGCGTTTCGGTGATCGGTGTGGCGGCGCTGCTGGGCAAGGCTTCATGGGGCTTGGCGCTTACGGTGGGGGTGGGTATTGCCGTGGTGTTTGGCTGCGTCAATATCGTGTGGGTGCTTGGGTTGGGGACGGCCCAGTGCTAAACGGGCGTCTTTGGTGCAATTAAAAACATAGCCCCACGCCCGCGGTTTTCGCGATACGGTGCGGGGTGTTCGTAGGGTCCTTTCGGTATGCTCCAATTCGTGAATAAAAATAAGGCCGCAGCAGAAATTGCCCTGCAGCCAAAACTGGCCGCGGCAGCCGCTGCGATGATTACGCCGGTTTCTGAGTTCATTCCCTATTACTGCCATTACAACGCACACACGCTGCTTACCAAAAATGGCGAGCTGCTGCAGACCATCAAGATCGTGACCAACACCAAGGGGCTGAACTACGAAAGCGGCACCGACATGTCTAACATCGTGCGCGAGGTTATTCGCAAGGCGCTGGTGGAGCATGTGAAGACCGACAACATGGCCATCTGGCTGCACACCATCCGTAAACGCGCGCCGATCCGCTACAAAGGCAAGTTCAAGGAAGCGATGGCGGCCAAGGTGCATGAGCGCTGGGGGCAGGTGCATCGCTGGAAATACCAGTATTACAATGAAATCTATGTCACGATTTTGCATGAGGGGCAGTCTTCAAACCTCACGGATTCGGACCATTTCAAGAAGCTGATTTTCTTTAACCGCAACCGCCAGTTCCGCAATGGCTACCTGGACAAGATTGCAGCGAATCTGGATAACACCATTTCCAACATGCTGCAGACGATCAACCAGACGTTTGTGGCGCACCGGCTGGCGGTGGTGGAGCGCGTGCCGGACCCGGCGGAGATGAAGGTGGGCCAAGCCGTATTTTATTCGGAGCTGATGGAATTCCTCGGCACGATTTTGAATTTGCGCGCTGAGCAGGTGTTGCTGCCGCAGCTGGATTTGAGCGAGGCGCTGCCCAGCACCACGCAGACGTTCGGGTTTAATGCGCTGGAAACCAAAACCGATTCGGGCAAGCGCCGTTTCGGGGCGATTTTGAGCCTGAAACAATACCGGGAAGTGCCGTCGGAAACGATTGACCGGCTGTTGCAGGCACCGATGGAATTCATCATCACGCAAGGGTTCCATTTCATTCCGCATACGGGGGCGCTGAAGCAGTATAAGGAACAAAAAGAGCTGTTCGACATTAGCGGCGATTTATACTGCATCGGGGCGTCGGGTATTCAGGACATGATGTCGTCGCAGTCGGAAAAGGCGACTGATTTCGGTGAACACCAAACCACGGTTATGGTGCTGTGCGACGAGCTGAAACAGCTCGACGGGGAAATCAGCAAGGTGCAGGTGGCGTTTGCGGAGCTGGGGCTGATTACCATCCGCGAAGACATTAAGCTTGAGGAAGTATTCTGGTCGCAGCTGCCGGGGAATTTTGAATTCATCCGCCGCAAGGACACGATCAATACCAGCCGTTTAGCAGGTTTTGCGCGGCTGAACCGCTATCCGCAGGGGCTGTATTCGGGCAACCACTGGGGCGATGCGGTGACGATTTTCTCGACGCTTGTCGGCTCGCCTTACTTCTTCAATTTCCACCATCAGGATAACGGCCACACGCTGATGCTGGACTTTAATTCATTCAACGACCAGTTCGGCGCGATTTTGATGAATTTCCTGCTGTGCGAAACGCGGAAATTCGACGGGCGGCTTTATGTGTTTGACCGGGCGCGTTCGGCGGATCTTTTGTTTGAGAAGCTGGGCGGGGCGTATCATAATTTCTCGGTGCTGGCGCGTGATCCGGACCGTAAGCAGGTGCAGCTTAACCCGTTTGCGCTGGAGGATAGCCCACGTAACCGCGGGTTTTTGCTGGCATGGCTGGGCACGCTGATTTCGCCGGATGTGCCGCTGCCGGAAGCGCAGAAAGAGATTTTGCGCAGCTGCATCGAGCAGCTATACGAAAACGCGCCGGAAAAGCGCAACCTGAATGAGCTGGTGGAGCTGGTTTCGGGGCAGGATCTGCCGCTGGCGAAGGCGTTTTCCAAGTGGCACAACGAAGGGCTGTATGCCGGGATTTTTGACCATACGGAAGAAACGCTGCATGTGAAGGATGTGCTGAACGGGTTTGACATGAACCCGGTGGTGAAGCACCCCGACAGCATCGTGCCGGTATTTTCGTACCTGCTGCACCGCATTATCACCGAAATTGACGGGCGGCCCTCGATCATTGTGCTGCATGAGGCGTTTGATTTGCTGGATAATGCGTTTATCGCGCCACGGCTTGAAAGCCTGATGGGGATGCTGCAGGAAAATAACGCCATGGTGATTTTTACCAGCGGCAAGCCGCTGAAGCATATCCAGTCGGATATTTACGCCACAATCCAGGACCATTGCGCCACGCAGCTATACCTGCCGGACGACGTGCGGCAGGATTATGCGGCGATGCCCATCGGGATTTCGGAATATGACGCCCGCAGGCTTTCCAAAATGGAGCGCCAGCACGGGCATTTCCTGATGCGCCAGAACAACGAGACCATAGCGCTTACCGCCGATTTCAAGGCGCTGGACGAAATTTACGCCGTATTTGCCAACGACCGGAAGAACCTTGCCGCCGCCCTCAGCCATAACGCTGACGGCAGCCTTGGCGGGTAGCGGGGCACACACCATATGGGCGGGATGCGACATACGATCCTGATTGTTGTAGCGCTGATCAGCATGATCATGATTCCCCATGCGGCCCACGCGTTTGAATGGCTTTCATGCGACGATTCCGGCGGGGTGACGCCGGGTACTTCGCTGTTTTACGCGGAAAACGGTGAAGATGACGGCGGCGGCGCGTGCGAGTTTACGGGTATCAGGCATATTTTCAGCCAGGTATTGTGCAACTTCCTGACGGTGCTGAACGAAATTCTGGGCAAGGTGTATTGCAGCATCCAGTACGCGATGGTGGAGACGCTGCGCATTGTGCTTACGCTGTATGTGGCGGTGTTTGGGATGCAGATACTGATGGGGACCGCGCAGGCCAATTCACGCGATATCCTGATGCGCCTGATTAAAATGGCGCTGGTATGGTCTTTTGCCACGGAATCGGCATGGGGGATTAACCTGCTCTTTTATGGGGCGGTGGCATTTATCAGCAGTGCCAGTAGCTGGGTGGTGAACTCGGTGCCGGGGCTGATGGACCTCGATGTGGGGCCGGGGCACTGCGGGGCGATCCAGTTTGTGGACAATAACGTGATGCCGCTCTTTACGTTTTTTGATTGCCTGATTTACTACACGTTTGCGGGGCCGGCGCAGGCGGCCACCATTAAGGTGATCGGGTTGTTTTCGTCGCTGATGCTGGTGTATCCGCCCATGGCGGGGCTGGCGTCGTGGTGGGCCACCAAGACATTCCTGACCATGGTAAGGGCCGTGATCAACTTCCTGATGGCGCTGGCGGCGATTGCGTTCCTTGTGGCGCTTACGCCGATATTCATGAGCCTGATGCTGTTCCAATCCACCTCACATTTTTTCGAAAACTGGCTGCGATACATGATTTCTTATTGTATTCAGGTGGTTATGGTTTTTGCGGTGATCGTAATGTGGATTCTGGTGTTCATCCAGTTCATCTGGTTTTTCGATGATCTTACCAATATCATTTTCCCGTATGGGCCGGTGATGCAGGCAGGCGGTGAAGTGAAGCCCTCGTCGCAATGGGGGATTTGCCCGGTGGTTTACGCCTATACGAACACAGGTGCGCCGCGGGTCAAATGCCAGAAGCAGGACTTCGATCCGTATGAGGAAACCAACAGCGACTGGAAGCTGGACGACGAAGACGTGCTGCCGCCCAGTATCATGATCAAGGACGGGGACTTCCTGTATTTCATTTTCTACCATCTTGTGAGCCTGATGATCGTGACCTACGCCTTCGGGGTGCTGATCGAGCAGGTGCCCAAGATTGCGCAGAGTATTTCCGCGCCTGCGCCGCTACCGCAAATTCTTGGCGGGTTTGGGATGGCCGGGTTTGGCAGTGCCGGGGGCATGACGGGCGGCGCCGCCAACTTGCGTGGCGGGGTTGGCTCGCTTACCCGAAACGCGGCCGCAGGAGCCAGCGGGACTACCGGCTCGCGATGATTATCCCCCGTAAAGTTCGTTTGCAGCCTTTCTGGGCGTAAACGTCTATTTCTCTAGTAAAAAAGCTTCCGCATTAACCCTTTATTTATTAATATTTTTTACAGTATGTTGCAATTGTGCGATTGACTGCCCTTTTAATACCCCATAAAAGTCCGTATTTATTACTGAAAATTAATAATGAGCAAGCCAGCTAAAGAACAGATTTACGATAAAAACTGGTACAAGGACCGCTACCAGTATGTGATCGTGCAGCGCAAGCTGCTGAGCGTGATTACCGTCATGTCGCTGATCTGCACGCTTGCGACCGTTATCGTGATTTCGCAGCTGACGCCGCTGAAAAGCATTGAGCCGTATGTGATCCAGGTAGACCAGCGCTCTGGCATCACGCAAACGGTGGACCCGCTGACGGTGAAGGAACTGACGGCCAACGAAGCGGTGAATAATTACTTCATCCTGCAATATATCCGCTCCCGCGAAACCTATAACATCAACGCGCTGGCGCAAAATTACAACCTTGTGCGCATCATGTCGGAAAGCAGCCGGGTGTATTCGCATTTCGTGGCGGAAGCCGACCCGAACAACCCGCGCAGCAACGCCGCACGCCTTGGCAACGCAGGCGAGCGCACGGTGAAGATTAAATCCATTACCTACCTGAACCCGCAGCTGGTGCAGGTGCGCGTGTTTATCGAGGAAACGGGCAATATGCCAACCACGATGCACAAGATTATCCTGATTGCCTTTGAGTATGTGAAAATGAGCTTGAGTATCGAGGAACGCTACCTGAACCCGCTCGGCTTCCGCGTAACTGATTATCGTATGGACGAGGATGTGTTTCAAAAATGAGAACTCTGCTTAACAGTAGTATCCTGGTTGGTTTCCTGGTCGTTTTTTCGGCTCCCGCATGGGCGCAGGAAGTGGACACCAAGGCCGCAGCAGCAACCGCCGAGGCCGCAGCAGCGGAAGCGGCGCTTAACGGCGGTGCAAACCAGTCCATGGCGCCGGGCAACGACATGGTGAATGAAATTTCCAAGCCGGTGCAAATAAGCCAGCCGACTGCGCGTATGGAGCCGCCCCTGCCGCCCAACACGCAGAATCTGGCAGCGATGGTAACCCCACAGACGCCCAGCGACCAGCGCATCCGCCAGCTCATGTATAATGAAGGCGACGTTTACACGATCATGACCAAGTACGGCTACCAGAGCAATATCGTGTTCTCGCCGAAGGAAACCATCGAGACGATTTCGGTGGGCGATAAGAGCGTGTGGCAGATTATTCCGTCCAGCAACCGCATTTTCATCCGCCCGATGGAAGAAAACTCGACCACCAACATGACCGTGCTTACCAACAGGCATTCCTACCAGTTCGACCTGAAGTCGCTGGGGCCTGCGGAATCGGACGGCAATATTTACGTGGCGACGTTTATTTATCCTGAAGATATTGCGGCCGCAGCCGCAGCCGCGGAAGCTGCAAACGCGCGCGCCATGACCGAAGCGAATGCGCATAACGCGATGTTTGGCAGCATGAACGGCGCACCGCCGATGATGGCCCCGCCCGTTCCGGGCGCTGCACAGGTTCCCCCGCCGATGATGAACGAATCCATGATGGCGCAGCCCAACACACCTCCGGGCGGCGCGCCAATTTATCAGGCGCCGATGGCTCCCGCACCGATGCCTGCGCCGCTGCCTGCTAACATACCGTTTGGCGGGCCTACGCCGCCGCCTTCGGCTTCTACGCCTGTTTCGCACGGGGTGCGCAGCCCGGCACCGGTTTCTGAGCCGATGGCCCGCAGCCCTGAACCCATGATGGCCCCTGCGCCTGCGCCGGTGATGCATATGGAATCGAATGCGGCCAGCGTGCCGCTGGATGCGCCTGCATCTATGTCTCCTCCTGTGGCTCCTCCTATGGCTGCTGAGGTTCCGGTTATGGCGGTGGTGCCTCCGGCGAACGCTAATTTCAACTACACTTATTCCGGCACCGACGCGCTTGCGCCACTGCAGGTATTTGACGACGGGCAGTACACCTACCTGAAATACGCCACTATGGGCCAGCAGGCGCCA
>JAYULW010000092.1:0-31818 GCA_043763155.1 Alphaproteobacteria bacterium | reverse complement strand
CGTGACCAAAGCGAGAATGGTAAGAAGCGAAGCAACCGCAAACGCCGCCACAAAATTATATTCGTTGTACAGAATTTCCACATGCAGCGGGATGGTGTTGGTAAGCCCGCGAATATGCCCCGACACCACCGACACCGCGCCGAACTCGCCCATGGCACGGGCGTTGCACAGCAGCACCCCGTAAAACAAACCCCATTTGATATTCGGCAAAGTAATGGAATAAAACGTGCGCCAGCCGCCCGCCCCCAGCATGATGGCGGCCTCTTCCTCTTCCGTGCCCTGCTCTTCCATCAGCGGGATCAGCTCACGCGCAACGAACGGAAACGTCACGAACACGGTAGCAATCACCAGCGCCGGCACCGCAAACACGATCTGGATATCATGCTCGCGCAGCCACGGCCCAAGCGCGCCATTCATGCCAAACAGCAAAATATAAATCACGCCCGAAATAACCGGCGACACCGAAAACGGCAAATCAATAAAGGTAATCAGCAGGCGCTTGCCCATGAAATCGAACTTGGCGATGGCCCATGACGAGGCAAGGCCAAACACCACATTCAGCGGCACGGCAATGGCAGCGACAATGAGTGTAAGCTTCACCGCCGACAATGCGATAGGGTCCATAAGCGCAGTGACATACGCCTTCCAGCCTTGGCGGAAAGCTTCAACAAACACCGACACCATCGGCAGCACCACAAGGATGGCCATAAAGCCAAGGCCCGTTGCCATCAGCAAAAACTGCACCCAGCGCGCTTCGGAAATGGGGGAACGGTGCGAAGCCGCCATTAGCGCCTGCCGGGGCGATGACCCGCCCATTTTTGCAGCCAGTTAATCACGAACAGCAACAGGAACGACGCAACCAGCATCACGCATGCAATGGCGGTGGCCCCCTCATAATCATATTGCTCCAGCTTGATCACGATCAAAAGCGGCACGATTTCCGAAACCTTGGGCAAAT
Organism: Alphaproteobacteria bacterium; assembly: GCA_043763155.1. Lineage (GTDB taxonomy): Bacteria > Pseudomonadota > Alphaproteobacteria > Rickettsiales > SXRF01 > JANYBV01. Next base: position 30,860 of record JAYULW010000092.1, on the reverse strand, counting down.
TACCCGCAATGAAAATGACCGAGCCATATTCGCCAAGCCCGCGCGCAAACGCCATGGCAAAGCCCGTAAGCAGCGCCGGGAAAATGCTGGGGAAGATCACTTTGGAAAATGTCTGCCAGCGCGTCGCGCCCAAACTCAGCGCCGCTTCTTCCAGCTCCTTGTCCACATCCTGCAAAATCGGCTCCACGGTGCGCACAATAAAGGGCAGGCCCACAAACATCAGCGCAATCAGGATACCCAGCGGCGTAAACGCAACATTGATACCCAGCGGCACCAGATACTGCCCAAGCCAACCCTGCGGCGCATAAAGCGCCGTAAGCGCAATGCCCGCAACCGCCGTGGGCAGCGCGAAGGGCAAATCCACCATCGCATCCACGATTTTTTTGAAGGGGAAATTATACCGCGCCAGAATCCATGCGAGGATGAGGCCGAAGAAACAGTTGATGGCAGCCGCCAAAAGCGAAATACCAAAGCTGATTTTATAGGCGTGCAGCACCCGGTCGCTGGTTACCGCGTCCCAGAAATCATGCGGGCTAAGCGCCGAAGCTTTGAAAAACAAGCCCGACAGCGGAATAAGCACAATCACAAGCAAGTAAAACAGCGTGAACGCCATCGTCATGCCGAAACCGGGAATGATGCTGGGCTTTTTGAAGTGGAATGTGCCGACCTGAGTTGCTGCCAAAATAACGGCCTAAATAGATGCTAACTAGTTGAGAGGAACTACCTCTCTAGCATTTTTGCGCCCAAAAGCAAACAGGCAAAACCAGCCGTTAATCGCTTGCCGAAATATCGTCTATGGTCATGCTCACATTGCGCGCGCCGTTCCATTCCTGCACCCGCAACTGCCCGGCTACATTGATTTTTTTACCGCGCGTGGCCAAAAGCGCTTCGCCGAGCGGCGACCCCGCCACCCGAAACGCAATGCCCGAAAGCCTGAGCTTGCTGAGCGGATGGGTAAACAGCGTCTTCACATGCTGCTCTTTCACCCATTCCGGCCTCAAATTCACAACCCCCTCCACCACCACGCGGATATTAGGGTTTCCCTGCCCAAACGGCCCAATGCGCTCAAGGCTTTCCACCATCACCGCGCTCGCCCCCCCAATACTCACCGCCGCATCAATCGAAAGCTTTCGTGCTTTAGACCCCGCTTCCGCCGCAGCCCCCATGCGCGCCGCAAAAAACGCTGCCAGGCCCGAAACCTTACCATCTTCCACCGTAAAGCCCGCAGCCATCGCATGCCCGCCGCCGCCCACCAGCAATCCTTCTTCCACGGCCGAAATCACCGCCGCGCCGAAATCATACCCCGCCACCGAACGCGCCGACGCCTTGCCCACACCATTATTAATGGCAATAATGGCCACCGGTTTATAAAACCGATCCTTCAACCGGCCCGCCACAATCCCAATCACGCCGGGGTGCCAGCCCTCGCCCGCAATCACCAGCACCTTCTGGCCCTCGTCCTGCAACTCCGCCATGCGCATGGCCTCGTCTAGCACGCCCGCTTCAATGGTTTTGCGGTCGGCGTTGTGCTGCTCCAGTTCGCGGGCCAGCGTCAGCGCCTCCGCCGGGTCCTGCGTCGTCAGCAACCGCACCCCAAGATCGGCCCGGCCCACGCGCCCGCCCGCATTAATGCGCGGTCCCAGCACAAACCCGGCATGGTACACCCCCGGATATTCCGAAATCCCCGCCACGTCCAAAAGCGTGCGCAGGCCCAGATTGCCCCGGCCCGCCAGAATTTTTAAGCCCTGCGCCACCAGCGCCCGGTTCAGCCCCACCAAGGGCACCACGTCGCAAATGGTCCCCAGCGCCACCACGTCCAGCCATTGCAGCAAGTCCGGCTCTCGTTTCCCGGCAAACCAGCCCGCCTTGCGCAGCGTCCGGTTCACCGCAATCGCCAGCAGGAAGCACACCCCCACCGCAGCCAGGGTCCCATGCGCCGAACTCTCATCCAGCCGGTTGGGGTTCACAATCGCAAACGCCTTGGGCTTCCTCGCCTCGCCCATATGGTGGTCCACCACAATCACATCCAGCCCGGCGTTAAACGCTGCCTCGATCGGCTCAAACGATAATGTGCCGCAATCCACGGTAATCACCACGCTCGCCCCTTGCGCTTTCAACCCCAGCAGCGCCTTGGTGTTGGGGCCATACCCTTCCGTAATCCGGTCGGGAATATAGGTGATGGGCTTGCATCCTAAACTTACAAAATACTGCGCCAACAGCGCCGAAGACGTGGCCCCGTCTACATCGTAATCGCCAAAAATAGCAATCGTCTCACTGGCCATAATCGCGGCTGCAATGCGCTCGGCGGCAGCATCCATATCCAGAAGATGCGAAGGGTCCGGCAGGTAGGCTTTCAAACTGGGGTTCAGGTAATGTTCCGCCTCCTCCAGCCCCACCCCGCGCGCCGCAAGGATACGCGCCACGCAGTCCGGCAGCGCCAGCTTCTGGCACAGCGACGAAACCAGCCGCTCATCGGCGTCGCGCATCACCCATTGCCGCCCGGTGAGCGACAATATGTCCGGCATTAAAGAAGTGCTGAGAGTATCCATGCAGCCACTATAGCCGCAGGAATTCCGGGCGACAAGGAAGCTTTATTACGCCTCGATGATGTCCATGATTTCTTCAAGCTCGGTCACGACATGATAGAAGGTCGTAACCTCAGCCTTGGCAAACCCAACCTCGATGATGTTCTTCATCAGCGCGATCAGCGGGTCCCAATAGCCTTTATAGTTGAAGATGATCACCGGCTTGTCATGCAGCTTGAGCTGCTTCCAGGTCAGGATTTCAAACATTTCGTCCATCGTGCCGAAGCCGCCGGGGAACACGACGAACGCTTCCGTGCGCTCGAACATGCCCATTTTGCGCTCATGCATGGTGTTCACGATAATGATTTCGGTAAGCGACTGGTGCTCGTTTTCGATATTGCGCAAGGAAACCGGGAAAACCCCCGTCACTGCGCCGCCAGCCTTCATGGTGGCGTTTGCCACAGCGCCCATGACGCCGCAATCGCCGCCGCCGTAAACCAGGCGGATCTCGCGTTGCGCGAGCATCTTTCCAAATTCAGCACCAATATCGAGGAAGGTTTGGGGGACATTATTGGAGGCGCCGCAAAAGACGCACACCGACTTCAAATCAGACATAGTTTCCTGCTGTTATTGTTATTTTGTTCTTCTTTTTCACAATCCCACTCTACTAACAAATGGTTACTTTTTGGTGAAATACCCTGAAATTTCCGCAAAAAAAGGGAAAAAGGTGATTTTAGGGGTCCCGACTGTTGCTTTTTGGACAACAACGATAAAAAAAGACAGAAAACTTATAATTATTATTGTTATCCCCGACAGGCCGTAGTAAAGGCCATTACATGAACTCTATCATCTAGAGTTAGCAAAAGAAATTCTAAGTTACGTCGCACAAATTTTAATTCTGAAAGGTTTATCTCAATGAAAAAAATTACCGTTCTGGCTCTCGTAGCCTCCCTCGCGCTGGCTGCTCCCGCTCTCGCTCAGACCCCCGCAGACGTCAAGAACTTCCGTGACCCTGCCACCACCACCCAGATGTCGCCTGTTGCTGGCACCAGCACCAACGCAGCTCCAATGAAGGCTGAAACCTCCAAGAAGGCAGCTAAGAAGAGCAAAAAGGCTTCCAAAAAGGCTTCCAAGAAGTCCAAGACCGAAGCTAAAGCAGCTGAAAAGAAAGACGAAATGAAGAAGGAAGACACCAAGGACGAAAGCAAATAGGCTTTCATCCCCCTTCGGATGATTCAAAGACGGCCGGGATTTTTTCCCGGCCGTTTTTTTTCGTACCCATTTCCTGAAAAATACGGCATGTATGATGTCCAAGGCGCCTAAACGCCCAAAAACCGGTCTAACCCACATCTGAAAGATACTCCTATGTATAAGCTTGCCCTGCTCGCCGCTACCGCCCTTGCCTTTACCGCTCCCGTAGCCTTTGCCGCCGATACGGCCGCAACCGCTGCCGTTAGCACCACGCCCGCCGCTGGCGACGACCTGAGCGCCCTGCGCGTCAAAATCGCTGAAGAAAACAAGGAACACGCCGTAAAGATCAAGGCGCTGCACGACGCCATGAAAATCAAAATGGACGCCAACAAGGCCGAAAAAGCGACCCAGAAAGCCGCCAAGCTCAACGCCAAAGCAATGAAAGCCGCAACCACGGCCGCAACGCCCACCGCTACCAAGCAATAAGCAGCTACCCATACCCAGGAAAAAGGCCAGCCCTGCGCTGGCCTTTTTTTATCATAAATTAAAGTTAATGTTGGCTCCATGCTGCGCAGTGCTAAGAAGGCGTATGCTGTAATCCTCGGCTCATAACAGCCGCCACAGTAACGAACACAGTAACTAACAAAAAGTCGCTCCCTGAAAGGAACCAACTATGTCTAAAGCATACATCCTCGCACTCGTCGCCGCCGCTTTCGTAAGCGCTCCCGCATTCGCAGCTGACGCAACCCCGGCCACCCCTTCGGCCGCTTCGGCAACCATCGCTTCTGACAAAGCCGACATCAAGTCGCTGCACGAACAGCAGAAGGCAGAGCATCAGGCCCATGTAGAAAAGAAAAAAGAACTGCATGACGCCGTAAAAGCTAAGAAAGAAGAAAAAGCGACCGCTCACGCTGAAAAGAAGGCCGAGCACGCAACCAAAGTAGAAGATGCGAAAAAAGCACACGAAGACAAAGTGGCTGAACGCATGAAGAACAAAGAAGAAAAAGCCAAGGAAAAGGCAGCTTCCGCAGCCTCCACCACCACGGCAACCGGCACCACGACCGCGAAGTAATCTTTGCGCGAGTAACGGCAAAACGGCCAGCCCCAAAAGCTGGCCGTTTTTTTTGCTGACAAGCCAGCCCCCCAAAGCTAGGCTTCGCACATGAAAAATCCCCGCACCATCCTCATCACCGGCGCAAGCTCCGGCATCGGCGCTGGCCTCGCCAAACATTACGCTGCCCCCGGCATCACCCTCTATTTGCAAGGCCGCAACGCCGAACGGCTCGAAGCAGCCGCCGCCGCCTGCACCGCAAAAGGCGCCACGACCCACACCGCCCTTTTAAATGTCACCGACGCAACCGCAATGGAAAGCTGGCTGCTTTCCTCCCACCGCGCCACACCGCTCGACCTCATCATCGCCAATGCCGGCATCTCCGCAGGAACCGGCGACGACGGCGAAACGCCCGAACAGGTGCGCCGCATTTTCCAGACCAATGTCGAAGGCGTGGTAAACACCGTGCAACCCCTGATCGGCCCGCTGATTGCGCGCGGTAAAGGTCAGGTTGCCATCATCAGCTCGCTGGCGGGCATTCGCGGCCTGCCTAGCTGCCCTGCCTATAGCGGCAGCAAAGCCGCCGTGCGCTTTTATGCCGAAGGCCTGCGCGGGTGGCTCTCTTCCAAAGGTGTCGAAGTCAACACCATCTGCCCCGGCTATGTGCGCACCCCCATGACGGACGTAAACACCTTCCCCATGCCCTTCATCATGTCGCCGGAAAAAGCCGCAACCATCATTGCGCGCGGTCTTGCCAAAAACCGCCCCCGCATCGCCTTCCCGCTGGCGCTGTATATCCCTTTGTGGTTCCTCTCCTGCCTTGCCCCCCGCATCACCGATGCGATCTTCGCAAGGCTTCCCGCCAAACCCGCAACCCCTACGGTGTAAGTGCCCCCCTACGGGATAAGAGGTATTTTCATAATCGCGCCCAGCGCCTCCAGCGCTTTGTGCGAGGCGTGATACACCGCCGGATTACCCAAATCCTCAGCCGTGAGCGACTCCGGGTAACATTCAAAAATCGCATCTTCCAATTCTTCCAGCAGCGCCTCATCCACCAGCACCCGCACATGCTCCGCCAGTGCCGCCTGCTGCGCTTGCGTCATCGCAACCCTGAGGCGCAAACACGCAGGCCCGCCCCCATTGCGCATGCTCTGGCGCAAATCAATATAATGCACCTCGTCAATCGGGTTTCCCGCATCTTCGCGGATGCGCTCCATCAGCGCCGCAGCCTTCCCATCATACAAATCCTGCGCCTCCACAGGCGCAATCAGCGCCATCCGCCCATTAGGCAGGCTCACAATCTGGCTGTTGAAAAAATACGTATGCACCGCCTCGTCCACGCTCAGCTCGTCATCACCCACCACCAGCACAATCAGCTCATGCCCCGGATGCGTGCGCGCATAGGCCTCGTCAATATCCTGCAAGGATGTGTGCCCCCGGTCAAACGCCCGCTCATGCACCAAAAGCACCGAGGCATTGCTCACCGCAATCACATCGTTATGAAACACCCCTTCATTAATCACATCCGCGCTCTGGCGAATGAACAGCACATTTTCCGCAGGCAGCTTATGCTGCGCCGCCACAGCTTTAGATGCTGAAAGGCTCTGCCGCGCCGATTTGGGATCTCGCGTACTACCATTGGCCCCAAACACAAACACATGCAAACCTTTCGCGTCATGCGTCGGCGCAAGACGCATATGGTTGGCTGCCCCCTCGTCATGCAGCCCCGCCGCCGCTGAAAGCGGCGCATGCACCGCGCAATCGGGCACATGCTTAAAAATCGCATCCAGCACATGATACGTGTCATCCGCCTCAATCCGGCGGTGCAGGTTGGTAAATAAATTCGCAGCCGTGATGTGCAGCTTGCCATCCCCCGTATCGCACGCGGGCGAAATGGTGGCCGCATTGGCCACCCACATGGCCGACGCCGACGACGCTTTTTCCAGCAAGGCTTGCGCTGCGTGCGAGGCCTGGCGAATCACTTCCTCGTCTTCGCCCTCAAAATGCAGCCGCAAAAGCGGCATGTGCGGGCGAAGCTGCGGCGGCAGCACCCCAACGCGTATGCCAAGCGACAGCAAAAGCCGCATCAGCCCCAGCACTTGCAGTGCCGCCTCCTTTGGGCTAGAAATACTGCCACGGTTAGCAGCCGACGCAACATTATCCGACGACAACCCGCCATAATGATGGGTGCAGCCGGGCAGGCCGATAAAAATAACTTCTTCCGTACGATCACTAACCATAGAAACGCATGACACAGCTTTTACGCGATATTTTCAACCATGATTTTGCCTGCATCAGCTCCGAGGCGGAGTTTTCGCGCGTTTTCTTCGCCAAAACCCTGACCCAGTCCGACATGCGCAAAACCAGCGCCTATGTCTGCGCCCAGCACGTCACGCTGGAAGGCACCGCCATCCCCGCCGCCATGCGCATCCGCGGCAAAGCCCACGGCGCACCGCTGGTCATCCTCGCCCAATTACATGGCAACGAACCCGCAGGCCTTGCGGGCATTTTGCTGGCCATGGCGCTCGCCGAAGCAGGCCTGCTTGAGCGCGACATCATCGCCGCCATCGGCAACCCGCTTGCCGCCACCCAATATTTTGAAAGCCTAGCCGCCCACCCGCACACCCGCCAAGAAACCCGCGACGCCTTCCGCTGCGGACTTAGCGACAGTGGAACCCTGCTCCCCGACATGAACCGCATCCCCGTAGACTTCCTCACCCGCGAAGCCAGCGACCACCACACCATCCGCGCCCGCGAGCTGCACGCGCTGGGCCTGAATGCCCAAGGCATCCTCGACATCCACTCCGCCCGCGGCAACATGCTCTGCATCACCGACCACAAGCACGACGCCGAGCTGAAAGACTCCCCCATCCGCGCCCTGCTCACCGGCCTCGCCGACGCCATCGCCGCACACGCATCGGCTACGGTCAGCGTGCAAACCCTCAAAACCATCCTGCATCCGCTCCCTAACATCAAATATCAGGTGGGCATCGAAGCAGGCCGCCACGAAGCACCCGACGCACCGTACAATGCCGCAAGCTTCACCCTGTCCTTCCTGCACACCATCGGCTGGTCCGAAATTCCGCCACTATACAAAGGTGAAAACGGCATCTTCGAAGGCTACGCCGTGCAACCCCGCATCACCTACGCCGACCTCGATTACGGCGACACCCTCCGCCCCGACGACAAAGTCTATATGGCAACCCCCTGCCAGTCCGTCGCCTCCGTGCCCGACCGCAGCGACACTGTCATCGTCAAGCACGAAGGCCATTACCAGCTCCAAAGCCTCGCGGAATTCACCGCCAAACCCGCCGGCACGATGGAATACGCAATCTACCAATATGATGAAATGGAAGCCATCGCCGCAGGCCACACGGTCGCCGTCGCCATCCCCTCCGGCACCGAGTTCCGCACCAAAACCGCGTTTTCCGGCATCTTCCTGAGCAAGTCCGGTGCGCTCTATGACAAAGACCCGGCCGTAGGCCCATGGCCGGTTGGCGCCGATAAAATCAGCAACATCAAATTCTGCTACCCCTGCATCGTGGGCCCTGCAAAACTGGACTTCTAGTCCATCGTCATCGCGATTTCTTTATTCTGCGCAATGCGGCGATACTGCGTGGGCAACGTAAATGCCCGCAGCGGATCAGCCGCGTTCAAAATCTCGCCCTCGCCCGAAGCCTTGTTGCCGCCAAACCCCATGCCAAACGCAGGCGTGCCCGTGCCCTTGGGCGGATTAATCACCACATGCCCCGCCTCGCTGCCGCGCGCAAACGCATCCGCCTCGCGCTGGCTTTGCGTGTAAATACCGCTCACCAGCCCCGCATTGTCCGGCGCGTTCAGCATCGCAATGGCCTCATGAATATCATCGCCATACGGCATCACATACAGCAGCGGCGCAAACGTTTCCTCATGCACAATCGCGCTCTGCGTTGGCATCACCGCAATGGCGGGTTCCACGTAATAAGCATTCGCAAATTCCCGCTCCATCAACCGCCCGCCGCCCAGCACGCGCCCGCCCTGTTCGGTGGCCGCTTGCTTTGCACTCTCAAACAGCGCAAACGCCTGCGCATCAATCAGCGGCCCATACCCAAACGCGTTCGACGCGCCCGAAAGCGGATTCACCACCGCCCCCGACGTCACCAGCTGCAACGTATGTTTTTGCAGCAGCCCCACCACCGCATCCATCTGCGCATGATGCACAATCAACCGCCGCGTATTGGTGCAGCGCTGGCCGCTGGTGCCAAAAAACGAATTCATCAGGCTCATCACCGCCCATTCGCGGTGCGCATCGCCCATCTTCGCGCTGAGTATCACCCCGTTATTGCCACCCAGCTCTAAAATCGGCGGCAGGCTTTCCGCCTTCTGCGCCAACGCCGCGTTAATGCCGCGCCCCATGGCCACACTGCCCGTCGCGCTAATCAGCCGCACATCCTCATGGGCAACCAGCCCCGCACCCAGCTCGCGCCCGCCCACCAGCACCTGCAACAAATCCGCGAATTCCCCCATCGTACCGTCAAAAATGGCCTTATACGCAAGCGCCGTAAGCGGCGTCTTCTCCGAAGGCTTCCACAGCACCGCGTTTCCCGCCAGCAGCGCAGGCCCAACCGTCCAGTTCGCCACCGCTAAGGGAAAATTAAACGACGTAATCAGTCCCACCAGCCCCACCGGGGGCCGCTCCTTGGTGCGCACCATGCCCGAAAACTCCGCCAAAGCCGCATCCTTGATGGTCTTCACCAGAATATCCGCCGATCCGTCGGCCTCGCCCAGCCCTTCGGCGGCAACCTTGCCGCCTTCCAGCGTAATCAAAGCCCCCAATTGCTCGCGTGCGGCCCTGACTGCGGCTGATAGCGCTTCCAGCTTCTGCTCGCGCCCCTCGCGTTTCAGCGCCGCAAACCGTATTTGAGCAGCCTTCGCCTTGGAAATTTTGCCCGAAAGCGCCGCCGCATCGTCCTGCGGCAGGTGCGCAATGGCGCTCCCATCCGCCGGGCACGTCACCGCCAGCCCCCCTTGCGCCACATGCGGCAAGGCGGTTTTGAGCGCCGCAAAAACAGCCTCGGCGCGGCTCTGGGCTTCATTCTGCTGGGTCATTCGGTGCATCCTTTAGTGCAAGGGCGAGGAGAAGATTATAATGCATTCAGCGCATGAAACCAACGATGCAGTAGTTTTTTTAACGTCCCGTTAATAAAAATCCGCTAGATTACATCAAAATATAGTTGCCAATAATGTCAGGAAAAGTAAGAATAATAAGATAAAAAATAAAACCCCGGTTAGCAAGGTTGCAGCCGGTGGTTTCAGGGAAATACAACGATGGCCATTAAAAAAGCGCGCACTACATCCCTCCTCCTCTCCGCCGATAAGCAGTGGCTGCATCGCGCTTCCATCGTCATGCTTGTTACCGCCGGTGTCGCGCTTCTGGTTATGAGCAAAGCAAACAACCCCGCCATCACCCGCCTGCGCACCCAAATCACCGATATTGCCGTGCCGATGCTGGCCGTTGCCGCCAGCCCGATGGATGCTGTGCATAACGCTGGCGTCTGGGTCGGCGAAATGGTGAATTTGCGGGCCGCAAACATCGCGCTGAAAAACGAAAACCTGGAATTGCTGAAATGGCAGGAAAAAGCCAAAGCCATGGAAGCCGAGAATGATTCCCTGCGCACCCTCATGAACGTGGTGCCGGTCACCAAAAACACCTTCATCACCGCCCGCATCGTCTCCGACATGGGTGGCCCGTACCTGCACTCCGCCCTGATTGACGGCGGCACGGACAACGGCATCAAAAAAGACCAGGCAGTGGTAAGTGACAATGGCCTGCTGGGCCGCGTGGTTGACGTGGGCGAAAGCTCCGCCCGCATCCTGCTGCTCAACGACATCAACTCCCGCGTGCCCGTCGTCACCGAATCCACGCATGAAAAATCCATCCTGATCGGCACCAACAGCGACAACCCCACCCTCGCCTACCTCACCGGCGATGGCAAAATCGAAGTGGGCGAACGCGTCGTCACCTCCGGCGACGGCGGCATCTTCCCCGCGGGCATCCCCGTAGGTGTTGTGGCCACCATGGGCAAAAACTCGGTCACCGTGCAGCCCTTCGTAGACGCGCCCTCCGCGCAGTATGTAAGCGTCGTAGACTACAATTTCTAAGCCCCCAAAGTTCATAATTAAGTTAGCGCCGCCATGATCCAGCCCACAAAACGGCTCGAATTGCTATTTCTTGGCTCCCTGCCCGCCATCATCACCGCCCTGCTCACCGTTTTTTACCTCACCTCCAAGCACGTAAACGGCCTGAACCATTTCATGCCCATCCTTCCCATCCTGCCCATTTTTTATTGGGGCATGATGCAGGCGCGCGATATGCCTTACTGGTTCGTCTTCACCGTGGGCCTCGTCATGGATTCGGTCATGGGCCTGCCGCTGGGCCTCACCTCGCTGCTATTTATCTTTTTCCTGTTCATGGTCCACGCCCAGCGCAAATACTTCCACAAGGAAGGCTTCGTCATCAAATGGGGCTATTTCGCCATACTGCTCGCTATCGCAAGCATCGCCAACTGGATGTTGCTTTCCCTCTTCATCCAGCATTCAGAACCCCCCGTTCCCGCCCTCATCCAATGGTTCCTGACCATGTGCTTCTACCCCATCACGCACAAATGCTTCGACGGCCTTTACGAATATATCCACTCCCGCCGCTGGCAAATTCTGCACGGCCAGTAATTCGCACATTGTCTTTAAGAATGACACCAGTTATGGATAAGCAAAGCGTTCCGTAACCGAGCGAAGCCCCGTGCCAAAAGAGAATGAAAAACAACGCATCCTGACCCGCCGCGCCCTGATTTTCGGCGGGTTGCAGGTTGCTGCGTTTTCCACCCTCGCGGGCCGCTTATTCTACCTGCAATTCCTGCGCGCAAACGAATACGCCACGCTTTCCGAAAACAACCGCATCAAGCTCCAGCTCATCGCCCCTGAGCGCGGCATCATTCAGGACCGCGCCGGCGTGCCCATGGCAGTGAACGAAAAAAACTACCGCCTGTTCATAGATTACTCCACCATCAGCCAGGCAACCTTCCGCTCCACGCTCGAAAAACTGCACAAGCTCGTGCCCTTAAGCGAAAAGAAATTCAAAGCCCTCTACAACACCCGCGTGTCGTCGGCCTCCATGCCCGAAATGGTGAAGGAGCATCTGAGCTGGGAAGAAGTATCCTTGATCGAGCTGCACATGCTGGAGCTGCCCGGCATGTATATTGATGTGGGCCAGATTCGCTATTACCCGTTTTCCGACCACGCCGCCCACCTGCTGGGCTATGTGGGTTCGGTGGCCGAAGAGGAAATGACCGAAGACCCGCTCCTGCGCCTGCCCGAATTCAAAATCGGCAAAAACGGCATCGAAAAAATGATGGAAACCCACCTGCGCGGGCAGGCCGGCATCCGCCAGCTTGAGGTGAACGTGCATGGCGTGCCGGTGCGCGAAATCGGCAAAAAACCAAGCGTTTCAGGCGAAACCCTGCACCTGACCATTGACAGCACCCTGCAGGAATACGCCGCAAGCCTCGTGAAAGACGAAAGCGCAAGCGTGGTGGTGATGGAAGTAGATACCGGAAACGTGCTGACGCTGGTCTCCATGCCCGGCTTCGACCCCGGCGCCTTCAGCAAAACCATCACCTCCGAATACTGGAAACAGCTAAGCACCGACAAAAAAGGCCCGCTGCTGAATAAGCCCATCTCCGGCCAGTACCCGCCCGGCTCCACTTTCAAGCTCATGGTGGGCCTCGCAGGCCTGAATAACGGCACCATCACGCCCAGCACCAGCGTCTACTGCCCCGGCCATTTCTTTTTGGGCGACCACCGCTTCAACTGCTGGAAAGAAGGCGGCCACGGCACCGTGAACTTCCACGAAGCCGTCGCCCAGTCCTGCGATACATTTTTCTACACCGCAGGCGAGCGCATGGGCATCGAGAACTTCGCCAAGATGGCGCGTGTGTTCGGCCTTGGCGCCACGCACAATATCGGCATCACCGGCGAAAAACCCGGCATCGTCCCCGACCCCGACTGGAAAATGCAGCGCTATAAACAGCGCTGGAGCGGCGGCGACACCATCAACTGCTCCATCGGTCAGGGCTACGTGCTTTCCACGCCCCTGCAGCTCGCCGTGATGACAGCGCGCATGGTCAATGGCGGTTTCGCCGTCGAACCGCGCCTATGGGTTCCACCGGGTGAAGAAGATCCCGAATTCCCCCCGCTCGACATTAAACCCGACCTGCTCGGCCACGCGCGCGACGCCATGAGCGCCGTGTGCAATAGCCAAACCGGCACCGCCTATGGCAAACGCATCATGGAACCGCGCTTCGCCATGGGCGGCAAAACCGGCACCTCGCAGGTGCGTAAAATCCTGATTCGCGGCCAGAAGCAAGACACCTTGCCATGGGAAGCCCGCCACCACGCCCTTTTCATCGGCTTCGCCCCCGTTGACAAACCCCGCTTCGCTTGCTGTGTGGCCATCGAACATGGCGGTGGCGGCGCATCTGCGGCCGCACCCGTCGCGCGCGACATCCTGCTAAAAATCCAGCAAATCGAGGAAGCCAGAAACGCGCCTACCGTTACGCCCAAGGAAAAGAACAAAGACGACAAGGGCGATTAACCCCTTATACCGCACTGCAAAATGCGCATCTGCGCCAAAACGCGCTTTATTTATAAAATATAGACGTTTAAACGGAAAAAATCCCCGCGTTATATAATGTGACAGTTTCATGAATCTTGCCGTTATTAAGCCTTGCCCTATTGAGGCCAGATATTAGCTCGTGGTAGTGTAAGGGTACTAAAAAAGTGGGGAAACACCCGCATTGTACAAAGTACACCTAGGCGTCAAACACTACTGAATACCTTCCTTTCGCAGGGATATAATGGCCGTTTATAACGTAAAAAATGCTGATGCTATGCTGTCCGCCGTGGAGTTCGCTCCGGTGTCCGACGGCAATCTCGCGTTTTTCACCGCCAAAGACGCAAAGCACACCGAAGCCCTGAAGCAATTCCTGACGCACGACATCACCCAGACCATCGTCGGCGAATCGCAGATCGGCGAACAGCCCGTCATCATCACCCGCGGCGCAAAACCGCAGGAAGAAATCATCAAAGCGCTCGAAACCCGCGGCACCAAACTGGAACTGGCCCACCACTCCAAGTCGCTCGACACCTGGAAGCTTATCTCCATGCTCGCCGTTCCCGGCCAGCTCCTGCAGCTTTCCTCCAGCCTCATGCGCAAAAACCACAAAGTTGATTGGGGCATGTTCGTATTCGCCGCCAGCAACCTTGTTGGCCACGCCATCACCTGGAACTACGGCGCGCAAAAATCCGAAGACACCAACCGCCTCCTGTTCGTAAAAGAAAAAGTGAACAAGGACCTCTCCGGTTATGTGGCCGCAGGCGACGGCCTGCCGTCGGCAAACGACAGCCGCAAAGAACTCTACATGGACAACACGCCCCAGACCTCCAAACAGAAGGTCAACGGCTTCCTCGAAAAGAACTCTGTATATGTAGGTGAAATCATGTGCCGCTATCTTGGCGCATTTTCGCTCGCCTTCCCCGCCAACCAATGGCCGGGCGCTACCAAGAAACCCTCGCTGGGCGAAGCCTACAAGGCCGCGCGCAACCCTTCCGAGCTGGTGCATTTCGCTGGCATGGCAAGCCTTGCGGGCAAAACCACCTCGCTATTCGCCAAAACCACCGACGATTACAACCAGAAGCCCAACAGCGCTTTTGAAAGCTTCCGCGAGAAAATCGCCTTCAAGGCCGGTGGCTGGATCGAAGCCGGCGCATTCGGCACCCTTACCTATGATGCGCTCAGCAACCCCAACCGCCGCATCATGTTCCAGGGCAAGGAATACCGCGACTATGTAGGCGCGCTTGGCTCCGCATTATTCACCGCCCGCTACATCGTGCGCCATTGGGCCAAGTTCGGCGAAAAGAGCGTAGACATGGACGAAGTATACGCCCACACCACCGACTGCCTCGCCAAAATGCCCACCAACAAACTGCCCATGCTGCTTGCCAGCACCGCGGGCGAACTGGCCAACCATTTCAAGGACCAGAACCTGCAATACGGCGAAATCTATACCCGCCTGAGCACCGACCTTTACCGATACCATCATATTGCTGTGGATGCGCCTGCCGCGCGCCCAAGCCGCAAAACCCCCGCGAATGCCAATATAAGCTATGTTGCCGCGTTGCAGTCCGCGCCCGAAACTCTCATGCGTAAGGGAGCATAGCGCATGGCCGTATATAAAAACCTGTCTGCAAACCAGCCCCTCGCAAGCGTTGAATTCACGCCTGTGTCCGATGGCAATTTCACCTTCTTCCGCCTGAAAGCAGGCCAGGACAAGGAAGCTTTCAAAGCAAGCCTGCTAGCCGAACCCATCGGCCAGAAGATTGTGGCCGAAACCGCCATCGGCGGCGACACCATGTTCGTCACCCACGGCGAAAAAACCAAAGAAAAAATGCTCGGTATCCTGAAAGAACAGGGTAACGACATGACGCTCACCGTGCCGGAAAAGAAATTCGACGCCTGGAAATGGCGCGGCATCCTGAGCATGACCGGCCACCCCATGCAGCTGGCCTCCAGCTTCATGCTGGTTGATAAATTCGACGCCAAGAAGCACAGCAAGATCCCCGCCGGCAGGATCATCACCGTTGATGGCCAGAAATACGCCCGCCGCCCGTTCGACACCGCCAAAGGTGTGTTCGCCGTATCGAACCTGATGGCCAACGTCGTAAACATTGCCTTCGGCGCGCAGCGCAGCACCGACGACAACCGCCTCGATGTGGTAAAGAACAAGCTAAACGACGAACTGGGCGAATCCATCACCAACGTGGGCGAGCTTTTCCCCGCCGACGCCAAGCGCGCCGACCTGCGCAAAGAACCACCCGTTCCCAAAACCCTTGGCCAGAAAGCCCACAGCTTCATGCAGGCCAATTCTGTAACGCTGGGCGAAGTGGGCCTGCGTTATTTCGGTGGCGTGTCGCTCGTATTCCCCATGAAATGGGAAAACTGGAAAGGCGGCATGAGCAAACTCTTCGAAGGCAAGCCCGGCGAAGCCTTCAAGAAAATGCGCAACCCCGACAAATTCATCTTCAACGCAGGTTCCTTCTGGCTTGCGGGCAAAACGCTGGCTTTCTTCGCCAAAGCGCCCGACCCCTACAACCCCGACCGCACCGCGCTCGATAAGTTCCGCGAAGAATATTTATTCAAAATCTCGACCGCCACCGAAGCCATCGGCTCCACCACCATGGCCTATGACAGCTACGCCAAGCGCAAAATCACTTGCGGCGGCAAAGTCTCGACCGATTACCTCGGCTCCGTCGGCGGCTCGCTGTTCACCACCGCTTTCATCATGCGCCTTTCCGCACCCTACGGCGTCAAAGACCTGAACATGGAAGAAGTCTACGCCCACGCAACCGACACGCTGGCCAAGACCCCACCCGAACAATTACCCCAGCTGATGGCCAACACCGCCGCCTACCTCACCGAACATTTGAAGGACAAAAACGTCCAGTTCGGCGAAGTGTATAACAAGCTGATGGTTGATATGTACCGCTACCACCATATCGCGCTCGATAATCTGGGCACCGAGCCTGCCGAGCGCGTGGCCAGCATGGCAAGCAAGCATCACGAACACGCGCCTGAAACCAGCGCAGTCAGCAAAATCGCCCCGCGCAAATCCATTGCCCCGGCCGATATAGCAGCCACACCCGCCGGCAACTTCGCCGACCGTGCCACCGCCAGCACCGAAGCTGCCAAAACAGCCCAACTCAGCGTTTAATTTTCAGCGTTTACTATTTCTCGTGGAACAGCCCCCAGAAGCTGCTCTTCATGTGGATCACGCGTAGCAGGTTCGAGAAATCGTCGCGCCACAGATAGTCCGGATCATAGGTGTCCAGCTCCTGCCAGCCCGGATCAATCCCTTGCAGCTGCCCCAGCAGGTTATTATACGAAACCAGCGTCCACTCCGAAGGGTTAGCCAGCGGCTCGTCGTCGCCCGGTACGTAATTATAGTAATACACATGCGCGCCCAGCTCATGGGCCACCGTGCTGATCACAGGAGCAAGATGCAAATGGCGGTTCATGATATGAATCGCCACAATCCCGCCATCAACCACCTTGCTTAAGAACATGCCGATAGCTTCCCGCGTCAGCATATGCACCGGAACAGCGTCCGACGAAAACGCATCCATCACGATCATGCCGTAATGCGCGTCGGGCTGCCTCTCAAGGCTCACGCGGCCATCGCCGATAATCACCTGCTTCTCCGGCGGGCAATCGCGCATATAGGTGAACAGGTTGTTCATATACGAAATCTTTTCCACCAGCGGGTCAATTTCAAACACGTCGAAATGTTGTTTCGGCTTGCCGTAACAAGTGATCGTGCCCACGCCAAGCCCAAGCACAGCCACAGGCTTATCCCGCGTGCGGGCGTCTTGGTCCATTGCCGTAAAAGCCATTTTCAGCGGCACATAATAGGTAATTGGGTGCAGCCGGAACTGCTCATCCAGCGACTGCCTGCCATGATCGGTCGTGCCATGCAGGAAGAAGTTCACGTTGGTGGCCGGGTCGTTGAACACACGGCTCACCCCAAAAATATTGCGCTCACTGAACAGGTAATTCGTATCCGGGCTAATATTGAGCAGAAGCTGCGCACCCACCACCACCGCCACAAACACCGAGGTGCGGATCAGCCGCAGGCGCTGCGCGCCAAAGCACAGCATCGCCACCACCAGCAACCGCCACCATTCAAAAATCAGCTCCCAGATGCCTGCAACCACGCGCCATCCGTCGGTATGGAACACGCGGCCAAGAAAATCCGCCTGGGTGATGGACAGGTAAAACCCAGCCGACGCCACCAGCACCAGCACAGCAGGCGCCGCCATCCACCAGCGCAACCGCGACAGGCGCGCACTGGCAAACGGAATGCACACCAGCGCGCTCATAAACATCATCAGCGGGTATTCAGTGATTTCGGTAAACAGGTGCGGCGCGATGAACGTATTGAATATCCCCCCCAGCACCCCGCCAAATGACACCCACAGGTAAAAATTCGTAAGCTGCGACGCTGCCGGGCGCGACTGGCTCAAATACCCCTGGCACGACATCACCACGATGAAGAACAGCACCATATGCACCAGCATCAGCCACATATCGTATTCCAGCCATGTCAGGTAAATCAGGATCATGGTCAGCGCCGCAGGCAAATGCAGCCAGCGGCAGGTATAAAGCCCAACCGGCTTTTCCGCGAACACCAGCACAAACGTGAGCAGGTAAAGCGACAGCGGCAGCACCCAAAGCAGCGGAATCGAGCCAACGTCAGTCGTGATATATTGCGTAACCCCATACAGCAGGCTCGATGGCACAAACGACAGCGCCAGCCAATAAGCAATCTGGCGCGCGCGAATAGGCGCCGCTTCGGTTGCGTTGTGCGCAATCACGTCCGGCACCGCTTTGTTGTTGTATAAAATCCACCCCGCCCGCGCAAACAGCACCACCAGCACCGCAAACCCATAGCGCACAATGCTGAGCTGCTGCAAATGCGTAAAATTCGGCTCCACCAGCAGCAAATACACAATCAGCGAGCCAAAACTGCCAAGGTTGCTGGCCGCATATAAGAAGTACGGGTTCGCCGAGCGCTTATGCCCCGCCACCGCAAACCAGCCCTGAATCATGGGCGCAGTCGCCGAAAGCGCAAAAAACGGCACGGCAATGCTAAGCAGCAGCGTCACCATCAGCCACAACAGCGGGTGCATGGCCGGATCCAGGCTGTTAGCGCCCACAAACCCGCTGGGGAATAAAACAATCCCCAGCAGCAGCACATGCATATGCACCACCACCTGCTTGCGCGGCGGCAAGCGCCGCACCACATGATGCGAATACAGATACCCGCCCAGCAGCAGCGTCTGGAAAAACAACATGCACCCATTCCACACAAACGGCTCCCCGCCAAGAATGGGAAGCACCGCTTTGGCCGCCATCGGCTGTACTAAGAAAAGCAGGAAAGCCGAAAGAAGCGAAATACCGAAATAAAGGATAACAAGCATAAGACCACGCAACTGAAATAAGTTAGCTGAAAAGACCCCATAAATTTGTCTGCATACGTATCACGCGCCATATGTTGGAAAAATCATCGCGCCATAAATATTCAGGATCAAAGAAATGCATCTCGTGCCATTCGGGATTGATTTTTTGCAGGCGCGGCAGGAACGCTTCGTTACGCGTCACCATAATCCACTCCGCAGGATCACCCAGCGGGTAATCTTCGCCCGGATCATAATAATAGTAATAAGCATGCGCCCCCAGCTCACCGGCAATGGAGCTGATAACCGGACCAAGATTCAGGTGACGGTTGGTGATATGCACCGCCACCACCCCGCCATCAACCACCTTGTCCAGATACATTGCAATCGCTTCTTGCGTCAGCATATGCACCGGAACCGCGTCCGACGAAAACGTATCGGCGATCACAAGGCTGTAACGCTTGTCGGGCTGCTTGCCCAGGTTGATGCGCGCATCCCCGATGATGATTCGCTTGTCTGGTTTGCAATCGCGCAAATACGTGAATAAATTGCCATCGGTCGCGATTTTCTGCACCAGCGGGTCAATTTCAAAAATATCGAACTGCTCGCCCGGCTTGCCGTAACAGGCAATCGTGCCCACGCCAAGCCCCAGCGCTGCCACGGGCTTGGTGCGGGTGCGCTTGTCTTCATCGAGCGCATCAAACACCATGCTCAGCGGCACATAATACGACACCGGCTTCAGGCGTGACGCCTCGTCACGCGATTGCTTGCCGTGGTCAGTCGTGCCGTGGCGGAACAGGTTGGTATTGGTGCGGGCATCATAGAACACGCGGTTCACGCCAAAGATATTGCGCTCGTTGAACAGGTAATCCATATCCGGAAACACCGTATACAGCAACTGCGCGCCCACAAGCAGCGCCACGAATACCGACGTATTGATAAGCCGCAAACGCTGCGCCCCAAAGCACAACAACACCACAATCATCATGCGCCACAGCTCGGAAATCACCTGCCACAGGCCCGTCGAAAAACTATCGGGGCTGACATGCATCTTGTCGCCAATCCAGAAATTATGCTTAAGCGCGAAATAAAACGCCGCCGACACCAGCAGCACCGCCGCGCTTGGCACCACAGACTGCCAGCGCAACCGCGACAGGCGCGCACTGGCAAACGGAATGCACACAAGCCCGCTGATAAACATCATCAGCGGATATTCGGTAATTTCAGTGAATAAATGCGGCGCGACGAAAATATTGAAAATCCCGCCCAGCACCCCGCCAAACGACACCCACAGGTAAAAATTCGTAAGCTGCGACGCAGCCGGGCGCGACTGGCTCAGATACCCATGGCACGCCATCACCACGATGAAGAACAGCACCATGTGCATCATCATCATCCACATGTCGTATTCCAGCCACGAAAGATAAATCAGCACCATCCCCGCCGCCGCAGGCAAATGCAGCCAGCGGCAGGTATAAAGCCCAATCGGCTTTTCCGCGAACACCAGCACAAACGTGAGCAGGTACAGCGCCAGCGGCAGCACCCACAAAAGCGGCATCGAGGCCACGTCGGTGCTGATATATTGCGTCACCCCATACAGTAAGCTCGAAGGCACAAACGACAGCGCCAGCCAATAGGCAATCTGGCGCACACGAACCGGCGGCGCATCATCCTTCACATGCCGCGCAACCACGTTGGGCACCGCCCCGTTGCGATACAGCCTCACCCCCGCCGTCATAAACAAAGCAACCAGCAGCGCAAAGCCCAGATGCATGATCGTGAGCTGCTGCGAATGCGTGAAATTCGGCTCCACCACCAGCAAATACACAATCAGCGAACCAAAACTGCCAAGATTGCTGGCCGCGTATAAGAAGTACGGGTTCGCCGAGCGCTTATGCCCCGCCACCGCAAACCAGCCCTGAATCATGGGCGCAGTCGCCGAAAGCGCGAAAAACGGCGCAGCGATGCTCGCCAGCAGCGTCACCATCAGCCACAACAGCGGGTGCATGGCGGAATCAACCCCCGTCACCCCGGTAAATCCGGTGGGGAAAAACACCAGTGCCGCAACCAATACACTCAAATGCACCCAAACCTGCTTGCGCGGCGGCAAGCGCCTTACCACGTGATGCGAATACAAATACCCGCCCAGTAGCAGCGTCTGGAAAAACAGCATGCACCCGTTCCACACAAAGGGCGCGCCCCCCAGCACCGGCAACACCGCCTTGGCCGCCATCGGCTGCACCAGGAAAAGCAGGAACGCCGACAACATGGAAATCGCGAAATATAAGGCAACGAGCATAAAGTTCCTTTTGGATATGCGAAATAGCGGAAGTTCCTCAATATAACGCAAAATTTATTCACATAAAGGTAATTCCGAACTTTTCCTGTTTACCCATCGCCGGATTTGATACTATGGAAAAAATGGTGTATAGCCCCCTAAACACCAAACCAAGTTTCTTAAGGACCCGCATGTACCGTCTGTCCACCGCCCTTAAAGCGGCCCTTTTCGCTGCTTTGCTTGCAACCTTCCCGTGCGGCTTCGCTGCCGCGCAAGACAAAGCCGAAGAATCCCCGGATAAGCCTGCCGAGAAGCCTGCCGAGAAATCCGAAAGCGTTAAAGCCAAGGAAGACTACGCCCGCCACTTCGCCCAGATGGTGCTGGCCATCATCCAGGACACCAAGAAAACCTTCGACGACAGGAAGGGTGTGCTGCGCACCGCCTTCAGCAACTCTGTAGACATTGACTGGATCGCCAAATTCGTGCTTGGCAACGGCTGGGCCCGCGCAAGCGACGAACAGCGCGAGCGCTACACGGCGCTATACCGCAAATACCTGACCGAAACCTACGTTGCCAACTTTGCCGAAAACCCCGACAAGCGCATCCGCGACATCAAGGTCTTCACCGTGCATGAAAACAACGAACAGGACTTCACCGTACGCACCCAGATGATGCTCGCCGACATGGAAAACCTGCAGGTGAACTACGTGGTAAACGACAATGACGGCCACTATAAGGTGCGCGACATCGCCATCGAAAATGTGAGCCTCATCACCACCCACCGCTCGGAACTCTCGCAGATGGCCCAAACCAAGGGCGTCGAAGGTGTCATCACCGAATTGCAAAAACGGCTCGACATCATGAAAAGCAAAGAAGTGCTTACCATGAACAATCACCAGTAAAAATTAAGATTTAACACCCAGAAGCTTGCCCGCTGCCGCAAGCATGGGCGTAAGCGGCGACAGCATTTCGCCCGGTGCGCGCATCGGCTGCACGCCGCCGTCATTGGCGTCCAGCAGCACATCGTTGATAATATCGTCTTTCAGCGTTTTCTTCATCCGCCTGCGCGCCTCAACCAGGCGCACTTTCGCGCCCTCGTCATCAGGCGCTGCCAGCACCGCGTCATACGCCTGCACCAGCGCATCCACTTCCTTGTGCGCCCGCTGGAAATGGTCATGGTCCAGCGCAATCTCCACCATCACCTTGCGCAAATTCCCGTGTGAATGGGTAATGCTGATATAGGCGCGGTACGCCTCCATGTCCTTCAATGCATCATGCAGGTGCGCCAGTTCTTCACGTTCCGCCTTCAGCTTCGCCGCATCATTAGCCACCTGCTCCACCGCATTATCCACGCCGAAGGTTTCATTGAGCACCTGCCGCTTCTCGGCCTCGCTCATACTGTGGAATTTCAGCAAGCTGAAATGGCGGCGCAAATGCTCGCCTTCCACTTCTTTTTCTATTGTTTTTTCCACCTTGCCGCCGGGTGCAACCGCCACCAGCTTGTAGGTCTTGTCGTGCTCAATGTTATTATAAAACATCTTCGCGTCTTTCGACATGGTGCTATACACCGCAATCTCAAACAGCCTGCGCACAGCCGCATCGTCGTGCGTGCGCCGGTATTCGTCGTCGTTTAAGGCTTCCAGCTGCTGCTCGGCCTGCGTAATCGCCGCTTGCAAAACGCCCGCCGAGCGGCGCGCCTTGCGCCCCTGCGTAGGCATTCTCCCCGCAAGCGATTTCATCTGGTCTAAAATAATGCGGGTCCTGTCGCGGTTGGCCGACGCCAGCGCCATCTTCAGCTCATGCGCTTCTTCGTCCACCGTGTGCAAATCTTCCAGCTCTGCGCCCTGCAATGGCTGCAATACCGCGTGGTGGTTATGGATCTGCATCGTGCTTTCAACAACTGTGCTCATACCAGTATCATAGCGCAGTGGCGCAATCGCGCCCGTTAAACATTTATGATGCGCCCGAAAGCAAATGTTACAGCCATTTTACAGCCGTAAATATACCTGAAATACAGCCAATTAGCGCAAAAGCTTATCCCAGAAGGAATGCCCAAGGTCCACATTGCCCTTGTGTTTTTGCTCATGCATCCGCTCATGCGCATCCTGCGCCTGCGGGTATTGGGTCTCCGCCTGCTCTTCCTGCCATGGCAGCCCCGCATTGCCGTTATCGCCCCGGCTCGTGGGCAAATCATGCGCAGGCGTGCCTGCCAATGCCGCAATCATGTAATTATGCCAGATCTGCGCAGGCAGCATGCCGCCCGTCACTTTTTTCATCGGCGTGTTGTCGTCATTACCCACCCACACGCCCGTCACTAAATCCGGCGTATAGCCCATGAACCACGCGTCTTTATAGTCCGACGTCGTACCCGTCTTGCCCGCCGCAGGCCGCCCGATATTGGCGCCCTTGCCCGTGCCTTCGCTAATCACATTCATCAGCATCTCGTTCATCATCCCCACAATGCCGGAGCGGATCACCACGCCCTTCGCCGAAATTTGCCGCTGGTAAAGCACCTTGCCCTTCGCCGAATCAATTTCCTCAATCCCATACGGGTACACAATCGCCCCGTTCGCAGCCATATGCGCATAAGCGGTCGTCATTTCCATCAGCGAAACTTCCGTAGCACCCAGCGCAATGCTTGGCAGCGGGTCCATATCATTGCTAAGCCCCAAACGGTGCGCAACATCAATGACCTTATCAAAGCCCGCTTCCTGCGCCACCTGCACCGCAACCGTATTCACCGACTCCGTCACCGCTTCCTTCAGCGAAATCGTGCCCAGGTATTTATTGGTATAATTCTTGGGCCGCCACGTACCGCCCACCACTTTAATGCCAACAGGCTGGTCTTCCACGATGGAATCCGGCGTAAGCCCGTTTTCCAGCCCCGCCAGATACACGAACAACTTAAACGAAGACCCCGGCTGGCGCAGCGATTGCGTGGCGCGGTTATACTGGCTGTCGCCGTAATTGCGCCCGCCGACCATGGCGCGGATGGCACCACTCGGCTCCATCGAAAGCAGCGCCGCCTGCCCGACATTATGCGAGTCCGCTTCCTTGTCCATGATATCGGTCATCGCCTTTTCGGCCATGGTCTGCATGTCGGGGTTCAGCGTCGTAATCACCACCACGTCTTCGGTGATCGTGCCCACATAATCCTGCAACTGGTCCAAAATCCAGTCCGAGAAATACTGCGTGCTTTGCGCGGCTTTCTTGCGCCCGTTCATAGTGCGCGCCAGCTCTTCCTTCGCGCGCGCTGCCTGCTGCGCGGTGAGGTAGCCCGCATCTTCCATGTTGCTCAAAACCACCGTGGCCCGCTCGCGCGAAAGCTTGGGGTTGGACGTAGGCGCAAAGCGCGAAGGCGCTTTCAGCAGCCCTGCGATAATCGCCGATTCCGAAAGCGTGAGCTGGCGCGCCGACTTGTCGAAATAGCGGTGCGCGGCTGCGTCCACCCCATAATTGCCCGCGCCCAGATACACCCGGTTCAGGTAAATCCCCATGATTTCTTTTTTGCTGAAGCGGTGTTCCAGCTTCAGCGCCAGCAGCATTTCTTTGATCTTGCGCCCGAACGAGCGCTCCGGCGTAAGGAACACGTTCTTGGCCACCTGCTGCGTAATGGTGCTGCCGCCTTGCACCACATGCCCTGCCTTCACATTCACGAATGTTGCGCGCAGCAACCCGATCGGATCAATACCGAAATGGCTGTAAAAACTCCGGTCTTCGGTCGCCATCACCGCATCCACCAGCGACGTGGGGAAATCGTCAAACGGCAGGTAATCACCATAAATATCGCCAAAACTGCCGATAATATCGCCCTTCACCGTCTTGATCAAAATGCTGGGTGCTTTGGTAGACGTGTTCAAATCCTCAATATCCGGCAGCCCCCACGAGAACCACGCATACAACACCACCAGCACCATAACGCAGGCAAGCCCGACGCGAATCAGCCAGCGCTTGCTGCGCGCAGGTTTTTTCTTCTTTTTGGCTCCGGAGCGGTATTGCGGATACGCCGGTAAATCGCTGCCGCGCTTACCTTTGCTTTGCGGGCTGCGGCCTTCGCCTTGGGGGGCGCGTTTTTTCTTTTTCTTTGGGCGCAGTTTTTTGCGGATGGTTTTAAGCAGGCTCATGGCTTTTCGCCCTTACCCATCACATATTCCAGTTTGCGCACCGCCTGCTTCGCCAGCATCTTCTTCGGCAGCAGCGACGAGCCGATAATGCTCGCCTCACGCATCGTATTGGGGTCAATGGCGGTTGCCTTCACAGACTTACCCACCACAACAAATTCCACGATATATCCCGGTTTTTCCGCATCGCTCATTACAGCTCAACATCTTCGGGAAGTTTCGTATCCGGCAATTTTTCGATGCGCAAACGCGTCACCCGCGCGCCATCTTTTGAAACCACCGTAAAGCGGAACCCATGTACATCAAACAGCGCCCCCACCGAAGGAATCGCCTGTATCTCATGAATCAAAAGCCCCGCAATGGTAGAAGCATTCTCATCCGGCAAATTCCAGTCCAGATGGCGGTTCAGGTCGCGCACCGAAAGCCCGCCCACCACGTAATAGGCATCTTCGCCCACTTTCTGGATGCCGGTTTCTTCTTCATCATGCTCATCTTCAATATCGCCCACGATTTCTTCGATAATGTCTTCGAGCGTCACCACCCCGCGCCAGCCGCCATACTCATCCACTACAAACGCGAAATGCTGCCGCTTGTTGCGAAACGCCAACAGCTGGTCGCGCAAGGAAGTCGTCTCAGGAATAAACCACGGCTTCTTCGCAATCAGCAGCACATCATCCACAGTCATAGGCAAGCCCGCCGCGCGCTTTTCATTCAGCGCCCGGATCAGGTTTTTAATATGCAGCAAACCAATAATATTATCCGCTTCCCCGCGCCACACCGGAATGCGGCTATGCATGGTGGAAACGGCCTGCGCAATCAGCTCATCCACCGGCAAATCCGCATTCAGCGTTTCCACTTCCTTGCGGTGGATCATGATTTCGCCGACTTCAATATCGTTCAGGTCCAGAATGCTTCCCAGCATATCGCGGTCCTGCTTTATCATTTTGCCTTCACGGTGATGCAGCTCAATCGTGCCGCGAATCACATCGGTGGCCGAAATCAGATTATGCGAACTCGTCACATCCACCCCAAACACCTTAAACAAACCAGAGATGAACACCTGAATGCTTTTCGTAATCGGGTAAAGAATCTTCACCGCCAATTGCAGTGCAGGCGCAAAACGCAGCGCCACCTTCTCAGAATTATGAATCGCATATGTCTTAGGCAGCACTTCGGTAAACACCACCACCAGCACCGTCATCACCACGGTAGAAATAATCAGCGAAAACCCGCCCTCTTTTTCCCCAAAATACGAAAGCGAAACGCTGGTCGCTAAACTGCACGCTGCAATATTCACCGCATTATAGCCCAGCAGCACCGTGCCGATCAGCGCGTCTTTCTGCCTGCGCAGCTTGGTCACCACTTGGGCGGCCTTATTGCCATCCATCACCAGCTGGTAAATGCGCGCGCGCGAAACAGCCGTCATCGCCGTTTCCGCCGCCGAGAAAAACGCGGAAAACAGCAGGCACAGGAAAATGATGGTGCCGTACAGCAGGAAGAAGTTATTGGTGATTTCAGGGTTCATGCGGGCGCTACTATATTATGCGGCAACCGCTTGCGCAAGGACGTCGCGGATCAATTCGGCGTTAACCTCTTGCGTTATAAATGCTTTCCCAATGCCGCGCAGCAGGATGAAGGTAAGCTTGCCATCTTCGGTCTTTTTATCGCGGGTAAAATGCTCCATCAGCGCCGAAACGTTCCAGTCCGGGCGCACGTCACGCGGGCTTCCCATCAGCCCCACATCGCGGTAATGCGCCAGCACCAGGTCGAGGTCGGCCTGCGGGCAAATCCCCATCGCCACCGAAACCTTAAGCGCTAAAATCATGCCAATCGCCACCGCTTCGCCGTGCAGGAGCGCATCCCCATAACCGGTTTCTGCCTCCAGCGCATGGCCGAACGTGTGCCCAAGGTTCAAAAGCGCGCGCACTCCGCCCTCTTTTTCGTCTTCGGCCACAATGGCGGCCTTCGCCGCGCAAGAACGAGAGATGGCCTCCGCCAGCAGCGACGTATCGCCCGCAAGCATGGCCGGGCCGTTAGCCTCCAGCCATGTGAAAAACACCATATCATTAATCAGCCCGTATTTCAGCACTTCCGCATAGCCCGAAAGCAGCTCGCGCTTCGGAAGCGTGGTAAGCGTCGCCACATCCGCCAGTACAAGGCGCGGCTGGTGGAATGCCCCGATCAGGTTTTTGCCATAGCGCGAATTAATGCCCGTTTTGCCGCCCACCGAACTATCCACCTGCGAAAGCAGCGTGGTGGGAATCTGGATAAAATCCACACCCCGCAGCAAAACACTGGCCGCAAACCCGGTCAAATCGCCAATCACCCCGCCGCCCAGCGCAATCAGCGTTGTCTTGCGGTCAGGCTTTTCGGCCAGCAATTGCTCCATCACGTCGCCAAACACGCTCATGCTTTTGCTGCCCTCGCCGGGCTTCACCAAAATACTGCGGCTGCGAATCTGCGCTTCTTCCAGCGCATTGGTCAGACGGTGCAAATACAGCCGCGCCACCGACTCGTCGCTCACAATCAGCACTTTTTTGGTCTTGATCAGCGGCAGGATATAGCGCCCCGCCTTGCCCAGAATCCGCTCACCCACAATAATATCATAGGCCCGCTCACCCAGCGCCACGCGCAGCGGCGCAATCTCCGGCTCAGCCATGGTCTGCCTCAAGCGCCGAAACAATATGGTCCACCACCGCCTCATGCAGGCCCGCATTGCTATCAATTACAATATCGGCCTCGGCGTAAATCGGGTAGCGCTCCTCCATCAACCGCGACAAAATCTCGCCCTTGTCCCCTGCCTTCAAAAGCGGCCGCGTATCCCTGCGCGACACGCGCTCCAGCAGCACATCAAGGTCCGCCTTCAGCCAAACCGAAACCGCCTTCTCCTTCACCGCCGCGCGAATCTCAGGGTTGATGAACGCACCCCCGCCGGTTGCGATAATGCAGGGCGCGCTGCTGATCAGGCGTAAAAGTACGCGCTTTTCCAGATCGCGGAAAATCGCCTCGCCATAACTTTCAAAAATATCGGAAATACTGCACCCCGCAGCTTCGGCGATTTCATTGTCCGAATCCATGAACGGCAGCGACAGCGCCCCGCTCAACCGCCGCCCGATCGTGGATTTGCCCGCACCCATAAGCCCCACCAGCACAATCGGCTTGGAAAGCTTGAAGGACGGGGCTGGCGAATGGGCGTTCATGTCGGCGTTAATCAATACTTGTAATCTGTGGGCGGCATATTACGATACAGTCAGCTCATAACTAAAGGAAAAATCGAATAATGCAACATAAGCGCAAGACCCCGGCAAAAGGCATCTTCTTAGGTTTAATCCTGTTCGTCGTAGTTGGCGGCGGCATTTTCCTGATGGCCAGCCCCATTCCCGCCCCTTCGCAACCCATTGAGAAAGAACTGGATGCCGCGGCGCTCCTCAACCCCAAGCAGCCCTAGCCCCGACCAAAACCTCGTCGAGCAATTCCTCGAAATGATGGTGGCCGAGCGCGGCGCCAGCGCCAACACAGTCGCCGCCTACGAGCGCGATCTTATTGATTTTCTAGCATTTAAGAAGCACCCCCTGCTCCAAACCCCGCGCGAGGAACTCGAAAATTTCCTCCGCCAGCTCACCAAAGCCCAGCGCTCGCCCCAAACCATCGCCCGCAAGCTCTCCGCGCTGCGCCAGCTTTTCCAGTTCCTCTACACCGAAAAACTAAGGCCCGACAACCCCACCGCCACCATTGACACCCCCAAGCTAGGCCGCCCCCTGCCCAAAACACTGGATGAAGCAGGCGTCACTGCCCTGCTGGATGCCGCCGAAGCCGACTCCACCTCCGAAGGCATTCGCCTGCGCGCCATGCTGGAACTGCTCTACGGCGCAGGGCTCCGCGTGTCCGAACTCGTAGGCCTGAAACTCTCCGCCCTGCAAGTCAAAGACAGCGGCAAGCGCGTCACCACCGATTTTTTAGTCATTCGCGGCAAAGGCAACAAAGAACGCCTCGTTCCCGTCGGCGGCAAATCCCGCGAAGCCCTCACCGCTTATTTGCATTTACGCGGCACCTTCCTTCGCGAGGGCGAAACCTCGCCGTACCTCTTCCCCTATCACCGCGCCGAGGGCTACATCACCCGCCAGCAATTCGCGCTCCTGCTCAAAGACCTGGCAATCAAAGCAAACCTCGACCCCGAAAGCATCTCGCCCCACACGCTGCGCCACTCGTTTGCCAGCCATCTATTATCCGGCGGCGCGGATTTACGCGTGATACAGGAACTCCTCGGCCATTCCGACATCACCACCACCCAGATTTACACCCATGTAAACGCCGACCGCCTGCAACAGCTGGTGCAGCAAAACCACCCGCTGGCCCAGGAAAAGAAATGGTCACACAAGGCGAATGAAGACGCCGAATAACACCGGCAGCATCGCCCACGCGATTTCGCTCACCGCCACAAACAAAATAATCTCCGGCGGAAAATGCAGCAGCGCCAAGCTCACCCCCAGCGCCGCATTGTTAAACGACGAACACACCGCATACGTCGTGCGCTCATCCCGCGGGAGCTTGCGCCCATACCACCAGCCCGCTACCATAAACAGCACAAAACACAGCACCGTAATCACCAGCGACAACGCCATGTCCCCCACATGCGAAATCAAAATATCGCGCTGCTTGGCAATCGCCAGCGCAATCACAAACGCAACCAGCAGCATCGAAAATAGTTTATTCTGCCGCAACGTATATTCCTTCAGCCCCTCATGCCCGCGCACGCAAAAATACACAAGCATCGGCACAAAAATACACCACACCATCGTCATGAATAAATCCCACGCCGACGGCACCACGCTAATCGCTCCCCCAACATCCACATGCCCCAGCAGCGCAAATTGCAGCGGAATCAAAAACGGCGTGGCCAGCTGGCTCAAAATCACAATCGCAAACCCCGGCGCCACGATGCCGCCGTAAATATGCGAAATCGCCGGGCTGGAAACCCCCGCCGGAAGCACTGCCAGCAAAAACACCCCCACCGCATATTGCGGCACAAACACACGCGCCAGCGCCCACAAGCCCCACGGCAACACCCCATAGCGCAACGCCCAATACCCCAGCACATGCACCCAGCGAATGGCCGCAACGCCGCCCTCGCCAAAACGGTAGCACGAAACAAACATCAGTAGCGCCAGCACCAGCACCGCTGTGCTGTTCGGCAAATGCTGCATCCCCGGCACCACCAGCCCAAGGGCGCAGCCCGCCATCAGCACCACCCCGAAATGTGTCTCAATGTAATGTTTTATACCCATTCCCTACCCATACCCTATTTGCGCAAGCCACGGAATAGTAAATATTTACACAGATACCCTTTGGCCAACCCGCTTAGCTGGGGTATAATCAAGCCATGCAGATTGGAGACGTCCGCCACACATGAATATCTACAACCAGCAGCTCGACCCAAACCCCGCCAACCACCTGCCCCTTACGCCGCTCAGCTTCCTCATGCGCAGCGCGCTTGCCTTCCCCGACCATCCCTCCCTCATCCACGAATCCGCGCATTACACCTGGGCACAGACCTACGCCCGCTGCAAGCGCCTCGCCCACGCGCTTTCCAAGCGCGGTATCGGCGCGGGCCACACCGTCTCCATCATCGCCCCCAACGTGCCCGCACA
>JAYULW010000091.1:0-6191 GCA_043763155.1 Alphaproteobacteria bacterium | reverse complement strand
CCGAACCACCCGCACCCGCAGCCGCAAACGCCGTCTGGCGCACCGTAATAAATTTCACCGCTTCCGTACTCTGCACCGTCTCCAATGCGTTACCCGCATAAATCGGCCGCACGAACGTATCAGCCGACACAACTTGCACAATTTCCGACACCTGCGAACAATCCGTCAGCGCCGCCGCGCGCGGCATCACATCCTTCGCCGTCGTCGTAGCCGTCGCCACAACGTGGCTGTAATTCTTCGCAATCCCCGCAACCAGCGGCGCAATATTTTCTGCCAGCGCATGCGCATAATGCGCGGCATCCGCCACCAATACTTTGGCAACACCCGCAATGCCCGCTGCTTCCTTCGCCACAGCGTCACACCCCTGCCCCGCAACCAGCACGGCAATATCCCCGCCCATTTGCGAAGCAGCCGTCACCGCGTTTTTCGTAGCGGCATGCAGCGCCTTGTTATTATGTTCCGCGATTACAAGAATCATATGACCTTCGCCTCATTGCGCAGTTTATTCACCAGCTCTTCAACGCTTGCAACCTTGCCGCCACCCTTGCGCTTGGCAGGCTCCGCCGCTTTGATAAAATTAATGCGCGGCGCAATATCCACACCCAGCTCAGCAGGCGTCGTCTTAGCCAACGGCTTACTGCGCGCTTTCATAATATTGGGCAATGTCGCATAGCGCGGCTCATTCAACCGCAAATCGGTGGTAATCACCGCCGGCAATTTCAGCTTCACCGTCATCAACCCGCCATCCACTTCGCGCGTAACCGTGGCCGAACCATTGGCCAATTCTAATTTAGAAGCAAACGTACCCTGCGCCCAACCCAGCAATGCGCTAAGCATCTGCCCCGTCTGGTTGGCGTCATCGTCAATGGCTTGCTTACCCGTAATAATCAGGCCGGGGTTTTCCGAAGCCGCCACCGCCTTCAAAATCTTCGCCGCCGCCAACGGCTGAATCACCGCATCCGTCACCACATGAATGGCCCTGTCCGCGCCCATGGCAAGCGCCGCGCGAAGCGATTCCTGCACCGCCTCAACACCAATACTCACCACCACCACTTCGGTGGCCACCCCTTTTTCCTTAAGCCGCACCGCTTCTTCCACCGCGATTTCATCAAACGGATTCAGCGACATTTTCACATTCGCAGTCTCCACGCCCGACCCATCCGCCTTCACGCGGATGCGCACATTATAATCAACGACACGTTTAACGCTTACGAGGATTTTCATCACTATTCCTTATCACGGTTCACGCCCGGTTGCCATAAAACATCCTGCTGACCATTGGCATTCGCCACACGCGCCAGCACGAATAAAAAGTCCGAAAGCCGGTTGATATACTGAATGGCCACAGCGTTTACCTGCTCCACTTCCGCCAGCGCGCACATCACCCGCTCCGCCCTGCGCGCAACGGTTCGCGCCAGATGCAAAGTCGCCGAAGCCTTCGTGCCACCCGGCAAAACGAATGACGCAAGCGGCGCAAGATTCGCGTTCAACCCATCAATCTCATTTTCCAGCCGTATCACCTGGCTCGCGATAATGCGCAGTGCCCCCTCGCCGCCCTCAGGCGTGGCAAGGTCCGCGCCTAAATCAAACAGATCATGCTGGATGCGGTTCAGCATCGCGTCATGCTCGCCCTTGGTGTGCAGCCGCGCCAGGCCAATCACCGAATTCGTCTCATCCACCGTGCCGTAAGCTTCCACGCGCAAATCCTGCTTCTTGCGGCGCGCGCCGCCCACCAGCCCGGTCTGGCCGTCGTCACCCGTGCGGGTATATATTTTGTTGAGCTTCACCATGGTTATAATTTATTCCCCATGAAGAATATAAGCGCAAGCAACATCAGCGACAGGCCCTGAAGCCACACGCGCGCCACCATCAGTTTATTGCTGTAGCGCACATTCTTTTCACCCCCCATGCCCATCAACACAATACCGACGCCCAGCACCAGCACCAGCGCCACAAGCAGCAGGATAAGGATGATGGCCAGCATCAGTGGCCGCTGGCGTGCTTGGCAAGCAGGCCAAGCACATACTGGCGGCTGCAATACGGGCAGATGATCTCGCCCTTGTCCTGGTCAATGTGCAGATACACACGCGGGTGGCCCAGCGCACCGCCGCCCCCCTCACACACAACCTCCAGCGAGGCTACTTCAATGACTTCAAACGGCTGCATAGGAATTCTCCGGTAGGAATACGATACGCCTTATATAGACGACTCCCGCCACACCGTCACCCTTTTTTGGGCTATTCGTTGAAAATGAAATTGGGGCCGGATTTATAGCTGGTAAGCGAGGCCGGAACAGAGCGGCGCACATACCCGCCGTCGTTGGACGCAACCTGCGGGGTAGCCACCGCCGGGGTCGCCATCTCGCGGATGCCTTGCGTGACCGAAGCCGAAGCCTCATGCAGCACCGCATTGGCAATACCCGTCACAGGCGCAATGGCCGCCTGCGTAATGCCCGACATCGGAACCGACACCGAAGCGCTGGCCTGAGAGCCGTTCTCGCTCACCGCCAGGGTTTGAACAGGCGTAGGCAGCGAAGCCTGCGCAGGCGTGGCCGAAGCCACCTGATAACTTGCAGGCCCCGGCGCCGTAAGCGCCGCCACAGGCACAAGCGCCGGCACAGCAGGCACCGCCGCAACCACGGGTGCCACAGGGGCCACAGGAGCAGTCGGGGCCGCAGGTGCCGAAGGCGTAATAATCATGGGAGAGCTGCGGCTATCGAGCGAAGGCCCGGTGGCCGAATTATCGGCGCGCACAACCATAATGCCGTTATCGCGGCTGCTATGCGTATAGCTGATGGAATCCGCAGGCTCAACCTGCTGCACGGAGCTTACCTTAATGCTGTTCATGCGCGGCGGCGTATACACGGGCTTGGCAGGCGCTACCGGATACGGCTCAATCTTCGCCGACGCCAGCTGCTTGTTTGCCTTGCCGCCCTTCATTTCGCTCATCGCCGTAAGCGAGCTGGAAGGAACCGTGAGCCGCGCCTCGCGCAGCTTCTGGATGATGTTAAACCAGCTGTCATACACCAGCCCGATATATTTAGCGCCCAATGCCGGGGTCTTGGAATGATAGTCCGACGCCGCCTGCTTCCAGCTCTTATCGTCATTATACAGGCTACGCAGGAACGTGGCCGCGTAGTTGATGTTGTTGTCCGGCTCAAACGCCTGCTCAACATTGGCGAATGCGTCTGCATGGTGGTAAAGATTCACCTGCATGCAACCCACGTCAATATTGCGCACACCCTTGGCCTTCAGGCTTTTCACAGCCGCCACCGCTTGCGCCTTGCTATCGAAATACTGGCCCTTGCCGTTTGCCGTCACCGTCCACGGCCATGGCAGGCGAATCTTCAGGCCTTGGTGATAGCGGCCCGACTCAGTGCTGGCGATGGCCGAAAGCAAGTGGGTGGGAATACCGTACTCGCGCTCATAGCGCGGGAAAAACTTGGTGCATTGCATGGCGCCTTCCACCAGCGGGTCGCGCTTGGCGAGGCTCGCTGCGGTCACGGGCGTAACGGGCGCGCTGGTGCTGGCCTGCGCAGGCGCGCAAAGTGCCATCCCCGAGAGTACCGTCGCCGCGATCAGCCATGGTGCGAGAAATTTCATTAACGAATAACGTCCTTAATGCTTTTATGCGTCTCTTATCTATACAAGAAACGTACCACCACCATAGCTTATCACAAGTTAACATTTTGTTACAGCCATTTTAATCATATTATCCAAGCATTTACAAAAATACATATCACAATTTAGTCGTATTTTGGCCTTAGATAATGCCTTAAAATATATAAACTATTTCATTTTTGTTCATCTTTACCTCACATAAAAAACCCCACCCTGACGCACAGGGTGGGGTAATTTTTGCAGTGCAAAATTCTTAATTAGTAATGCAGCTTCACACCGCCATAAAGCGACATGCCGGGTTCGCCATACGCGTACACTTCTTCGTAGTCCTTGCCGAACAAATTATCGAGGCGGCCATAAATCGTCACCGCGTCGGAGAATTTGTAGTTCGTGCTCAGGTCCACCGTGGTGTACGACTTCACAAACACCAGCCCATACGGGGAGTTGATGTCCACATCCTTGCGCGAACTCATGTAGCGGGCATTCAAACCAATATCGCCTTCGGGCGTGTACTGGTAGGTTGTGCCAAACGTGACCTGATGGCGCGGACGGCGCAGCAGGTCAATGTCCTTCGTGCGGTTCTGCGACAGTGTGTACGTGTAGCTGCTGTTGAGCGCCAGGTCGTTATTCACCTGCCACGAAGCGGAGTTTTCAAACCCTTCGGTGCGGGCCTTACCTGCGTTGATGGCAGCATAAGGCGGCGCGGGGTTGTTACCGATCAGGCTTTCAATATCGTTCCTGAAATAGGTCGAGCCGAACACCACGGCATGGTTGAACAATCCCTGCTCAAACCCTGCGTCCCACCCCCTGCTCTGCTCCGGGCGCAGCGAGCCATTGCCATAGGAAGGATCATAAAGCTGCGACAGCGAAGGCGCCTTGAAGCCCGTGCCGTAGGTTGCCTTAATAGTCGTGTCCGTCGGCTTGAAATGATAACCGGGCGCAACTTTCCACGTAAATTTATCACCGAACTGCTCGTTAAAATCTTCGCGCACGCCAACATTTGCAAAGAAATCATGGAACGTATACTGGTCGTCGGCAAAAACCGCGCGGTTGTCGTTATTGATTTCAGGCAGGATCAGCGTCTTGAAATGATCGCTATAGGCTTCTGCGCCAAACGTCACCAGATGGTCGGGAATCAACTTCAGGTGGTTCACCCAATCCACCGTCTGGCGCGAGCCAAGCTGCTGCTGTCGGCCAAAGAAGGTGTTGAAGAACGCATCGTAATATTCCGTGATCTGGTCGCGGTTCACATTCAGCGTCGAAACGCCCAGCTCCTGCACCCACTTGCCATCAAGCAGCGTAAGCTCGCCCGCCACACGGCCATTAAGCTGGCGGCTGTCATTGTCCGGCTGCGTATCGTCAATCGGGCGCACAAACGAGCCGGGGCTGTCAAACTGGGTCACCACGCGGTTATAGCGGCCATTGATCTTGGCGGTGAAATTATCCGTAAGCTTGCTCACGATATTGGCAGAATAGGTCTGGGTGCTGCTGCCGTCTTTTTCATGCCCGCCAAATTGCGGCGCAATCGCCGAAATACCATTCGTATGGCTTTCCGACGCAGTCAAACTATACGATGTGCGCCCCAGTTCGCCTGAGCTGCCCACGCCTTCCTTGCGGCTGTTATAGCGGCCATATTCGGCAAACGCGTCCACGCTCGGCTTGCCCTTGCCCTTCTTCGTAATCACGTTAATCACCCCGCCGATGGCTTCCGAGCCATACAGAGTGCTCTGCGCCCCGCGCAGGATTTCGATGTGGTCAATATTATCCGAAGGCAAATTCGCAAAATCAAACGCATCGCCCGGATCGGAAGGATCGTTCAGGCGCACCCCGTCCATCAGCACCAGCACATGGTTGGAATTCGTGCCGCGCATAAACACGCGGCTGGTTTGTCCCAAACCGCCGTTATTGGCAACCGTAATCCCCGGCACATTGCGCAACAAATCCACCACATAAGGCTTGTTCTGGCGCTGGATGTCTTCTTGCGAAATCACCGTCATCGAGCTTGCAATCTGGTTCAGCGGCGTTTCGCTGCGGGTGGCCGTCACCACCACGGGCGACATGCTGGCCACCTCGTCGGCGTGTGCAAAAACGGGAACGGAAATAAACGCGCTGCCCGCAAGCAACGCAAAACGAAAATGGCTCATTGTCTTCTCCTAATACGTTTATGGTGACTCTGCGAAAAACGGGATTGCCCGGATCACAATGTCACCACGTAAAGAAGAACTGCAAAAAGCAGAACCAGTACCCAAAGAAACATCCCCGTTCCTTAAGCCCGCGTGACACGTAAGCGGCAGGTCTCCTGGC
Source organism: Alphaproteobacteria bacterium (assembly GCA_043763155.1). GTDB lineage: Bacteria > Pseudomonadota > Alphaproteobacteria > Rickettsiales > SXRF01 > JANYBV01. Next base: position 267 of record JAYULW010000091.1, on the reverse strand, counting down.
TTGCGGGTCAGTGCTGTTTTCCTGTCTTCCCAGTTGCCCAGTGACGTAATCGGAAAACGGCTCGCCGCTTACAGTTGCGGGAACAGCCGAAGTATTAAACTCCGTTCCCTTTTAATCCCAATAATTGGAACCGCTTGCCCCAATGCGTAGCTTCGCGCTACTAAAGGGTCAAGTTATTTGTTGGAAGGCCCAGTTTCTGGTACTTTTAAAGTTTCCGGCACTTTAAGGCTCACCTCTTCCTTCGGCTCATGCACATGGCCAAAGCCC
>JAYULW010000090.1:0-6637 GCA_043763155.1 Alphaproteobacteria bacterium | reverse complement strand
CAAGCACGAACAACTTTTCTTCCTGAAATTTTTGGAACGTGGCATCGCCTACCGCAAAGAAGCCGAAGTCAACTGGGACCCTGTTGACAACACCGTGCTCGCCAACGAACAGGTCATCGAAGGCCGCGGCTGGCGTTCCGGCGCGCTCGTCGAGCGCCGCAAGCTCTCCCAATGGTTCCTCCGCATTTCCGACTACGCCGAAGATTTGCTGAGCGCACTCGATGGCCTCAAAGAATGGCCCGACAAAGTCCGCCTGATGCAGGAAAAATGGATCGGCAAATCCTACGGCGCCACGCTGAACCTTGAAATCAAAGGCCGCCCAGAGCGCCTCGCTATCTATACCACCCGCCCCGACACGCTTTTCGGCATGTCCTTCTGCGCCATCTCCCCCGGCCACCCGCTCGCCGCCGAGCTTGCCGCCAAAAACCCTGAAATGCTCGCCTTCATCCAGGACTGCCAGCGCACCGGCACCTCCGAAGAAGCCATCGAAAAAGCCGAGAAAAAAGGCTACGACACCGGCCTCAAAATCCTCCACCCGTTCGATGGCCGCGAAGTCCCCCTATTCATCGCCAATTTCGTACTCATGGATTACGGCACCGGCGCCATCTTCGCCTGCCCCGCCCACGACCAGCGCGATTTCGAGTTCGCCACCAAATACAAACTCCCCATCATCAACGTCATCAGCACCGCGCCCACGCCCCTCACCGAAGCCTTCACCGATGATGGCTTGCTAACCAATTCCAGCTTCCTCGATGGCCTTTCCGTTACCGACGCAAAAAAAGCCGCCATCGCCGAACTCGAAAAAACCGGACACGGCACCGCCAAAATAAATTACCGCCTGCGCGACTGGGGTGTGTCCCGCCAGCGCTACTGGGGCTGCCCCATCCCCATCATCTATTGCGACGCTTGCGGCGCGGTCCCCGTGCCCGAAAAAGACCTCCCCGTCGCATTACCGAAGGATATAAGCTTCGATAAGCCCGGAAACCCGCTCTCCCACCACCCAACATGGAAACACGTCTCCTGCCCCTCCTGTAGCAAGCCTGCCACCCGTGAGACAGACACCTTCGACACCTTCTTCGAATCCAGCTGGTATTTCGCCCGCTTCTGCTCCCCCCACAGCGAGCAGCCCTTCGATAAAGCAGCGGTGGATTACTGGATGCCCGTAGACTGCTATATCGGCGGCATCGAACACGCCGTGCTGCACCTGCTGTATTCCCGCTTCTTCTCCCGCGCGTTAAACACCTGCGGCCTCGTGAACTACAAAGAGCCTTTCAAACGCTTAGAGACCCAGGGCATGATCTGCCACGAAACCTACAAGGGCGAAGACGGCAAATGGCTCTCTCCCGACGAAATTAACCCTCAACCAGATTGGACAAGCAAAAGCATTGAGAATCACGGGAAAATAGAAGCCATACGAATCACAAAAGGTGATGGCTCGTATATAGATTTCCCCACCAATTTTGTGCCTTCCAATAAAGGGATTATCTACTCCGATAAATCCGGACAGCCCGTGGCTGTTGGCCGCATCGAAAAAATGTCCAAGTCCAAGAAAAACACCGTGGACCCCCGCCACATCATCACCTCCTACGGTGCCGATGCCGCCCGCCTGTTCATGCTGTCCGATTCTCCGCCAGAGCGCGACCTCGAATGGACCGACGCCGGCATTGACGGCGCATGGCGCTACATCAACCGCCTCTGGAAACTGGTGATGGACAACAAAGCCGCCGCCACCAGCAATGCCGACCTCAACAGCATCAAAGAGCCTGCCCTCGTCGCGCTCCGCCAGCAGACGCACAAAACCATTAAAGCCGTCACCGAAGACATCGAGCGCTTCCATTTCAACAAAGCCATCGCCCGTATCCGCGAACTCACGAATGCCCTGCGCGCTCAACACGGCCGATGCCGCCACCGCCGCCGTCTTCGGCGAATCCATCCGCGCCGTCACCCACCTCATTTCGCCGTTCCTGCCGCACCTCGCCGAAGAACTCCACCTCCTCCTCGGCGGCACCGAACTGGTGGCCAACAGCGCATGGCCCAAAGCCGACCCCGCCTTAGTGGTGGATAATGTGGTCACTATCGTGGTCCAGATCAACGGCAAGCTGCGCGCCAACATGGAAGCCGCCAAAGACACCGACGCCAAAACGCTGGAATCCCAAGCCATGGCCTTGCCAAGCATCATGGATGCGCTTAAAGGTAAAGAGGTGAAGAAAATCGTCGTCGTACCCAACAGGATCGTCAATGTCGTGGCAGCGTAATCTCGCAATCGTCCTTCTTCCGCTGTTGCTGGCCGCCTGCGGCTTCGAACCCCTGTACGGCCAGAAAGACGCATCCTCTAACAGCAAGCTCAAAGCCGGCGTCAAAATAGATCCCATCGGCGGCAAGCTTGGCCTCACCTTCAAAAGCAAACTCGAAGACACTCTGAACCCCTCCGGCGGCATGCCCGCCACGCCCAGCTACCGCCTGGTGGTAAAGCTCGAACATCTCGCTGTCCCCATCTCTGTTGCCCGCGACGGCACCGTCTCGCGCTACAACGTCACTTTCAGCTCCGAATATGTCCTGTACCGCACCGCCGACGACAAACCCGTTACCTCCGGCCAGATCGGCTACCTCACCAGCTACAACAACCTGACCAACGTTTATTTCTCCACCTACGTGTCCGAGCAGGACGCCCTGAAACGCGGCACCATCGCCCTGGCCGAACTCTACCGCGCCCGCCTCGCCACCTATCTCGACGAAGGTGCGCCGCAGGCCGAAGTTATCCATATGCCCAGCAAAAAACCCAGCCTCGACCCCAACAATATCCTGCGTCAGGAACAAGGCACCACCATCAACATGCAATAATTGCAGCGCACGCAAAACCTGCTAGGATGACGCTATGAAAATCATCCCTAAATCCGTCGAATCTTTCCTCGCCTCCCCGCCCGCCTCCGCGCGTGCCATTTTGCTTTATGGCCCAGACTCTGGCCTCATACGCGAACGCGCCAAAAGCATCATCGCAAAATCCCTTGGCGCCACTTACGATCCCTTCGCTCTGGTCGAACTGACCGAAGCTAAAATCACCGCCGACCCCGCAATCCTTTCCGACGAAATCAACGCCATTTCCATGATGGCCCCCAAGCGCGTCATCCTCATCCGCGACGCCGGGGACAAACTCACCAAAATCATCGCCGGAGCCAGCGAACAATTTAACAGCGACGTCCTTCTCATCGCCTGCGGCGACGAACTTTCCTCCCGCTCATCGCTTCGCGGCTGGTTTGAAAAAGACGCAAGCGCAGCCGCCATCGCCTGCTACCACGACGAGGTGCGCGACGTAGCCGCCGTCATTCGCAAATCCTTTGAAACCGCCGGTGTACAGGCCGACCGCGACGCCGTCGAATACCTCTCCCAGCAGCTCGGCAACGACCGCTACGTCACCCATCAGGAACTCGAAAAATGCGTGACCTTTGCCGGTGAAGCCAAAAAACTCACCCTCGCCGATGTGCAGCTGCTGGTGGATTACAACCGCGAAGCCAATTTCGACGACCTCGTAAATGCCGTCGCCGACCGCAGCCTCGCCAACCTCGAAAAACACCTGACCCTGCTCTTACGCGAAGGCAACCAGCCCATCACCTACCTGCGCGCCCTGCAGCGCTACTTCAACCGCCTCTACATCATCCGCGCCAAAATGAACGAAGGCATCAGCGCCGACGCTGTGGTGCAGGGCCTGCGCCCGCCCGTATTCTTCCGTCAGGTCCCTATTTTAACGCGCCACGCCCAAAGCTGGAACACCGACCAGATCACCCGCGCCCTGCGCGCACTGGTAAATGCCGAGCTGGCCTGCAAAACCAGCGACCTCCCCATCATCCCCGCAAGCTCACGCCGCCTGCTGCAAATGACACAAATCCGCTAACGCTGATAAGGTGGTGGCGGCGGCGGAAATCCCCCCGGTGGCGGCGGTGGCCTCATACCCATCGGCGGCCCACCCTGCGGCGGCCCCATCCCCGGCACATTCACCGGAATGCCCTTAAAACACCCAATCGAATACGGATACTCATCCGTAAAATGATAGTGATACATCACCACCATATTCCCATCCCAGTTGATAGCATGCGTATGCCCATGGCACACATCCAGATCCTTGTTTTCCAGCCGTTCGCCCTTCTCGCCAATCGGCCCGTAAATCCCAAACCCATCCAGCATGTACCCGACAAGGTCGCTATGTTCCCCCTTATCGCCCGAAGCGTCCGGAATGCAATTGCTCCAGCTATGATAGTGGTATTGCCCCCGCCGCTCCGGGTGCCCATTGCAATGGTCCTGAATCTCATGCGCCGCTGCATCGCGCCCCATGCCGTCCAGCCCGTTAAAAATCCCCACACCCGTAAGCGTCATCCCCACCATGCCCATCGGCACGCAAGAGGGCTTTGCAGCCTCCACAGGGTTCGCAGGAAGCCGCAAAAGCACATTCTGCGATAATATCGAGTTCGGGTTCCTGTCATACGCGTACGCCGCGCTATCACGCGCCACGGGGTATTCCCCCGTCCGCTGGTTCACCGGCAGCCCGTTGGCCGCAATAATCCGGCTCTCCCCTTCGCGTGAAATCCGTATCTGCGCCCCCGGCCACGCAACATTGCCCTCAACCGCAACCTTGCCATCGGGATACCACACCTTCCCCGAAATCCACGGCCCGTCGCGAAATGCCCCGCCGGGTGCGAAGTTGGTATTGCACACAAAAATATTGGCGGCCGTCGGCTTAAACGCAATCTGCCCGTCGCCCAGCGGCAACACCGCCTTGCGCACCTCATGCGCATGCGCGAACCCGCCCGCGCACACCATCGCCATCACCCAGAAACCCAGCCTTCCTGGCCGGAATAATTCACGCATAAGCTACAGGCTTAAAGCCCCTCACCCAAACGGCGCAAAATCCCATCAAGCTGGCTGAGCGATTCATACGAAAGCGTAATCTCACCCGATTGCCCACGGTCAATAATGCTCACGCGAAGCCCCAGGTTTTCCGACAGCGTTTCTTCCAGCGCAATAATATCCGGATCTTTTTTGCTGTTCGATTGCGCAGGCGAACCACTACGGCTCCCCGCCCGCGAAACGGTGCGTTTTTCCACGCCCTGCACATCGCGGCTCATCTGCTCGGCTTGGCGAACATTGAGTCCTTTTTTCACGATGTCGCGCGCAATATCCACCGCGCCCGGAACGCCAATCAGCGTACGCGCATGGCCCATCGTCAGCTCGTCTTTTTCCAGCATGTCGCGAATTTCTTCCGGCAGCGAAAGCAAGCGCAGCAGGTTCGCCACATGGCTGCGGCTCTTGCCGATCACGCCCGAAAGCTCTTCCTGCGTATATTCAAATTCCTCGATCAAACGCTGGTAACCATTGGCTTCTTCAATCGGCGACAAATCCTGGCGCTGAATGTTTTCAACAATCGCCAATTCCAACGCCTGCTTATCAGGAATATCACGGATGATAACCGGAACCTGGTCCAGCTCCGCCCGTTGCGCAGCCCGCCAGCGGCGTTCACCTGCAACGATTTCATACTTGCCTTCCTGCTTGCCCGACACGCGAACAATGATCGGCTGCATGATACCATTCTTGCGAATCGAATCCGCCAGTTCCGCAATCGCCTGATCGCTAAATTGCGTACGCGGCTGATACTTCCCGGGATGCAATTTCGTCACCGAAAGCGTGTACACGCCCGATGCCACTTCCGCCGAATTTTTCGGAGCCGGCGCGTCCTTCGCAGGCGTCGCCGTCTGGCTGTAATTTTCCGAGATGAGAGCCGAAAGTCCCTTGCCTAATCCACGTTGCGTAATAGTAGCCATGGTAAATCTCCTATCTAATATTAAGCGGCGGTGAGTTCTTCTTTGGCGCGTGCGCGTTCCCGCTTCAGCAATTCGCTGGCAAGCTGGATATACGCTTTCGAGCCACTGCAATTCATGTCGTAAATCAGCGCAGGCTTACCGTGCGAAGGCGCTTCCGACATACGAACATTGCGCGGAATAACGGAGCTATAAACCAGCTCCTTAAAATACCCGCGCACGTCATTTTCAATCTGCTCGGTGAACTTATTACGGCGGTCATACATCGTAAGCACAATCCCCTGAATGCTGAGTTCAGGATTCAAATTCGCGCGAACCAACTCCACCGTCTTGATCAAATGGCTCAAACCTTCGAGAGCATAGAACTCACATTGCAGCGGAATCAAAACCGCGCTGGCGGCAACCAAAGCGTTAAGCGTTAACAGCCCAAGCGACGGCGGGCAGTCAATTAATATATAGTCGTAATGGGTGGTAGCCTTATCGAGAGCGTTTTTGAGGCGATATTCACGCTTCATCAGGCTCACCATTTCTATTTCGGCTCCGGAAAGATCTATGGTGGCTGGGACGATGTGAAGGTTCGGCACCTCAGATTTCTGGGTCACTTCTTCCAGCGTCACATCGCTGAGTACCAGATCATAAGAAGTTAATTCGCGTTTTTCGATGCCCAAACCAGTGCTGGCATTACCCTGCGGGTCGAAATCAATCACCAAAACTTTCTTGTTTACAGCCGCCAAAGCCGTCGCCAGATTGACTGTCGTGGTGGTTTTTCCCACGCCGCCCTTCTGGTTGACAACCGCTAAAATCCTAGTGTTTTTGGCCTTTTGTTGATT
>JAYULW010000089.1:0-79964 GCA_043763155.1 Alphaproteobacteria bacterium | reverse complement strand
GCTATCGTGTTGTCTCCCGATGGCAAACTGGAAAAAAGCATTCCGCTCCTTCAGGCGTTCCTCGATACGCCTTACGAGCAAATGCTCTACGTAATGGGCAATTCCCGCCGCTACGCGCAGGCAAATTCCGTCATGATGCTTGAACCGTCCATCGCCGGTAAATTCCCCATGTTCAAGGCAGGCGACCTGCTCGTCTCCTTCGGCCAGCTCGACACCATCGCTGTCATCCGCCCCGAAACCGGCAAGGTCGTCTGGGCCAGCCACGGCATGTGGCGCCGCCAGTTCGACGCCCACTTCATGGATAACGGCCACATCATGCTGTTCGACACGCAAGGCTACTATGACGGCTCAAACCTTGCCCGTCCCCGCGTCGTCGAAATTGATCCCGCCAATCAGGCCGTAAGCTGGACCTATATTGACAAAGACAAAACCCTGCCCGCCGGAAAAATCACCGGACAGGAGCAGCCCCTTGCCAATGGCAGCGTCCTCATCACCGAAACCGAAAAAGGCGAGGTGAGGGAGGTAACCGCAGATAGCGAGCTGGTCTGGACCTTCAACTACTCCGACGAAATCAACAGCGCCCAGCGCGTACCCTACAGCTTCCTCGGTAAAGACTTCTTCATCAAGGAGGACCAGTGACGGCTGGCAAGCGCAATGCCAAGATAGCCGGATTTTGCCTGTTTGGCATTGCCAGCGCGCTCTACGGCGTTGCCGCCTCAGACAATGGCTGGTGGCCCGCCACCATCTTCGAACAGGCCTTTGAAGGCTATGCCGCCCAGCAGCTCAAAGCTAAAAATATCGCCAAAGTCACCGCCCACCCCGAAATCGAGAAGCTGCACAGCGTTGACAATATCGCCACGCACGCCGAAACCATTGACCCCACCCAAATGTCGCCCGGCAATACCCTGATCTGCTTCGGCATAGACGCCGCAATCCTAATAGACGCCAACGGCAACACCATCCACAAATGGTATCTGCCCTACAGTCAGGCATGGCCAAACCCGCCCCATGTGCCCGCGCCCGTGCCGGACATGCTCACATTTTTCATTGACGCCGAAGCCTTCCCCAACGGCGACCTGCTCGCCATCTACCACGCCTACGACGACACCCCCTACGGCTACGGCATGGTGAAGATGGACAAAGACTCTAAGGTAATCTGGAAGCTAAACCTGAACGCCCACCACGATATGTATGTCGCGCACGACAACCGCATCTACACCCTGACGCAGGAATATCAGGACAATAATTTCCTGCCCCAGCTCAGCTATTACCAGTCGCCCTTTTTAACGGACTCGATACGCATCCTCTCGCCCGATGGCGCGCTCCTCGACACCATCCCCGTCGTCGCTGCCTTCATGGGAACGCCCTACGAGCAAATGCTCTACCGCAAGTTCGAGCCGATGGCCTATAAAACCAACGACTACACCCACACCAACTCCGTCATGGTGCTGGAAAACGACATCGCCGCAAAATTCCCCATGTTCAAACCCGGCCAGATTCTGGTATCAGTGCGCAACCTCGAAACCCTCGCCGTCATTGACCCCGAAACCCGCAAGGTGGTATGGGCCATGCGCGGTATCTGGAAAGCCCAGCACGAAGCCCAGTTCATGGATAACGGCAACATCATGCTCTTCGACAACCAGGGTTACGACGATGGCAGTGTAGGCGAAGAACGCCGCTCCCGCGTCATGGAAGTAAACCCCGCCACTGGCGAAATCCCTTGGGCCTATACCGGCGACGCCCACCAGAAATTCTACAGCTCCTACCGCGGCTCCGAACAAATCCTGCCCAACGGCAACGTGATGGCCATGGAAACCTTCCCCGGCCACCAGCTGCTGGAAGTAACCCCGGACCAGGAAGTCGTGTGGCGCTTCTCCGTCAAGGCCGACGAAGGCAAACTGGTCACCAACGGCATGTTCAAAGCCCACCGTTACCCGCGCGGTTATTTCGACAGCGTCTCCGTCGAAAATCCGGCTCCGTAATTCCATGGCAAAACTACGTGTCAAAAAAAGATATATCGTCGCGGGACTGCTAAGCCTCGCCTATGGCTGCCTCACCGAAGAGCTGCACCTCTGGCCCGCCGACACGTACGACCGCGCTATCCTCGCCTTTAAGGCCTCCACCCTGCAAAGTCAGGAAATCCGCGATGTCATGAGCAACCAGTACCTGCTCGACACCCGCAAGATTGAAAACATCGCTGCCCGCTCCCGCACCACCATCCTCAGCACCGAGCATCTCACGCCGTCACTGACCTTCATCGCGGTGGGCAGTGACGCCGCCATGCTGGTGGACATCAACGGCAAGCCCCTGCACACGTGGCGGCTGCCGCTTAGCAAGGTCTGGCCCAACCCGCCCCACATCCGCGACCCCAACCCCGACGAAATGACCCGCTTCATTGATGCCCAGATATTCCCCAACGGCGACGTGCTGGCCATTTACCACGCCGACAACGACACCCCCTACGGCTACGGCATGGTGAAGATGGACAAAGACTCCAACATCATCTGGTCCTTCGCCCGCAATGTGCATCACGACATGTACGTATCCCGCGATGGCCGCATCTACACGCTTACCCACCGCTACCTCGAAAACTACGCAACCGGGGTGCCGCACTTCCAGTCCCCCGTGCTGGCCGACGCAATCACGGTGCTTTCCGCCGAAGGCCAGGAGCAGGAAAGCATCAATATCCTTGAGGCCTTCATACATACGCCCTACGAACAGTTCCTCTATTCCCACATGGGCGACCTCGACATCACCAACCACGATTACAGCCACGCCAATTCCGTCATGCCCCTCGAAGACGATATTGCCGCCCAATTCCCCATGTTTGCTACAGGCGACCTGCTCGTATCCTTGCGCAACATGGAATGTGTAGCCGTCATTGACCGCCAGACCCACAAAGTCAAATGGGCCATGAAAGGCATCTGGCAGCAGCAGCATGAAGCCCAGTTCCTGCCCAACGGCCACATCATGCTTTTCGACAATAAAGGCTACGATGATGGCGACGGCGACAACCACCCCCATTCGCGCATTCTTGAGTTTGACCCCGCCACCGGGGCCATAGCATGGGTATTCGCCGGGGCCGATGGCGCGAGCTTTTACAGCTCCTTCCATGGCAGCCAGCAAACCCTGCCTAACGGCAATCTGTTCACCGTCGAAACCGGCGAGGGCAACCGCCTGATGGAAATCACCCGCGACAAGCAGGTGCTATGGACCTATGTGGTAAACCCGAAAAACTTCCGCGATAACCCGATCAACAAAGCCTACCGCGTACAGCCCGAATGGCTCACCGACGACTTCCGCGCCTCGCTCGGCCCGCTCCCCGACACCGTAACCCCTACGACGGTTTCCGTGAGTAAGCATTAATCGTAATATCGTCAATCAGCGGCAGCAAACTATGCGACCCCAGCAGGTTCTTCAGCGCGTCAATGGCGTCTTGCGCCGTCTGCTCGCCGTTCTTGGTCCATGCATTGTGAATCGTGTCCATGATCTGCGTATCGGTAATGAAATCGCCCTTGCTGTCGCGCGTCTCGATCAGGCAATCGCTGAAAAACACGAGCAAATCCCCCGGTAAAAACGCTGTATACTGCGTTTCATAGGTGGCGTGCGGTATCACCCCAAGCGGAAACCCGCGCCCGTTCAGCCCCATCACCGTCTTATCCGCATTTGCGCACAAAACCGGCGAGGGAACCCCGGCGGTGGCATACAGCAGGCAGTTCGCTTCAATATCAATAATCCCGTAAAACATGGTCGCAAATTCCGTGCGCTCCAGCAGCGGGTGCAAATGCCGGTTCAGCATGGTCACAAAATTACCGGGGTCGCCGCTCGCATGGTTGAACTCCCGCATGATGGTGTGCATGCGGAAAATATTCATCGCCGCGCTAATCCCATGGCCCGAAAAATCGTACATATAAATAGCAAGCTTACTGTCGCTGATCGGCCGCATCCCCCAGCAATCGCCCCCAAGCGTGGATGATGTCTCAAAGTAGCTGGCGATCTTCAGGTCAAACACCCGCTCACACATTTTGAGCTGGTGTTCGCTGGGCATCAGCCGGTTCTGCATCGCCTTGGCCGCTTCCATCTCCTGCAAAATGCGCTGGTTAGATGCGCACACATCCTGCATCAAAAACTTATTCACCAGATGCACCTGCACCCGTGCCTCCAGCTCCCGCCCGTCCACCGGCTTGCAGATATAATCCGACGCCCCCTCCTTAAACGCGCTCAGCTTATGTTCCATCTCATCCAGCGCCGTCTGGACAATGATGGGCATGCTGCTAAAGCTGCTATCCTTGCGAATCGCCTTGCAATACGCAAACCCGTCCATCTCCGGCATCATCAAATCGAGGATCACGAGGTCGGGGCGCAACCTGCGCGAAATATCCAGCGCCTCCAGCCCGTTTTGCGCCTGCACAATATTGGTATATCCCCGCGCCTGCAGCGTGGTGGTGATCATCTTCAGGTTAAGCTTCACATCGTCCACCACAAGGATCAGCGCATCATGCATGCGCTTGGCATCCACGGTGGGTGCGGTTTCGCTGTTAGTAACTAAAGGTGATATCAAGGGTTTTGCATTCGGCATCGGTGGTTACCTGTTCCGCAAGGGATTGAATAATGAATAAGCCGCGCCCGCATTTCTGGCTTGGCAAAGGGTTGTGTTTGCTGAAATACGCCGGGTTCAGCACCCCGTCTCCTTCATGGGTGATGCAGATCTGGAAGGAATACACATGCTCCCACGCCCGCACGTAAATGCGTTTGTCCTTAAACGTGTCGGAAGACACCGCCTCATCAATCATGCTGTAATATTTCTCAAACCCTTCCAGCGAATCCCGCGGGCACTCAATGCACAGATTCCCATGCACCACAGCATTGGCCAGCCCCTCCTGCAAACAGGTCATGATCGGCATTTTCTTAAGCCTGCTCATACCGAAACGGTCGTTCAGCGCCTGCGTGATAATGCCCGCTACCTGCGAGTTATACGTATGCCGCGTCGTCAGGCACAGCCCAAAATCCGGCTGCCGTTCCTGCAACTTTTTCAGGTCTCGCGTAAGTGTCCCGCGTGACCCCAGCTCAATAAACATCCGCGCATTCGACTTCAAAATATCCGCCAGCGCCTGCGCATGCGGCAAGATAAAGTAATGCGGCACGCCTGCGGCCATCGCGTCGGGCGCAAAGCTTTCCAGGTCATGGGCCGGAAACAACCCGTAAGATGCCTCAGTGACGGGGGGCATTCGACCCCTCTGGCGGCATAGCGAACAACTGGTCAAACTTCGAGATCATGAAAATCTTCTTCACCTGTCCTTGCGCGCCCGCAATGGCCAGCGTCACATTGCGCAGCTGGCATTCGTCACGCAGCAAAAGCAGCATGCCAAGCCCCGCCGAGTCAATGAAATCCACCCCCGCGAAATCCAGTGTCAGCGCCCGCGTGTCGGCGCTATCCACCATTTCAAGGATCTGCTTGAACTTCATATTATCCGAAAACGTAAATTGCCCGCTGAGCACAAGTCGCGTGTCGTGGGGCTGGCTGATGGTCGTATATTCCACAAAGTCTCCTTTAAAAAAGTTCAATATCGTCATCCGAACCACCCTTGGCGCCAACCGGCGGGGCAGGGGGGGCGGCATCCAGTGGCAGCCCCGCAAGGCTGTTTCGGAAGGTCTGCACAAACGCGCTCAGGCGGAACTGCCCCGCAACCTCGTCGGCAAATTTCGTATCGGGGGCAGGGGCTGCGCCCAGCAGCGGCTTACTTTCCGCCATCATCTCCCCAACTGTTTTTTCCATGTGCGCCAGCAGGTTCACGCTGTTTTGCACCACCTGCGAGCTGCGGTCCTGAAACTGCATATTCATCACCATGCCTGAAATTGTGCTGGAGATAGCGTCCGTCGCCTTCGCGCTGTCGGAAAGAATGTTCGAGAATTCGTGGTTCTGCTTCATCATGCTTTTAAGCAGCAGCCCCAGCTTTTCCTGCGCTTCCATATTCTGCGACATATCGGTGGTCGCAACATCTTTCAGCACTTCGTAGCCCGCGCCCACGCTTTTGGAAACCTTGGCGATCTGGTCGCGCATATTCCCCGCCATCATCCTTACCTGCGACGAAACATCCTTCACTTCGCTGGCCACCACCGCAAAGCCCTTGCCGGCTTCGCCCGCTCGCACCGCCTCGATGGTCGCATTCAGCGCCAGCAGGTTCGTCTGCTTGTTAATCGCCTGAATATCCTTTAAAAATCCCTCGATGGAAGCAAGGCTCGTAATCGCCTCATCCAGCGTATATACCATAGTAATCGCCCGCTTTGACACGTACAGGATCTTCTCAATCGAGTCCGAAAGCGTGGTCGAAAAAAGCTGCGTGAATTCCATCAGGCTGATCCGGCTATCCCCCAGCTCCAGCGAATCCGCCATTTTTACAATGCGTGCCATGTGCTGGCTCTGCTCAGCGGCCCCCGCCGCCAGTGTGCTGAACTGGTTCGACAAATCCTTGGTCGCGTTTTCCACCATCGTCGAAGATTGCGGCAGCTGGTATTTCAGCGTGTCCACCGCGTGCATGTAAACTTCCATCACCTTCACCCAGCGCTCGATCATGCCCAGCGCTTCTGCGTCCTGCGGGTCCGGTTTTATAAGTGTTGCGGCATTGGTCGGCATTTCGTCTCTCCTTTATTTATGGCACAGCCGCAAAATTTCACTCGCCATCGAGGGAAGCGACACTTCCTTCTCCACGCCGCCCGCCTGCATCGCGGCCTTCGGCATGCCGTACACCACGCAGCTTTCCTCGTTTTGCCCCAGTGTGCGTGCGCCTGCTTCCCTCATCGAAAGCAGCCCCTTCGCCCCGTCCTGGCCCATGCCGGTAAGAATAACGCCCACCAAAGGCCGCTTCAGTTTGGAAACCGACTCAAACATCACATCTACCGAGGGCCGGTGCCCCGAAACCAGCGGCCCGTCATCAAGATGGCACGTCAAACTCTCACTGCGCCCGCGAATCTGCAAATGATGGTTCCCCGGCGCAATATACACATGCCCCGGCTCAATCACCTGCCCCTGCGCCGCCTCATGCACCCGCATCTGGCACAGCCCGTCCAGCCTTCGCGCAAACGACGCCGTAAAAATCTCCGGCATATGCTGCGTAATCACAATCGCCGGACTGTTGGAAGGTAATCGCACCAGAATATCCCGCAGGGCCTCAACCCCGCCCGTGGAAGACCCGATCGCAATCAAATGCGCCCCGTTCGCCCCGCTGAAATTCTGGATTGAAGCCGCCTGCGCATTCTTCGGCTGCGCGCGCGACATGGCCGCGCCCTTCACCTTGGAAACCAGCGCCTCCTGAAACGATTTCAGCTCCAGCCCCAGCTCGCTGCCCGGCTTCGTAATATAATCCACCGCCCCCAGCTCCAGCGCCTGCAGCGTAATATCTGCGCCCTTGGCCGTAAGCGTCGAGGCCATCACCACCGGCATAGGCCGAAGCGTCATGATTTTCTTCAAAAACGAAATCCCGTCCATCTTGGGCATTTCAATATCCAGCGTCAAAACGTCCGGGTTATACAGTTTGATCTTTTCGCGCGCGTCATAAGGGTCTTCAGCCGTTGCCACCACCTCAATATCCGGGTCCGCCCCCAAAAGCCGCGAAAACAGCCCCTGGATCGTTGGCGAATCATCCACAATCAGCACTTTGATTTTGCCTTTAGAATAGCTCAATCGAACCCTCCACTGGTTTTTCTGCAAGCGTATGGATAAACTTCACTTCCTTCTTCACTACTGCCAGATCTTCTTTGCGCTTCAGCTTCAAAAGCATCACCTTGCCCGTATCTGGGTAGTAGCGTAAGCGCCTCGGATAGGTATCCCCCAGATCCTCACTCACAATCTGCAGCCCTTCATCGCGCAAAAACCCGCGCACAAACGCGATATTGCGCGACCCGATCATCGCCGAATTCTCAATCACGTTCCCACCCCCAAACACCTTCACCTCAAGGCGGCTCTTCATGCCCCCAAGCTTGATAATCCCGTTAATCAGCTGCTCCATCGCATAGGCCCCATACCGCGCGCCTTCACTGCCGCGCATGCTCGCGTCCGGCCCTTCGGGCAGCAGGAAATGGTTCATCCCCCCGATTTTCATCACCGGGTCGCGCATGCACGCCGCCACGCAACTGCCCAGAATCGTCACAATCATCTGCTGTGGCTGGTCGGTCACGTAATAATCGCCCGAAAACAGCGTCACGGTTTTAACATCGTCGCGGTCATCCGCCCGGCGCTCATGTTTGCCGGTGGCTGCGTCAATATGGTCACTCCTGCGCCTGTGCGGCATCAGCCCACCCTCTGGTAAATCGTTTTACCGCCCAGCAAAAATTTCTGGCTAATCCCGTGCAGGCTCTCCGAATGCCCGATATACAGCAGCGCCCCTGGGTTCATCCGCGCCGCCATTTGCTCAAACAGCACCTTCTGCGTATCCTTATTAAAATAAATCACCACATTGCGGCAAAATACCGCATCAAACGGCCCCTTAAACGGCCACGGCTCAATCAGGTTCAACTGCTTAAACGTAATGAGCTTCTGCACCGCAGGCTTCATCGTCACCTGCCCATCTGCCCCGCCCACTGTGTATTTCTGCCGTAAAGAGGGCGGGATAGGGGCCGCCTCGTCCTGCGAATATAGGCCGCCTTGCGCCTTTGCCAGCATCTTCGTGTCAATGTCCGTCGCCAGGATTTTCAAATCCCACCGCTCAATGTCGGGAATATTCTCAAGGCATGTCAGCGCCATGCTGTACGGCTCCGCCCCCGATGAACACGCCGCCGACCACAGCCGCACCCGCCTGTTTGGGGGCGGGTTTTTCGCCATTGCCCGCAGCACTTCGCCCAGATGCGTAAAATGGGGCCCCTCCCGGAAAAACGCCGTAAGGTTGGTGGTCACCGCATTCACGAAATTCCCGATTTCCTCACCCGCATGGTCGCGCTCAAGCAACGCGCAATAATCCCGGAAACTGCGCAAATTCAAACTCCGCAAGCGCCGCGCAATGCGCGCATACACCATGTCTTCCTTATGGTCGGCCAGCACAATCCCCGTTTTCGCATGCACCAACGATGCAATGAAGCGGAAATCCTCTGTCCTGAATTCAAATTCGCGTTCCACGAGGCTCATCTTGTCTTAAAACTCCTCCCACTCGCGGTCCGCGGATTTAGACCCGCCCGAAGCGATCAGCTTACGGTCCACCAGCACCGGCGAGTGCGACTTGCCGTTAGCTTTCGCGGCGGGCTTGGGACGCATGGGCGAAACCACCGGCTCGTGGCCCATGTTGAACTCCATGCCGTGGCTTGTCGCTTCGCCGTCCACCTTAAAGAATTGCATCATCTGCCCCAGCGCCTGCGCCTGCTGCACCAGCGACTGCGCCGCCGCCGTATTTTCTTCCACCAGCGCGGCGTTTTGCTGCGTCATTTCGTCCATCTGCGAAATCGCGGTGTTGATTTCGTCAATGCCCGTGGACTGCTCCGCGCTGGCATTGGCGATTTCGGAAATAATCTCCGCCACCTTCTTCACCGACTCCATGATTTCCTTGAGCGTGCCGCCCGCTTGGTTTACCAGTTCCGCCCCAACCTTCACCTGCGAGCTGGATTCCGAAATCAGCGCCTTGATTTCTTTCGACGCCGAAGCCGAGCGCCCGG
Organism: Alphaproteobacteria bacterium; assembly: GCA_043763155.1. Lineage (GTDB taxonomy): Bacteria > Pseudomonadota > Alphaproteobacteria > Rickettsiales > SXRF01 > JANYBV01. The sequence goes on along the minus strand of JAYULW010000089.1, from coordinate 70,325 downwards.
CAAGCGAGCGCACTTCGCTCGCCACCACCGCAAAGCCCTTGCCCGCATCCCCCGCCCGCGCCGCTTCCACCGCCGCATTCAGCGCCAGCAAATTGGTCTGGAACGCGATTTCATCAATGACGCTGATAATATCGGAAATCTTCTGCGACGATTTTTCGATGTTGGTCATGGCGCTTACCGCATCGCCCACCACCTTGCCGCCGCGTTCGGCAACTTCGCGGGCATCGCCCGAAAGCTGGTTGGCGTTTTTCGCGTTTTCCGAGTTCTGGCGCACCGTGCCGGTGATTTCTTCCATGCTGGCCGCCGTTTCTTCAAGGCTGGAAGCCTGCTGCTCGGTACGCTGCGAAAGGTCGCTACTGCCCGCCGAAATCTCGCTCGAAGCCGCATTCACCGATTCCGCCGACTGCTTGATGTTCAAAACCGTATCGCGCAGGCGGTCAATGGTCACGTTCAGCGCACCCTTAATGTCGCCAAACGTGCCCTTATATTCCAGCATCATCTTCTGCGTCAGGTCGCCTGCTGCTAAGCCCTGCAGCACCTTCACCGACTCGGTCATGCCCGCTTCGTTTTCAATGCGGGTGGTCACCATCTGCGTGATGTCGGAGGCGTATTTCACCACCTTATACGGCTTGCCGTTAAGGTCGAGGATGGGGTTATACGAAGCCTGAATCCAGATTTCCTTGCCCCCTTTGCCCACGCGCCTGAACTCGCCCGCCTGATATTCGCCCCGGCCCAGATTTTCCCAGAACGCCTTATATTCCGGGCTAACCTTGTAAATGGGGTCCACAAACAGCGAGTGGTGCTTGCCCTTGATTTCCTCCAGCGTATAGCCCAGCCCATTCAGGAAATTATCGTTCGCATTGCGGATGGTGCCATCCATATTGAACTCAATCACCGCCTGCGACTTACCGATCGCGTCAATCTGCCCGGTGAAATCTGCCGTGGTATTCTTCTGCGCCGTAATGTCGGACGCATATTTACCACCTTGAATGGCTTGCCGTTCATATCCATGATCGGGTTATACGAAGCCTGAATCCACACTTCCTTGCCCCCGCGCCCAATGCGGCGGAATTCCCCCGACTGGTACTCGCCCCGGCCCAGATTATCCCAAAACGCCTTATACTCCGGGCTGGCCCGGTACGCCGCATCCACAAACAACGAGTGGTGCTTGCCCGCAACCTCGTCGAGGCTGTAGCCCAGCGTGTTCAAAAAATTATCATTCGCCGTGATAATCGTGCCGTCCATGTTGAACTCGATCACCGCCTGCGACTTGCCAATCGCATCAATCTGGCCCATGTAATTCGCGCTCGCCAGCTTCTGCTTGGTCACGTCGGTGGCATATTTCACCACCTTGAACGGCACCTTGTTCATGTCCAAAATGGGGTTATACGAAGCCTGGATCCAGATTTCCTTACCCCCCTTGCCGAGGCGCTTATACTCAGCCACCTGAAATTGCCCCCGGTTCAGCGCTTCCCAGAATTGCTGGTATTCGGGGCTGGCTTTCAGCACCGGCTCCACAAACAGCGAGTGGTGCTTGCCCTTGATCTCCTCCAGCGTGTAGCCCAGCGTATCCAAAAAATTATCATTGGCCGTAATGATCGTGCCGTCCATGTTGAATTCAATGACCGCCTGCGACTTGCTGATCGCGTCAATCTGCCCCACGAAATTCGACGTCAGCAGCTTTTGGTCGGTAATGATATTCCAGTCAATGAACGCGCCGTCAGACTCCCCGCGCGCATTCTTAAGCGTGGTGGCATTCAGCGAAAGCCACTCATCGCCCATCGCAAACTCGGTCTTGTAGCTGCCACCGTCCAGATGTGCGGGCAGCTTGTATAAAATAGTGATGTTCGATCCCACCACCTTATCCACCGGCACAGGCAAATACTTCTCCAGCCGCTTCAGCGTCTCAAGCGTAATGTCGTTAGCATAGGTGATGATGTAGTCCTTGTTGCACAGCAGCACCGGGGTTGAAAGCTTATCCAGCATCGTCTGCTGGCGCACCGTCACCACCAGTGACTCTTTAAGCTTCACCGTGCTTACCGCAATATCGCCAATTTCGTTACCCAGCCCCGCTTCCGGCAGCTCCACCAGCGTATCGCCCGTGGAAAGCTGCGTAAGCTTGTTCGACAAATTCCGCAAAGGGCTAAACAGCCAGCGGTTCAGCGTCACCGGAACCACCAGCACCAGCCCCAGGCTCAGCACAAACACCACCAGCAAAATCTGCTGCGCAGTATCGGAAAAACTACCCGCCCCCGACTGCGCCGCGCTCCACGCGTCCATCATGTCGGTCACCGTGCCTTGCTTGCCTTCCAGATCCGTAAACGTCACATCAAACGCCGGATACATCTCTTTGGCTTCCTCATAGCTCTTGCCCGCCGCCGCCACAATCGCATGTGCCTTCGTGTCATACGCCTCCAGCGACGGCGCTAATTTCTCTAGCGCCTTTGCAATATCAGCGGGCAGCGGCAGCTTCTTATTCGCCTCAATATTGTTTTAAATTCAGCCAGATGCCCTTCCATGGTCTTCTCAACTGCATCCACATCCTCGCCCGAACGCGCAGCCAGCATCGCCGCAATCACGTCGGCCCGCACCGCGTCGTGCATCATGTCGGCGGTCATGTGGTTTTTAAGCGCCGTTCCCACCAGCGTCTGGCCCGAAAGCGCCGTGCTCATTTTTTCTACCGACCAGTAGCCGAGGAAGCTCGACGCGATGGTAAGGGTTCCGATAACGCCGCTAATCACAATGAAGCGATTGCGAAGATGCTTGCTGGCCATGACTAAATCTCCTGAAGACGGTTGAGTGTAAGAACATGCGGATACACCCCACGCGGGTGCAACGCATAAAATATGCTAATGATGGTTGTGTAACTGGCCGTGGCTGTGCCTTTGCGGGTCATATGCGCTACCTAATCCAGCGATTTTTTGATGGGTCTTAAATACAGCGGCTGCAACAGCCGTGCGTTGCGTCCGATCAGTTTGCTGATCGCTTTAATCTGCTCCTGCGACACGCTTACCTTCTCCTTCAGCACCCGCCACTCCACGCCCTCAGTGCATGGCGGCCAGCTCAAGCTACCCGTATACGCATAAAAGCCAAGCTTGCCCGGCAGCAAATCCCCCGGATTAAAGCTTAAGCTCTTTTCCGGCGAACCTTTTTCCGGCAGTGCGTTCAATATCGGTTGAAGCGCAAAATTCTTGCCCCCCATCTTCGCCTGCAGCGCCACGATCAGCACCTTATGGTCCGCGCTTTCATGAATGAAATGCATCTCCAGCGGCAGCATTTCCCCATGCACCGAGTGTTCCGAAGGCGTGTGGAACCGTATCTGCTTCAGCACGTATTCCACTCCGTCGCTGCGCAGTATATTTGTGCCTTCAACCTGCACCAGCAGCGTCAGTTCCCGCCGCTGCGTAATCGCCTTGCTCTTGCCGTAACTGACCCGCAGCGGCAGCATGCTGGATTTTTCCGCCTCATTAATCGCAACCGGGGATTGCTGCGTGCCAAGGCTGCACACCGAATAATCCGGCGAAAGGGCACCCCAGCCCTCATCAGCATCGCCGCTACCCGAATAATCCCACGCGGTCTGCGCGTGCGCAGCCGTGGGCAGCAGCAGCGAAATCAGCAAAGCAGACAGGGCAGGGCGCATAGCCTCTCCAGATAATGTTGCCTCACCATATCCGCTAATGCCCATACGCTTCAAGCCTTTGCATGCTGGGCTGTGTCCATCAGCCCTTCGTCGGCCGAAAGCAGCAGCGAAATGTCCAAAAGCACCACCATCCGCCCGTCAAAGGCGATCAGCCCGTTCACAAACCGCTCTGGCGCCGCCATATGGCTGTCCGGCGCGTCTTTGATGTCGGCCATATTCACGGTCAGGATATCCGAAACCGTATCCACCAAAATCCCCACCGTGCGCGTCCCCACCGCCAGAATCACCACCACATGCTTCTCGCTGGCATCGGTCACTGCCCCGGTAAAGCGCGCCCGCAAATCAAAAATCGGGATGATGATACCCCGCAAATTCAAAACCCCGCGCATATAAGCAGGTGTGTTCGGCAGGCGCGTCGTTTCCGACCAGCCCTTCACCTCGCGCACCATCATAATATCCACGCCATATTCTTCCTTCCCCAGCGTAAAAGTCAGGAACTGCACCGTCTCGGCACTGGCCTGAATGCTTTGGGATGCGTGGTGTGTCTGCATAAGAGTCCTTTACGCGGCAAGTAAACTGGAAGAGGGCGCGGCCTGCGGCATCCGCCGCAAACCCGCAATATCAAGGATCAGCGACACTTTGCCGTCGCCAAGAATCGTCGCGCCCGAAACGCCTGCCACCGGGTCGGTATTGTCTTCAAGCGTCTTAATCACCACCTGCTGCTGCCCCACCAGCTCATCAACCACCAGCCCCAGATGTTCGTCGCCATTTTCCACAAGCACGATCAGCGCTTTGCTGGCGTCCGCCACCGCGCCCTTAATGCCAAACTGGCGGTACACATACAGCACCGGCACAATATTGCCGCGCACGTTCAAAACCGTCTGCCCATCGGCAATCTCGCGCACATCTTCCGCGCGTGGCCGCAGCGTTTCAATAATATTGGCAATCGGAATAATATAACACTCACTCGCAACCCGCACGATCATCCCGTCCAGAATGGCAAGTGTCAGCGGCAATGACACAAGAAACTGCGTACCCTGTCCCGGCGTGTTCACCACCGTCACGGTGCCGCCAATGCCTTCGATATTGCGCTTCACCACATCCATCCCCACGCCCCGGCCAGAGATGCTCGTCACCTGCTCCGCCGTAGAAAACCCCGGCGCAAAAATCAAATGATCAATCTCCGAATCGGAAAGCGTGGCATCTTTCCCCACAATCCCGCGCTCCCGTGCTTTCGCCAGCACCTTGTCGCGCCGTATGCCGCCGCCATCGTCGCTCACCTGTATCACAATCCGCCCGCCCCGGTGGCTGGCCGAAAGGAAAATCGTGCCCGTCGCGCTCTTGCCCGCTGCCTCCCGGTCCGAAGGCGACTCAATCCCATGGTCAATCGAATTGCGGATCATATGCGTCAGCGGGTCCGAAAGCTGCTCGATGATGGTCTTATCCACTTCCGTATTTTCCCCCGACACATTCAGCCGGATGCTCTTGCCCAGCTGCCCCGAAAGATCGCGCACCAACCGCGGCATGCGCGAAAAAATGGACTTCACCGGCTGCATCCGTATCGCCATAACCGCTTCCTGCAGCTCGCGGGTGTGCGCCGTCAGCTCGTCAATCCCGCGCAGCAATTCGTCGCTCTGCGCATCCCCCGCCGACAGGAACCGCGTCTGCATCGTAAGCATGGCCTGGATAATCACCATCTCGCCCACCATGTTAATCAACCGGTCCACCTTATCAATATCCACACGAATGGACGTCGCGCTTTTCTGCGGCTCAGCCGTCCCTTGCGCCACCTCCGCCTTCACCGCCACTTCCTCAACCACCGCAACCGCCGCAGGCTTCACCGCCTCAATCACCAGGTCGCATTCCCCGTCTACGAACTCAAAAACTTCGCGGATGGTGTCTTCGCCCTTATCGGTGGCAAGCTTCACCTCCCAGCGTAAATAGCACTGCTCCACATCAAGCGCCTCCAGCGCCGGAACCTTGTCGGTAAATGTGGTAATGCTGCATTGCCCCAGCTTTTGCAGCTCCCGGAGCAAAATCAGCGGCTCGCTGCCATGCGCGATCATCTCCCGGTGCGGCGCAAACGCAATCCGGTACGAAACCATGCCGCTGCTTTCCACCTGTACTTTCACTGCCTCTGGCGTTGCCGAAACCGGCAGGTTGCACAGCCGCGAAAGCTCATCGGCCACATCTTTGCCATAATTATCCGCAACCGGCTTATTATCCCGCGCCGCCCCCACCATATGCAGCACAATATCGCGCGCCTTCAGCAGCGTGTCGGTTACATTGCGGTTCACCGCAATTTTGCCCTCGCGCAAATGGTCCAGCATCGCCTCAAGAATATGCGTAAATCCTGCAATCGCCGTAAACCCGAACGCGCCCGCGCCACCCTTGATGGAGTGCGCGCAGCGAAAAATCGCGTTCAGCTCCTCCCGGTCGGCGCTGGCATCGAGGTGCATCAGCCGTTCTTCCATGTCCGCAAGCAGCTCCATACATTCGGTAATGTATGTGTCGCGAAATTGCTGTAATTCATCGAATGCCATAAGGCTACCCGCCGCACACCTTGTTGACGACCTGCACCAGCTTTTCCGGGTTGAACGGCTTCACAATCCAGCCTGTGGCCCCTGCGTTTTTGCCTTCCTGTTTTTTCGTGTCGTCGCCTTCGGTGGTGAGCATCAGGATCGGCGTGAATTTATGGGTGCTGCGCGCGCGCAAATTGCGGATCAGCTCAAACCCGTCCATATTTGGCATGTTCAAATCCGTAATCACCACATCCACCTTGCCGTCGCCAAGCTTGGCCAGCGCGTCTTTGCCGTCTTCGGCCTCGATCACTTCAAAGCCCACGGATTTAAGCGTAAACGAAACCATATCGCGCATGGTCTTGGAGTCGTCCACCGTCAGCACTTTCTTGCTCATGCCTGCGCCTCCCTGACGGTAAATGTTGCCTGGAGTGAAAGGTCTGCAACTGCGAGCGCAAAGCTGGGGGAGGGGTTAAGCACCGAAAGCGATTTGCCTCCCGCCTGTAATGTGTGCTGCGCCGAAATCAGGCATTGAATGCCCGGCGTGGCAATGCGCTCAACGCCGCTTGCATCCATCACTACTTCGGCTTGTGCTAATTGCTCCAGCAGGTGCTTATGCAGCTGCGCGCAGGCGTTCATATCAACCACCGCCGGCAGGCGGTAATAGCTATCGGGCATACACATCCCCCCTTCAGAATTCGGATGTTAAACTCGCGGGAAAGAATAATATATATGTAGAAAAATACAACCATAAATACGCATCCCTGTTTCGGAACTTCCTTAATAAAGAATGAATTAAACCGGGAATCGTTCCAAAAGGGAACAGGTGCGCGCAGGAATTATTCTTCCTTGTTGCGCTGGTCTTCGGTGTGCTGAAGAATTTCGTCGCCCCATTCTTCAATCAGCATCGCCTGCACATTTTCCAGCGACTTGATGTTATATTCAAACGACATCGTCACCACAAAACTCGCGATGAATTTGCACAGGTAAATAAGCGCCCAGCCCGCGCCCGCGCCCATGTAAATAAACAGCCATACATAAGGGTCCATCAGCGCCGAAGTCATGTCGAATTTACGCATGGTGAGTGCGGCCTTCAGCATGGGCAGCAGGGTCGGCAGCGCCGCGCTCACATTGCCCGAAAGCACCACCTTGAACGAATTTTTCCTGCGGTCCGTATCCACAATATACGCCATGATCGAGGGCATGACCGCAAGCAAAAGCAGCAAAAACCCGCTTTGCAGCAAAATGATTGCAGCCCCTATGCACCCCAGCATGACCAGATATATCAACCTCATGAGGTGAACCCCTTGACGATATACAGCAAGCTGAACATCCGGCCCGCGTAAGCAAGCATGGTGGCCATGTTCAGGCCCATGCGGTTCGCGTCGCGCTCCAGCCGTTCGGGCTGCTTCAGGCTCACGATTTCCACCGCATTCTTGCGGTAGGTCGCCAGCGCCCTTTCAAACCCGTTGGAATCCGCTTCCGCGTAATCGGCCGTAATCATCAAATCGGCCATTTTCTGCGTCAGCCCCAGTGGCGCCATGTTGCCGATCATGGCCTTCATTTTCTGGCGCAGCGTGCGGCTGTGAATACTGTCCATCAGCGGTAGCAGCCGGATGGCAAACCAGTGCGTAAGCCCCGGCAGCCGCATCGGCTCCACGCGCTCTTGCACCATCGAAAGCAAATACAGCGCCACCATGTTGCGGCTGGTCGCAAGCGCCGGGATGGTCGAAAGCTCGTTCAGGCGTATTTCATTCTGGATGTGCAGCTTGCTTGCGATAAACGCCGCAATATGGCGGTCCATGATGTCGTCGCCCTCAATAGTGGTGGCCAGTTTGTCCATCTGCTTTAAAAGCTGGGGCAGGGTACGCACATATTTATTCTCAAACAGCTCGCTAAGGCACGGCATGGTGGGGTTTAAGTCATACAGCACCCGCTCCAGCCCGAACCCGAAGCCTGAATTGCGTATGCAGCTGCGCAGGCGGTCGGCCCGCGCCGCAAGGTCGTTCACCCGGTCAGGGATGGCAATGTCCGGGCGGCGCTTTTCCTGCATCGTCACCCAGTAGTTCATCATGTTCGTTTCAATGAACTTGGCGATGAATTGCAGCTCCAGCGTGTTTTTCTGCGCATACATTTCCGCAAATGCCGTATCAATGCCTTCCACTTGGAACGCAACCTGGCGAATGCGCAGCGGCCCGATCGGGTCCAGCAGCAGTACGATATTCATCAGCATTTCGCCGCACATGATTTCGTTTTTCCCCACCGCGTCAATGGCGCTGCGGCACAGGCGCGCAATCGTTTCGGCTAGTTCTTTGTTGCGCAGTGAAACCGTCACCCAGTGCGAAAGCTGCGGCCCTACAATGGCCGTAAGCATCCCCACCCAGTCGGCGGAAAACAAATGCGCCAGTTCGCGGCGGTTATTCACCAGAATGTCTTTAAATTCAAAGGGTCGCACCGCATCCGCAGGTGGCGGCGGTGGCAGCACGTTGTAGCGTTTGCCGCCCAGCCATGCGCGCAGCTGCTTTTCGCCCCAGCGTTCTTCGGGGCTTTGCGTAAGCGTGCCGCGCAAAAAGTCGTAGAAGATTTCCGGCACTTCCCTGTCGCGCATCAGCGTGTGGTAGGCGCCATTTTTTACGATGTGGAACATCAGCGCTTCGCGGCTAATGCCGTGAAAATGGTCCGGCCCGTGCAGGATGCTAAGCAGCGTCACCGCCAGCGCGTAATAATCATGCGCCGTGCTGCCTTCGCCCTTCGCCGCAGGGTGCGACTGCATGCGCTCCAGCGACTCATACACGAAGGGCTGGTTGTAGCCGCACGGCTCCGTCACGCAAGGTCCCAGCACGGCGCCGTGGTCGTCGAAATAGATATTATCGGGGTTTACCTGCCCGTGCGAAATGCCCAGCGCGTTGAAATGCTCCAGCCCCGTGATGATAGGAATCAGCACATGCTCCAGCAGGAAATGCGGATTGTGCGGAATCTTGCCTGCCGCAATCAGCTCCGAAAGCTTGCGCCCCGTGGGCTTGTCGTAAATGATGGCGTAGCGTTCTGCATCGCTCGACGACATATGCACGCTCGCCGCCGCGCGCAGCGGCAGCACCGCCCGATGCTCAATGCTCATGACCTGCTCGATCACGTGGTGGCGCTGCACCTTGCCATGCTCGCACACCAGCGCAATAAGCGACTTGGTGTCGTCCAGCGTATCGCTTGTCATCAGCGCGTTGGCCGACTCGTTGCTGAAATCTTTAAGGGGCGCTGCGAAGTTGATGAGGTAATGTCCCTGCACCGTGTCGCGCTCTTCTTTGCCTTTTTGCGGCGTATAGCCTTTCAGGAATTCTTTGAGCTTTGACTGCGTGGCCTCGGTCATTTTCCGTTCAGCTTCCAGCGAAGCGTCGAACGCGACGCCGGCAACTTTCTTCACAGAACCTGATGCGGTAGGGGTGGGGGCCATCGGCAACGAATTTGAATAATTTCACATGCTTAACGAATGTGTATTCTAAACGCCGCATCCTTAAAAAAGGGTGAAATTATAAGTCCTGATAGCGTAAATACACGCGCCGCACCGCAGCAAAACTGCCTAAATTGCGCAATGCACATCCCATAAGCGGGAATGAGTGGTAAAAACCCAACTAATTCAGTTGTGTGAAACCCTTAATCAACAAACGGGTCGCGCACCAGAATCGTGTCTTCGCGCTTCGGGCTGGTGGAAAGCAACGCCACCTGGCACTCAATCAGCTCTTCGATACGGCGAATGTATTTGATCGCCTGCGCGGGCAGTTCCGCCCAGCTGCGCTTGCCGTGCGTGCTTTCAGACCAGCCCGGCATTTCCTCGTAAATCGGCTCCAGCTCGGCCTGAATTTTCATGGAAGCGGGCAGGTAATCATATTCCTTGCCGTTATGCTTATAGCCCACGCAAATCTTGATGGTTTCAAACCCATCCAGAATATCTACCTTGGTCAGTGCAATCCCGGTAATCCCATTGATTTTAATCGCCTGTCGCACCAGCACAGCGTCAAACCAGCCGCAGCGGCGCGCGCGTCCCGTAACCGTGCCGAACTCATGCCCAACCTTGCCGATACGCGCACCAATCTCGTCGGTAAGCTCCGTAGGGAAGGGGCCGCTGCCCACGCGGGTCGTGTAGGCCTTCGTAATCCCCAGCGCATAGCCAATGCCGCCCAGCCCCATGCCGGAGCCAATCGTGGCCGTGCCCGCCAGCGTGTTGGAAGAAGTCACATACGGGTAGGTCCCGTGGTCCACATCCAGCATCGCGCCTTGCGCGCCTTCAAACAAAATGCGCTTGCCCTCGCGGCGCAAGCCGTCCAAAAGCCGCCATACCGGCTCCGCAAACGGCAAAATCTTCGGCGCCACTTCCATCAGCGGTGCAAGGATTTCATCCACCGTCATGGGCGTAGCCCCCGCCGCATTCAGCAGCGCATTATGGTACACCAGCAAATTCTCAAGCTTATCGCGCAGCAAAGCCTCATCCGCCAGATCGCACACACGAATGGCCCGGCGCGCAATCTTATCTTCATACGCAGGCCCGATACCGCGCCCGGTCGTGCCAATTTTCCCCTTGCCGCGAATGGCTTCCGCAGCCTGGTCCACCCGCTGATGCACCGGCAGGATCAGCGGCGCGTTTTCTGCAATGCGCAAATTCTCCGGCGAAATCTTCACGCCCAGCGCCGACACGGTCGCAATTTCCTTCAGCAGCGCAAACGGGTCAATCACCACGCCATTGCCGATAATCGAGAGCTTCCCCCCGCGCACAATGCCCGAAGGCAGCAGCGAAAGCTTATACGTCACCCCGTCAATAACCAGCGTGTGCCCGGCATTATGCCCGCCCTGAAAGCGCACAACCACGTGGGCGCGCTCACTCAGCCAGTCAACCACTTTGCCTTTACCTTCGTCGCCCCACTGCGAACCGATGACCACCACGTTTGTCATTGCCGTACTTCCTTTAACTTAAAAATTAGCTGAGCGCCTTCAGCGCCCCATCCTTATAGATATGTCCGCAGGAAAGGCGCTTGGCCTCGTCCTCGTCATAGCCGTATTCGGTGAGTGCATGCACCGTCACAAACCCCTCGGCCTGCAGCTTTGCAGCCACCGCAGCATCAAGGCTTTGCGCCACAAACACCCGTTTTTGCCTCATCGGCGCTGGCAGCAGATTGCGCAAAGATTCCACATACAGCGTGAACCCCGTCGCCTCCATATCATGCCCGCCATTGCCCTCAATCATGTACCGCCCGCCGCGCCCCACTTCAAACGCCGCCCCCGGAATAAAGATCGAGAAGTTAATCCCCGAATGATACGAAAGCCCGCGATTCTCCGTAGCGTCCACCGTCAGCGACCATTCCGGGCTGCCACACGCGGTCAAAATATGCACCACATCTTTCAAATCCCGGAACTGCTTCTTCGCCGTTTCCGGCAAATCCAGCCCCTCAATGGCCGCAAGCGCGCTCGCCGCAGGCCCAGCGCACTGCATCAGCTCAATCAGCGTATTGCGGTAGGAAAAATGCATAGCCTTAAGCGTAGACACATCCTTGTGCGCCACGGCCTCAAACAGCTTTTCCAGCTGGTCGTTGTTCATCTTCTCGGAGGCAAGCAACGCGCCCACAATCCCCGGAAGGTTCAGATCAATCGAAAGCGCGGTAATGCCCGCTTTTTGCAAGGCGGTTGCTGCCACTAAAATCACTTCCGCGTCTGCCTCGGGGGATGCGGTCCCGATCAGCTCAATCCCGGCTTGGCGCAACTGGCGGTCCGCCTGAAATTGCTCCCCCTGCATCCGCAGGATCAACCCGTTATAGCAAAGGCGCAAGGGCTTAGGCGCACCCGCCATCCGCGTCGCGGCAATACGTGCAATCTGTAATGTAATGTCGGGGCGAAACCCCATCACCTTATGCGCGCCGGGGTCCATCACCCGGAAAGTGTGCGCCGAAAGCGCCGAACCGCGCCCCGCCAGCAAACTCTCGGTGTATTCCAGCAGCGGAGGCGACACTTGTTCGTAGCCAAACCCTTCAAAAACCGAAAGAAGTGCCGACGACAACTCCGACTCCTGTCGCGCAAAAGGCGGCAGCAGGTCATAACAACCAGTAGGAAGCAGTGTCTTGTTCATAAACTTCGGGATTTTTGTTTGAAAATGCCAGCGGAAATGACATCATCCGGTTTAAGAACACACAGCGCGAATGTCAACCGGAACCTCCCCAAAACACTAATAATTCACGGCAATCATACAATGAATCCTGAAATCATAGGCTCGCTGGCCGCCATCCTCACCACTGCCTCCTACGTTCCCCAGCTTATAAAGGTCTTAAAGCACCGCCACACCAAAAGCATTTCGCTGTGCATGTACGCAATCCTAACCTGCGGAATTGCCACGTGGTTTGCCTATGGGGTGATGATAAACAGCCCTTCCATCATCTGGGCCAACGGCCTCACCTTCGTGATGTCGCTCACCATCCTCATCACCAAAATCCGCTGCGGCTAACCCATTGATATATAGAAAACGGGGCGTTAAAGCATCGCTTTAACACCCCACTCCAATCACTTGAATTTATTTAAATTTAAGCGCTCGCCGCCTTCGCTGCTTCCGTGGCCCGGTTATAGCTGCGCCAGCTGCGCACCGCAAACACGATCGAGACCAGATACGCCCCCGAAAGCACCGTTAAAAACAGCCATGGCTCAATTACGAACAGCACCAGAAGGAAGCAGCTCGCAATCATAAACCCCGGAATATAGTCGTGCTTGATATGAATATTCTTGCCCGCAAAAGTCGGAATCCGGCTGGCCATCAACATGCCAACCACCACCACATGCACGCAAGCCACAAACGGGTAAATGGTAAAATCGTCAAACCCAAGGCTGATGATAATGGGCAGCAGGCACATAATCCCCCCCGCTGGCGAAGGCACGCCTACGAAGAAATTCTTTTCCCACGGCTCTTTTTCTTCAAACAACCCGGTATTAAACCGCGCCAGACGCAGCGCCGTGCAAGCGGTGAAAAACAGCACCACCGCCCAGCCGATGCCCTTCACCTGCTGCAACTGCCACATATACATGACCAACGCAGGCGCAACCCCAAAGCAAAGGAAGTCCGAAAGCGAGTCCAGTTGCGCGCCAAAGAGCGAGGTGGCCCCCAGCATGCGCGCCACGCGCCCGTCCATGCCGTCAATCAGCGCCGCTGCAATAATCAGCGCCACCGAAAGTTCCCACCGCCCCACCATGGCAAAGCGGATGGCAGATAAGCCGCAGCACATCCCCGCCATGGTAATCATGTTGGGGAAAAGGCGGCTGATCGGCTGCTCGCGCAGGCGCTTGCGGCCGTTTTCGTCTTTGAGGCGGTTGCGTGCCATTAGTGCTTCGTACCCACGCGCGGCGCTTCGCTGCTGGAAATATCCGCCAGCACCGTTTCACCGCCCACGGCCACCTGGCCCACAATCACCAGCGGCGTCACGTCCGGCGGCAAATACACGTCCGTGCGGCTACCGAAGCGGATGATGCCGAAACGCTCGCCCGTCTTCACCGACTGGCCTTCTTTCAAATCGCAAAGAATGCGGCGGGCCACAAGCCCCGCAATCTGCACCACACCCACCGTCAAATCGTCAGGCGTGGTAATCTTGATGGACTGGCGCTCGTTTTCCTCGCTCGCCTTATCCAGCGAAGCATTCACGAACTTACCGGCCTGATAATGCATCTTGCTGATGCTGCCTTCGATGGGCACGCGGTTCACATGCACGTTAAACACATTCAGGAAAATGCTGATGCGTGTGCGTTCGCCCGCACCCAACTCCAGCTCAGCCGGAGGCACGCACTTAACGATTTTCTGGATCACGCCGTCAGCGGGGCTTACAATCAGCCCTTCGCGCAAGGGGGTAATACGGTCCGGGTCGCGGAAAAAGTAAACGCACCACGCGGTGGCAATCAGCCCCAGCCAGCCAAACGGCGCCCAGATGATGCTCAGGCCCAGCGAGGCAATGGCGAAAATAGCGATAAACATCCAGCCTGCCGGATGCACCGGCACGATGACGCTTTTAATGGTCTCCAACAGATGATTGTCTTCGGGTTTCATAATCCGCCTCGTATATTGGTTAACGTGCGCTTTTTAGCGTGAAGGACGCGCAATATACACGTTCGCGGACTTTCCTGCAAACACAAGCTGCCACCGGTCATGAAACTGGCCGCTATCAAAGCTTTGCGAGAAATTAGTTTCCTTATACATAATGATCCCGTTCACCCCGTAACTGTCCAAAACCCCCTGCCAGCCCGGTTTCAAAAACAGGAAGGTCAGGTAGTCTTTAATCACCTGTTCCGGATACACCGTCCCCGCCCGGCTATCCATCATGAACGCAAGCTTGCCGCCAGAGCGGTAAATCACCTGCCCGCCAAAGTTGAAGTTGGAAAGGAACTTATGGTCGGAATAATGCTCCGTCGCATAATCAATCGCATCAAATGCCGAAGCACCCTCAGAAAGAATCTTGTCCTGATAGGGAAACTTGCTGGCCCCATAACTAAACACCAGCACCAGCCCAACAGCAGCCACCCATAACCGCCACAAGGGCTGCGCCTCCATCACCCCCACAAACTTCGAAGGCTTGCGTACCTCCCGCAAATCCATGGTCGCCTCATCCATGCACCGCGCCAGATACGGCGCCGAAAGCAGCACAAAAATCGCCCCATTCCTGATAATGAACATGCTGGCCAGAAGCCACGCAATGGAAAGCAGCTTGTCCGCCAAAGGCACGTTCGCAAACCGCAAATTTGAAGCCATGATAAAAAGAATCAGCCACGTCGAAATCCCCGTGCTGGAGCTAAACGTAAACGGCAGCCACTCAATCGTATAACTCCGCGCCGTGCCGTTGAGCGTCTTCAGCGCCCCAATCGTCACCTCCAGCCCATACGGGTTCAAAAGCGCCATCACCCCGCAAGCCAATGTGGTAACGATCAACCGCTTCAACCACACATAATCCCTGGCCACAAATGCCTCAACACTATACGCCGCCAGAATCGTGAACCCCGCAATAAAACTCCCATGCGTATTCGCCCATAGCAGCATCAGCGGCGGCAGCGCCCGCAATGTCCCATATGTCGTCTTGCCCCGGCTATGATACGCCAGCACATAAAAAATAAATGCCAGCGCATACCCGCCCAGATGCGGCCTCGCCGTAATAAAATCCTGAATGCACAGCCCCGCCACCATGCTGGTAAAGAAAATCGCCGAAAGCGACACCCGCATCGTCACCAGATGGGCCGCCAGCATCGAAACCAGCGCAGCGCTCACCATCAGCACAAACACCAGCACGCCAAACTCGCCAAAGCCCTTTTCCGCCACGCCCAGCAGCAAATCCCACACCCAGCTCAGCAAATACCACGGCTGGCCTTGCGATGCGAAAGACCACGGGTCAGTGGTCGGCACCTTGCCCGTTTCCAGCAGCAATTTCCCCGTCGCCAAATGCCACGGCACGTCCGAGTCGTCCAGCAGCGGCTGGACCGACAAATAATACACAACGAAATTAATCAGGAAGAGAAGGGGGGCGACCCAATATTCTTTTAGCCGAGCCGCCCCCGCCACGCTTATTCCCCTTGCCCTAAGCTGAAGCCAACCACGCCATCAAAGCTATAGAGATTCTCGATCTTGGTAAACTCAAGCCCAAGGCTGATGGCCTTGGCAACCAACGCCGACACCGTCGCCTGCGTCACCGTCTTGCCCTCAGGCATGCGGAAACGGCAACGGAACTGGTCCGTCAGATGCATCCCACTCGTATCCGCGTCCGGCCAAGCCTTCAGGCCCTTATTGGAAAGGTTCAAAAGCACCAGCCCATCAGCCTCCAGCCCCTTAGCCTTCTGCCCCAGCTCGTTCACATCCCCGGTCCAGTACACAAACAAATCCGTGCCGATCAATTCTTTCTTGCTGGCCACCACCGCGCTCATTTTCGCGCTCGCGCTCTGGCCTTCGCTCTTGGTGTATTTCACCGTGCCAAGCGTCGAAGGCTTTTTGCCCAGCCGCTTCACCACGGCCTCTGCAAATTCCTTCGTGCCCACTTTCTCGCTGCTGATTTCCTTGCGGTACACGTCTCCCGTATGCACGCCGTCTTCCAGCGTGCGCAACCATGCGTTATGCACGGTGGACGCCACATCCGGCTGGCCGATATGCACCAGCATCATCACCGCGCTCTGCAAAATGCCCGAAGGATTCGCCATGTTCTTGCCCGCAATATCCGGCGCCGAACCATGGATCGCCTCAAACATCGCAAAACCCTCACCGATATTGCTCGAACCCGCAAGACCCACCGAGCCGCTCACTTCCGCCGCAATATCCGAAATAATATCGCCGTACAGATTCTCCGTCACAATCACGTCGAAAATCTCCGGCCGCGAAGCAATACGCGCAGCCCCAATATCAATAATGTAATGGTCCTTCTCCAGTTTCGGATACTCAGCCCCAATCGAGTCAAACAAGCTGTGGAACAGGCCGTCGGCCAGCTTCATGATATTGTCCTTGGACATACAGGTCACTTTTTTGCGCCCGTTAGCCATCGCATATTCAAACGCGTAGCGGATGATGCGCTCAGACCCGGAGCGCGTAATCAGCTTCACGCACTCAAACACGTCAGGGCTCTGGTGGTATTCAATGCCCGCATACAAATCTTCTTCGTTCTCGCGCACGATCACCATGTCCATCTTCGGATGGTTGGTCTTCACAAACGGGTGGTAGCTCTGCGTCGGGCGAATATTGGCATACAGGCCCAGCGTCTTGCGCATCGTCACGTTCAGGCTCTTATAGCCTTTGCCCTGCGGCGTCGTGATCGGCGCTTTCAGCAAAACCTTATTGCGGCGCAGCGTCTCCCACGCGGTCGGCAAAATGCCCGACGACGCGCCCATATTATACACCCGTTCGCCCACCTCGATGGTTTCAACCGTAATGGCCGCACCCGCTTCGCGCAGCACATGCAGGGTAGCTTCCATGATTTCGGGGCCGATGCCGTCACCGTAAGCAACTGTAATAGGGGTGGTCATTATGCACTCATACAAAAGGTTAAAGAACCCCGTGACTGTAAAGCCAAAGCGTTGCCAATTCGTTAAGAATCAGTGATTAACCGATGAGCGACTTGATTTTGGAAAGCGCAGAATCCAGCTTTTCCGCCTCTGGCCCGCCTCCCTGCGCCATGTCCGGCCTGCCGCCACCACCCTTGCCGCCCAGCTCAGCCACTGCCGCCTGCACCAAGGTTACCGCGCTGATTTTATCCACCAAAACCTTGCTCACCGCCACAACCACCGAGGCCTTACCCTCCACATTGGTTGCCACAGCCACCACATCCGCTTGCTTAAGGTAGCCCTCGGCAATACCGCGCAGCTCCTTCGGGTCCAGCCCGTCAAAGGCCTTGCCAATAAACCCAACGCCGCCAACCATTTCCTTGGCAACATCACCGCCAGCAGCGCCCATGGCCTGTGCCTTGCGCGCTTCACCCAGCTGCTTGTTGAACTTCTTGTTTTCTTCCGTCAGCACATTGATGGCTTCACGCGCCGTATTCATCTGCGCTTCAAACCAGTCCAGCAATTCATGCGCGGGCATCTTTTCCAGCGCCGCCAGCGTAAACGGGGGCAGGGGCTGCGCCATCGCCGAAGGCTTGCCCGATGCTTGCGCAATACCCGCCAGCAACTGCTGCTGGTCCTGCTGCAACTTCTCCGCCTGCTCACGCACCTTGCCGAGTTCCTCAGCCATATAAGCCCGCACCGCAGGCCCGGTAACCGCCTCAATACGGCGAATGCCCGAAGCCACCGAGCCTTCGCTGGTAATTTTGAACAATCCGATCTCACCAGTATTATGCACATGTGTACCGCCGCAAAGTTCTACAGAGAAGTAAGTGGTTTTCTTACCATCCTTCACTACTTTGCCATCCTCGAAATGCGAACTTCCCAATTCAATTGGAAATCCCATACTAAGAACTCTTACTTGATCCCCATATTTCTCGCCAAATAATGCCATGGCTCCTGAGTTAATAGCTTCTTCAGAAGTTTTTATTTCACTAAGAACAGGTGTCTTTCCTCTAATAACAGAATTGACGCGACGCTCAATATCTACGATTTCATCCTTGGAAAGGCCCTTCGAGTGACTAAAGTCAAATCGCAAGCGCTCACTGTTCACTAGCGAGCCTTTCTGCGCTACATGATCGCCTAACACCTGACGTAAAGCCGTATGCATTAGATGTGTTGCCGAATGATTGGCACGGATTTTATTGCGCAGTTCCACATCAATTTTTCCAAGAACTGCGTCGCCCACCTTCAAACCGCCAGCCAGCTTCACCTTATGCACCGGAAAATCCTCCAGCGGCTTTTGCGTATCCAACACGTCGGCCACCTTCTTGCCAGCAAGCACCAGCGCACCCGTATCGCCCGCCTGACCGCCCGACTCGCCATAAAACGGCGTATGGTCCAGCACCACAAATACTTCGTCGCCCGCTGCCGCCGCATCCACCGGCACACCATCTTTCACAATGGCCCGCACGCTCGCGTTCGCATCATCCTTCTCATACCCATGGAAGCTGGAAGCCCCCAGCTTTTCCTTCAGCTCAAACCACACGCGCCCCGTGGCCGCATCGCCCGAACCTTTGTGCGAAGCCCGCGCCATCTCGCGCTGGTTGTCCATGCTGCTTTCAAACCCGTCCGTATCCACTTCCATCTCGCGCTGGCGCAAAATATCCTGCGTCAAATCCAGCGGGAACCCAAACGTGTCATACAGCTTAAACGCCGCCTCGCCAGAGAGCTTCTGCCCCTTGGAAAGCTTGCCCGTTTCCTCATCCAATAATTTGAGGCCACGCTCCAGCGTCTGCTTAAACCGCTCTTCTTCCTGCTTCAAATTATCCGTAATCGCCGCCTCAGCACGCTTCAACTCCGGATACTGCCCACCCATTTCGGCCACCAGCGACGGCACCAGCCTATACATCAACGGGTCCTTGCAACCCAACTGATGCGCATAACGCATCGCCCGGCGCATAATGCGGCGCAGCACATACCCGCGCCCTTCGTTGGAAGGCATCACCCCGTCAGCAATCAAAAAGCACGAAGACCGCAAATGATCGGCCAAAACCTTATAAGCCGCCACATCCTTCGCAGGCGCAGCCCCCAATGCCGCCGCCTCATCCTTAATCGAGGCGATGATATGCTTGAACAAATCAATATCGTAATTGTCATGCACACCCTGCATCACCGCTGCAATGCGCTCCAGCCCCATCCCGGTATCAATCGAAGGCTTCGGCAGCTCAATGCGCGTATCCGCATCCACCTGCTCATACTGCATGAACACCAGATTCCAAATCTCCACAAACCGCGCGTCAAATCGGTCCGAGCCGTCCTTGTTCAGCGCCCACTCGCCGTTGCCAGCCTGCGCCCCATGGTCATAAAAAATCTCCGAGCAAGGCCCGCACGGCCCCGTATCGCCCATCGCCCAGAAGTTATCCTTCGTGGGAATGCGCAAAATCTTGCTGTCGTCGCAGCCCGTAATTTTCTTCCATAAATTAAACGCCTCGTCGTCGGTGTGATACACCGTGAACGAAAGCTTATCCTTGGAAATCCCGTAATCTTCGGTGAGCAATTTCCACGCATGCTCAATCGCCGTTTCCTTGAAATAATCGCCGAACGAAAAATTCCCCAGCATTTCAAAAAACGTATGATGCCGCGCCGTGTAGCCCACATTATCAAGATCGTTATGCTTGCCACCTGCGCGCACGCATTTCTGGCTGGTAGCCGCGCGTGAAAACGGCAATTTTTCCGCGCCCGTAAACACGTTCTTAAACTGGTTCATGCCCGCATTGGCAAACATCAAGGTGGGGTCGTTATGCGGCACCAGCGAACTGCTCGGCAGCACCTCATGCCCATTACGCTTGAAGAAATCTAAGAAACCAGCCCGTACGTCATTTACAGTTTTCATGCTCTGCCTATATCACCAAAGAAGCATGGAACCCCATGGCCCCATGCTTCCCCAGCTCATTAATGCTTAAATCAATTACTTCTTTTTCTTGTCTGCTTTCGGCGCTGCGGTCTTGTCGGTCACGTCCACAGCCGTCATGGTGTATTCAATGGTAACCTTCGAGCCAACCTTCACGTCAGCGGGAATCTTGGTCGCTGCGTCTTTGTTGATTTCCCAGTTTTCCTTGCCCTTGGACACGGTGATGGTCTTGTCGGTCATGGCAAGCACGGGGCCGGTTACCTGATAGGTGTGCGGCGCGGCAAATGCGGCGCTGGCGCTGAATAATACGATGGATGCGGTAACGAGCAGCTTGTTCATGAAGTTCCCCTGTTATATTTGTGTAAGATAATAAAATCGCTAAACAAAGCGACCCAACGCTTGTAGCGTAATTTTGAATAACTGACAATAAATGCTTTAACCTACGAAAGATGGGGCGATTTTACAGTCTTGCACGTAAATATCATGCCACACATCATGCACCATATAGGGGTCGCCCGCCAGCCACCCGTCGAGGTCGGCGCGGGTGGGGAACTCCGCAATAATGCAGCTCCCCACCATCTTGCCCTCATCATTCAGGATGGCCGCGCCCATTTTCATGTTCCCGGCATCCTTCAGTGCCTCAATCATCGCCAGATGCGCATTGCGCGCATCAAGGCGGCGCTGAGCCGCACCTTCGTCTTTAGCATCATATGCAAGCACTAAGAATTGCATTGCAGGAGTCTTACGCTGCGTCTTCGTCAGCCATTTCCGCCGGGGTGCCCTTAAGCACTTCGGTCAGGACATTGGCATTGGCGCGAATCTTCTTTTCCACTTCATCCGCAAGCTTCGGATTATCCTTCATGAACTGCTTCGCATTTTCGCGGCCCTGGCCGATGCGCTGGTTGTTGTAGCTGAACCAAGAGCCCGATTTTTCCACGATACCAGCCTTCACGCCCATATCAATCAGCTCGCCGGTCTTGGAAATGCCTTCGCCGTAAATGATATCGAATTCCACTTGGCGGAAGGGCGGGGCCACCTTGTTCTTCACCACTTTCACGCGGGTCTGGTTGCCGATCACTTCTTCCTTTTCCTTGATCGCGCCGATGCGGCGAATGTCGAGGCGCACCGAAGCATAGAATTTCAGCGCGTTGCCGCCCGTGGTGGTTTCAGGGTTGCCGAACATCACGCCGATTTTCATGCGGATCTGGTTGATGAAAATAATGGTGCAGTTGGTGCGGCTGATGCTGCCCGTGAGCTTGCGCAATGCCTGGCTCATCAAACGTGCCTGCAGGCCCATGTGGGAATCGCCCATTTCGCCGTCCAGTTCCGCCTTGGGAACCAGTGCCGCCACCGAGTCAATAACCAGCACGTCAATCGCGCCTGAGCGCACCAGCGTGTCGGCGATTTCCAGCGCCTGTTCGCCCGTGTCCGGCTGCGAGATCAGCAAATCGTCAATGTTCACGCCAAGCTTCTTGGCATAAATGGGGTCCATCGCGTGTTCCGCGTCAATGAACGCGCACGTGCCGCCCTTTTTCTGCGCTTCAGCGATGAGGTGCAGGGTGAGAGTGGTTTTACCGGAGCTTTCCGGGCCAAAAATTTCAACGATACGGCCACGCGGAATCCCGCCCACGCCAAGCGCAAGGTCGAGGCCGAGCGAACCGGTGGAGGTCGCTTCAATGGCTTCCAGTTTGTTGTCGCCGAGCTTCATGATCGAGCCTTTGCCGAAATTCTTTTCGATCTGGCTGAGCGCGGTTTCCAGTGCTTTATTTTTATCCATGACCCACCTCTGATGTTAAAGTAAATAAATCCTTACCAGCAATGTACACGGAATTAAGGCGCACGCAAATATTTATTAATTCGCCGGATTAACGTGTGGGACGTACCGCCAGCACCGCTGAAACCAGCAGGTACAAAAGAATCCCGTTCAGCGTGTGCCACAGGAAATGCGTGCCCCAAGGAAAGCGGTCGCACACCTGCATATCCACACTGCGTAAACTTAACGAAATGGTAAACACGCCCACAGCGCCCAGCAGCATTTTCTGCTGCGAATGCCCGCGCATTTGCGCGCTCAAAATCACCAGCACCCCAAAGCACGGCAGGTACGAAACCGACCCGTTTAGCGCCCATTCCTTAGGCACATCGTTCATCATCGGCGCCACACACATAAACACCAGCATGGCAGCCAAAGCGCGTCCCCGGCCCCACAGCAAAAGCCGCCGGAACGCCACCCATATATAGGTGAGTACAAACACCGCAATCGGAATCACGTCCGCAAGCATGGTCAAATGGTTGGCAAACGTATGGAACAGCAAACTGCCAATCCCCACCACCGCAACTTCAAGGATCAGCCAGAAGGCTTCGCGGTCCTTGGCTCCTTGCGCCCGGTAGCGCTTAAACAGCAGCCACGCCGCCACCAAAAACGCCGCATTCGTCACCGCGTTCAGCGGCTCGGCCAAAAGCCCAACATCCAGCCGCTCGCAATAATTATCAATGGGTGCGAGCAGGCTGTCTAAGCTCATTTTCCAAGCACTTCTTTAATTTTGCTGGCCAGCTGCTTCAATGTAAAAGGCTTGGCCAAAAAGTTGAAACTGCGCTCCGTGCCGTAGTTATTCACGAAAATATCTTCCGCATAACCCGAAATAAAGATCACCTTCACGTTCGGATATTGCGGCGTGATCTTGTCAATCATCGTAGGCCCGTTCATGCCCGGCATAATCACGTCGGTCACAATCACTTCCACCTCGGTGCCATGCTTTTCCATCAGCTCAATGCCCGTCTCGCCGCAATCAGCTTCAAGAATGGTATAGCCCTTGTTGCGCAGCGCCCGCGCGGCAAAAATACGCACCGGCGTTTCGTCCTCAACCAGCAAAATTGTACCCTTGCCGGTCAGGTCGCCCGTCACATGGCTTTCCGACTTTTCCGCCGTATCGGCAGCCACAGCCGCCGCTGCTTCCTGCGGTGCAACGCTTGGGAAGAACAGGCTGAAATTCGTGCCTTCACCTTCCTTGCTCGCCACATACACATAACCGCCGGACTGTTTGATAATCCCATACACGGTGGAAAGGCCCAGCCCCGTGCCGCTGCCCACCGCCTTGGTCGAGAAGAACGGCTCGAAAATCTTGGTCAGGATATTTTTAGGAATGCCCGTGCCGCTATCCACCACTTCCACCAGCACATACTCGCCGTTGGGAATCGTGGAATCTTCTTCGGCAGGCGCCATCAAATCGCGGGGCAGGGGGTGCGCCCGGTCAATCAGGGTGCGGCTGGTGCGAATGGTGAGTGCGCCCCCGCCCGTCATCGCGTCACGCGCATTCACCGCCAAATTGATCAGCACCTGTTCCAGCTGCCCCTGGTCGGCCCGCACATGCCCGATTTCGCGGCCATGCACCATCTTCAGCTCAATATTTTCCCCGATCAGGCGGCGGATCAGGTTGGCAAGCTCCGCCAGCACATCCGTCAAATCCAGCACCTTCGGCTGCAATGTCTGCCTGCGCGAAAACGCCAATAGCTGGCGCACAAGATTCGCCGCCCGGTTCGCGTTTTGCTTGATCTGCATAATATCGGCAAACGACTGGTCGCCCGCCGGATGACGCATCAGCAGCAAATCGCAAAACCCGATCATGGCGGTGAGCAAATTGTTGAAATCATGCGCCACCCCGCCCGCAAGTTGGCCCACAGCCTGCATCTTCTGCGAATGCGCAAAGCGCAGCTCAAGGTTTTTCTGCTCGGTGATATCAATCAGGTGGATAATCAGCGGCCCGCCGCGTGTCTGCGAATTAAACGGGCTGATAAGCGCCGAAACGATCAGCTCCACCCCGTTGGAAAGCGTAAGCTCCACATGCTGCGCATCCTGCGGGATATCGCCCGAAAGCGCTTTTTTAATCATCTCCTGCACTTCGGCCTTTTTCGCAGACGTCAGCAAATCGTCGAACGGCAAGGGCAGTTTCGCTTCCAGCGTCTGCTGCGCCAGCGAATGAAACGCCCGGTTGCCCTGCACGATGGTGCCGTCGGTGTCGAGGCCCACAATCGCGATGGGGGAGTTTTCAATAAAGCTGGCAAGCGTGAGGTCTGGGGGGGTGTCTGCGTTCATTACCATAATTTCTTTTTTAATTCCGAATCGCTCTCGATCATGTTGGTGATCAGCGCAACGCAGCCTAGCGGCTTATTGTTGTCGCCGTAAATGATTTTCTGGTTGATATAGGCTTTAACCAGCCCGCCTTGCTTTTTGAGCAAGGAGTGTTCGCCCTCAAAATCGCCCGGATTCAGGGCTTCAGCCATCGAAACCCCATGCACAATGTCGCGCATGGTGAAGTTGCCCACCGTAATATCGCCCGGCTGGAACATCAGCCAGCTCTCCAGCACCGGGTTGGCATACAGCATGTTGCCGCCCATATCGGTCATGTACAGCCCCATGTCCATCCGGTCCATGATATGCGCGAACATGGCGATGCTCGATTTATTGAGCAGCGGGTTTGGCGGCTGCTGTGGCTGCGCGGCGGTCGGCACGGCGGCATGCGCCCGCTGCTGGTCCTCGGTGTAATCGCGCGTGCGCAGCAGCAAAAAGCCCGCAGGCCGCACAATCGGCTGCACGGAAAGCAGCAGCGAATGAATCCGGTTATCTGCCGAGCGCATTTCAAACACCGTCGTTTCCGACTGCGCCCGCTGCACCATATCGAGAATTTTTTCGCGCTCCACCGTGCTTACCCGCCCAAGTTTCAGCAGGTGCGAAAGCGAAATCTGGCGCTCCTTAATCAAATCCGGGAACATTCGCTGAATGCCGGGGTCCATGTAAATAATCGCGCCCTCGCGCTTAATGATAATGCAAAAACGGCAATTATACCCAATGGCCGAGGCGAACATGGCGTTCTGGTATTCCGTTGAAACCACAAGGTCGCGCGTGCGCTGGATTTGCAGCAGCACATACGAACCAAGAATCGCCATCACCACGGTAAGCGAAATAATCAGGTATAGCGGCGGCAGCAGCAGCGCTGTAATGGAAATGCCGATAGCCAGCGCCGCAAAAAACAGCAAGATCAGCTTCAACAGGCTGGGGTCGTATTTGCGCGCTACGAAATCAGCCGTGCTTTCGCTTCTCTTTTTGAAATCGCTATATCGTATGGGCATCAGGAATGATCAAAACCGTATAAGGGCTACGCGCTACCCTAACATGATGAATCTAGGGGAAAATAACAACAGGTTTTTAGCTATCCAGCCAGCACCGCCACACAGGCGGCACAACCACCACGGAGGAGTCCTAAACGACGACTAGCGCCATTGAGGCGCGCAAGCTAAGCGCGGCGCTTAAGCGCATATCCGCCAACGGCGGGAAAAAGCAGCTTAAGGGGCAACCCCCAAACCCAATCGCACCCCTTAACCCCTGCGCCCCTTAAGCGTGTAAACATAGGAGATGATTTTTGCCACCGCTTCGTAATGCGCCGTGGGGATTTCCTGGTCAATTTCCGCCGCCGCAAACAACGCCCGCGCCAGTGGCGCATTCTCCACGATAGGAATCTGGTTTTCAGTCGCAATTTCGCGTATTTTCAAAGCAATAAGGTCTTGCCCTTTAGCAACCACAGTCGGCGCTTTCATCGTCGCCGATTCATAGCGCAGCGCCACGGCAAAATGCGTCGGGTTGGTGATCACCACATCGGCCTTGGGCACGTTGGTCATCATCCGGTTTTTCGCCCGCTCCATGCGAATACGCCGCAGGCGCTGCTTCACCATCGGATCGCCTTCGGCCTGCTTATATTCGTCTCGGATTTCCTGCCGCGTCATGCGCAGGCCCTTAAAATACTGAAACCGCTGATACACCGTATCTAAAATGGCGATCAGGAACATGGCAATCGCCACCCCCAGCGTCATGCGCGACGCAAGCATCAGCAAGAAGGCAAGCATGGCTTCCGTTGTGCTGTTGGGCAGGCGCTTCACCTTGGAAAGTTCCGGGTAAACCGCCAAAAACCCCACATACCCCACCAGCGCGACCTTGATCAGGCTCTTGATCAGCTCAATCACCGACTTGGTCGAGAACATGCGCTTCACGCCCTCAAGCGGCGAAAGCCGCGACAGCTTCGGCATGATCGGCTCCGACGACACCACAAACCCGTTTTGCAAAAACGCCGCGCCCAGAACGGCTGCAATCGCCATCATCATCGGCATGGCGATAATACCTATGCTGCCGAAAATCAGGTGTTTGAACATTTGCCCCATGCCCGTAACGTCGGTGGGCAGGCTATCCGCATCCGCCAGGAATGGTGTAAGCAGCGCCCCCGTTTCGCGCACCATGCCCGGCGTGTACCACGAAACGGTTGCCGCAAGCACGGTAAGGATGAAGAAATTCGCAACCTCCTTTGAAATAGGCACGTTGCCTTTTTTCAGCGCCTCATCGAGCCGCTTTTGGGTCGGTTGTTCTGTTTTTTGTTCCTGGTCTTCGCCGTCTGCCACGAATCCCCCTAGCCGCTGACAAAGCCGCCGAGCGCGGCTTTCAGGTACTCAAGATACCACAGCATAATGGCCGAAAACGTAATCATCAGGATAAAGAAGCTGATCAGTAATTGCGGCGCCATCATGATAAAGAAAATCTGGATGTTGGGCATCAGGCGCGCAATGATACCCGCACCCAGATACAGCATCATCCCCACCACAAGGTGCGGCGCCGATAGCTGCATGGCGATGCGGAATGTCGCCGTCATCGTGGTGGTCGCATGTTTGGCCACATCTTCCATCATCGGCCATTGCCCCGGCGCAAACACCCCGTAACTATCCATCAGGCTGCGCAGCATCACATGGTGCAGGTCGGTCGCAAAAATCAGCACGATCGCCGTCATGCTGAGCAGGTTGCCCACCGACGTGTCCTGCCCCGAAAACCCCGCGATATTGGCCGTAAGCGCCGATGCAAGGCTGGACTGGTACGCGATGATGCCCCCCGCGATATGCACCCCTGAAATCAGCATGCGCGCAATGCCGCCAAGCATCAGCCCGATCAGGATCTCGCACAGCATCAACGAAAATAACCCGCCAACCGTGCTGGGTGCCGCAGGCATTTCCCGCAGCGCCGTCGTCAGCACAATGCTGAACATCACCGCGATAAAAAGGCGCGCCCGCACGGTTACATACATTTCCCCAAACCCCGGCATCAGCATGATGGCCGAGCCAACCCTACAAAAAATCAGCAGGAAGCTAAAAGTATTGGTGGTAAGGAGCTGCGCAAACATGGCCCGTCCTTATTCAATATGCACGATCTTGTCCTGCAACTTGTTGGTGTAGTCCACGAGTGTCTGCAGCATGAAGGGCAGGGTGATAGCGAGCGTAATCAGCATGGCCAGCACCTTGGGCACGAAGGTAAGGGTGGATTCCTGAATCTGGGTCAGCGCCTGCACAATGGCAATGGCAAGACCCACAACAAGCGCCACCAGCATCAGCGGCGCAGAAATCAGGATAAGCACATAAATGCCCTGCCGGATCAGGTCAATGACTTCGCTAGCTTCCATTACAGGCTCCCCCCGGTGATGCCCAAGAATTGATGGCCCACTCTATCGCCCGCGCAAGCAAAAGGCGACAGGAAACTAAATTGCCATCCGGATAATATCGTTATACGCGTTGATCACGCGGTCGCGCACCGCAACCACGGTGCTAAGCGAGAGTTCCGCGTTCGCCACCGCCGTCACCAAATCGGAAAGATCCACCTTGCCGCCCGCCAGCGATTGCATTTCGGTGGCTTCGCCGTGCTTCACCGCATCAACGGTTGTGCCTAAAGCCTGCTCAACCATGGTCGCAAACGAAGATTTGCCCGCAGAATCGTCGTCGCTGGGCTGCGTTGCGCCCTGCATCATCTTCATCTGGTTTCGGTAGGCGTTTACCGCACTGAGCGTATCAACCATGGTTTATCTCCTAGCGTAGCAGCGCTAACGTCTGGGTCAGCATCGCCTTGGACACTTCCACCACGTTCAGGTTCGCCTCATAGCCGCGCCGCGCTTCGCGCATATCCATCATTTCCACGATAGTATTCACGTTCGGGTACTGCACATAGCCTTCGGAATTCGCCGCCGGGTGCGAGGGGTCGTATTTCATGTTGAAAGGCGAGGGGTCATACGCCCGCTTCACCACTTTTACCTGCTCCACGCCCATTTCCTTGTTCAGCACATTCTGGAACATTACGATTTTGCGGCGGTAGGGCGTGCCGTCGGGGGTGGTGGCGGTGGAATTGGCGTTGGCCATATTTTCGGCAACCACGCGCAGGCGGTCGCTTTGTGCGCGCATGCCGGCCGCCGAAATGATCATGGTATCTTGTAAACTCATAACCTAACTCCCTTATCCTCCGCCGCTCGCGCTGCCGATGGCAGTCTTGAACATGGAGATTGTCTTGGAATATAAATTCAGCGCCGTCGTATAGTCACCCTGGTTCTTCGCGATCTTAGACATTTCTTCCTCGATCACCACGTTGTTCCCGTTGGGGTTCAGCTCGTCGGTCATCTTGCGGTTAATGAGTTTCATGCTTCCCGTGCTGCTCATCGGCGCAATATGCCCGGCGCTTGTCCTTGCCATTGGCAAATTCTGTGCCGATTGCCCGCCCATGCCGCCCATCATCTTGGCGAAGTCGGGCATTTGCACGTCTTTTGCTTTATAACCGGGGGTGTCGGCGTTGGCCACGTTCTGGGCCAATACGGATTGGCGCTCCGAAGCATAATTGAGCTTCGCTTTCAGGATGTTGAAAAGTGGCAGCGCCGCGAAATCCATTGTAAACTCACCTTGATCGGCAATAATTACCTACATTAATCGTAAGGATACCCTACTTTCTCACCAAAGACTACACTTATTTACTTATAAACGTTGCGTTTCGCTGGATTTTGCGTCAGTAATACTGTGGATAAAATGGGGCTGGCCAAGGGGTGGAAAACTCGCCTGAATGCTGTATTTAACAAGAAAAATCGGCGAATCGATTATCATTAACAATAACATCGAACTTACCGTGGTCGAAGTCCGCGGCAAGACGGTAAAACTCGGCTTCCTTTTCCCCAAAGAGGCCACCATCCTGCGCAAGGAACTCCACCAGAAGATCATGGAACAAAACATCGCCGCCGCGAGCGTGCACGCCGACGAGCTGATGGATTTCGAGTTCAGCGTGGATGTAAATATGGCCCCCGATAAAGACGCCGACGACAAAGACGCCGATGGCAACAAGTGATGAAACACCCATAAACAAAGAAAAACTGGCCGTTGCACTCAGCTACGAGCGTGGCGAAGAAGCGCCAAGGCTTGCAGCCAAAGGCAAAGGCCTCATCGCCGAACAAATCATCAAGCTCGCCCGCGAACATAATATCGAGGTGCGTGAAGACCCCGACCTCGTCACACTGCTTTCCAAACTCGACATAGACATGCCCATTCCGCTGGAAGCCTATGCAGCAGTTGCCGAAATCCTAGCCTACGTATACAAAGCCAACGCCAAAGCCGGAAAAGTAAAAACATGACACGCAAAGCCCCCGAAGACCTCTTCAATGAAATCGAGCAGTTCATCGTCGAAAGCAAAGCCATGCTTGCCTCCGGCGCCATGCTGGAAATGTACGGCCTCGACGATCAGGTGCGCTCACTCTGCGAAACCGTGCTGCAGCTCTCTCAGGAAGACCGGCTCGCCTGCTCCGAACGCATGCAGGTTTTGCTTGCCGAATTGAAAACCCTCGGCGAAGCCATGGTCGCCAACCGCGACCAGCTTGCCGAAGAAATCCGTGGCCTTTCGCAGCAGAAAAAAGCCGTCCACGCCTATAAAGTCGCCGACTCCCGCGACGATTTCGGCAAACGCGACGGCGACGAGGAAGCAGACTAACAATGGATACGATTGATCCCACGCGCTTCATTCTTTCCTTCGTGCTGGTGCTGGGCCTGATCGGCCTCATGGCCATGGCGTTGAAATACGTAGCCGCCTCCGGCCGCTTTTCACGCATGCCCGCCAAAGCGGGCGATGGCCGCATTGACGTGCTCGAAACCCGCTATATAGACGCCCGCCGCCGCCTGGTATTAGTGCGCCGCGACAATATCCAGCATCTTTTGCTCCTGGCCGATGGCCGCGAAATGATCATCGAGTCCAACATACCGGAAACAACCCCCCATGCGTAAATTCCTCCCGATTGCCCTGGCGCTTGCAGCCCTCCTGCTGCCCCACACCGCGCTCGCCCAAACCATGACCGTAGACATGGGCGGAAACGCCGGTGGCTCCACCGCTGCGCGCATGATCCAGCTCGTCGTCATGATGACCGTCATCACCCTCGCGCCCTCCATTTTGATGATGACCACGTCCTTCATGCGCACCATCATCGTGCTGTCGTTCCTGCGCAGCGCCCTCGGCCTGCAGCAAACCCCGCCCAACCAGGTTCTCATCTCCCTTGCGCTTTTCCTCACCCTGTTCATCATGTCGCCCGTTTTCGAGCAATCCTACGACGAAGGCTTCAAACCCCTCATGGAAAATGAAATCACGCAGGAAGAAGCGCTCGATAAAATCAGCGCGCCCTTCCACGCCTTCATGCTCCAGCACGTGCGCCCCAAAGACCTTGAGCTGTTTGTTTCCATGTCTCCCGGCCTGAAAATTGACACGCCGGAAGAAACGCCCTTCCGCGTGCTTGTCCCCGGTTTCATGATCAGCGAGCTAAAGCGCTCCTTTGAAATCGGCTTCCTCATCTTTATTCCCTTCGTGATTATTGACATGCTGGTCGCATCCGTCCTCATGGCTATGGGTATGATGATGCTACCGCCCGTCATGATTTCGCTGCCATTCAAGCTGATTTTCTTTGTGCTGGTGGATGGCTGGTACATGGTCTGCGGCAGCCTGATCAAAAGCTTCGGAACCGTTTAAGCCTTATACAGGTCCAGCCAGTTGCGCAGCCATTTCGGCAGGTGCAAGCTGCGCTCCGGCATCACAAACACCGTGACCCGGAAGGTAAGCGTGAGTACGCAAACCCAGTAAAGGAAGTCCCCAAGTTTCGCCCAGAAGGAATTATGCGAATCCAGCACCCGCAGCGAATCCACGTAAATGATTTCGCACGCCCCGTTGCCCGTGTCAGCGCGTGAAAGGCTGCTCTGGCGCATATTCCCGCCCCAGCGCTGCTCGCCGTAATACACCAGCCTTCCCACAATTTCGATCTGGTCGCCATTGTGCAAATTTGCAATCTGCTTGCGAATGCTATCGCTCGCCGTAATCAGGTGGTTGTTAGAAATTTCCTGCTCATTAACGTGCTTCACGTCCGGCCCGTAGCTCCACGTGCATATCCAGTCGTCATTATGAAAACTGATTTTGTGGAAATCGTTATTGGTAAGGTTGCTGCCCCACACCACGCAAATATCCAGCGTATTGATGGATTGGCTGTCATGCGTCAGGTCGAAATTATACCATTTGCCCGGATCATTATGCGAAACGATCAGCCCGTTGAGCGTGTAGTTCATCACCGGAATAACCTTGATGTCCTGTCCCTCATACGGAAAATGGAATTCATTCTGCGCAATCTGCGTTTGCAGCGGCTGCCGCAAAAGATCGGGGTTGATGTCTTCCACGCTGGGTAGCCGGAGCATCATAAGCAGCGTCAGCACCCAGCCAATAAAGCTGTAATGCATGGCACGCTTAGCTAGCTCCATTACATCATCGTTCATATATTGTTCGCATTTTTATGCTATAACATACTAAAGAGTGGTAAGGGTTTCGTTAATGGACTTCGTTTTATCAGCAATAACGTTTATTTTTGTGGCGCTTATCCTGGCCTTGGCCATAACCATCGGCTTCTCGCTTTTGCTGTGGTTTCTGGCCTTCGGGATAATGTTTTCCATTATTCTCATTATCCGCCAGCGCTGGGCGCGCTGGCAGTTCCTGCGTGAAAACGACCCGGATAACGGGATTATCGAAGGCAGCTATACCGAAATTACCGATCAACATAACCCGTAAAACCAAGGGGAGGGGACTATGAAGATTCGTTGCCGTGCGCTACTCGCGCTATGCCTGCTGCAAGCCCTGTCGGCCTGCCAGTATGCCTCTTTCTTCCGCACCAACACGGTGCAATACTCCAATTCCACCGGGTCCGATTCCACCTGCATGGCCATGGGTTCCATGCGCGGCGACGCCTCCTACGATTGGTGCATCGAAGAAGAGGAAAAAGCCCGCAACCACCCCTACCGCTACCTGCCCGTGCCCCCCGAATACCAGTAAGTAGAATCAGCAGGGCAAAGTAAAAGCGGTTTTTCCTTTATAATTCAGGGCAATGATCGCCCCATGCCTTGTCATATAATCTTAACTTACCCCAAGCTAACCCTTAGGCTATTCTAAAAACTCAACTAATCCATCAACCGGGAACCCCTCTTGCATGGCCACAAGCCAAAACACGGATAACAGCTACGACCGCATCCATAAAAAAACATGGAGCAAGCGCACCGCTGGCTTTTTAGCAGGCGCCACCATGTTTGGCGCTTTCGGTGCCGTGGGCGGCATCATCGCCTCTGTCCTTCCCGCAGCCCTGTTCAGCATGGCCGTTCCCGGCGCAACCGAAGCTGCCATCCCCGCCATTGGCGCAATATTAGGTAATGCCGCCATCTTCGGCGGCGCAGCCGCATGGCTCGGTATCGGCATCGGTGCCGATGTCGGCGCAAACGCAGGCGCGGTAAACGCCGGTATCGAAGAACAAAGCATCCGCAAGGGCCACAACGCAGGCAAAGGCGAACAACCCGCCAAGCCCCCCAAAATGCTGAACTGGAAAACCTCGCTTGTCATGGGCGTATTATTTGCCGCCTTCGGTGCCATCGCCGCCATGAGCCCCATCACCGCGCCCGCCATTGCCCTCATGGGCTTCAAGGCCGGAACCATTGCCGCAAGCGTGGCAGGCGCTGCCGTCATCGGCATGCTGGGAACCACCATGGGCGTGAACTTCGCCCACATCTCAAACAAACTCAGCAACGGGTATACCAAAATCTTAAACGGCAGCGCTTTTGAAAAATCCCCCGCCCCAGAGCTTACTGCCGCGCCAGCCATCGCCGCGCAAAAACCCACCCACGCACACGCGCCAGAGCAAGAGCAGGAAAAACCCACCCGCAGCTTCGCCGCGCAAAAAGCGAACTACCTCAGCAATATCATCGAAAAAACGGATGACCGCACAACCGAAGTTGTGCTTACGCGCTAACCAGCTTTTTTTGATTAAACGGTTTGCCTTGCCATAAACGGCCCGTCGGCAATCTCATCCTTGGTGGTAAATACCTCGATCTTGTCCACCCGCGCCGCTTCCGGCCCGTTCTTGCACGACTCGATCATCTGCTTCACCGCGCTGTCTTCACCGGAAAACACAGCCTCTACACTGCCGTCCTGCACATTGCGCACCCAGCCCTGAAGGCCCGCATGCGTGGCATTGGCCACCACCCACGCACGAAACCCCACACCCTGCACACGGCCCGAAAGTATAACCCGTAAAACATTACGCATTATACAGGTCTTTAAGCACGCCCGGCATGGTTGAGTGCAAATCTTCGGCAATCAGGCCGGGGCCAAAGCGGTTCGCCACTTCACCCTGAATCCATGTGCCCGCACACGCCGCTTCATAAGCAGGCATGCCCTGGCCCATCAGGCCCGTGATAATCCCTGCCAGCACATCGCCCGAACCCGCAGTCGCCAGCCACACCGGCGCATTCGCGTTAATGCTCACCCGGCCATCAGGAGACGCGATCACCGTGTCGTTGCCCTTAAGCACAATCACCGCGCCGCTTTGCTTGGCGGCATCTTTCGCGCGCTCCGTCTTCACGCCTTTGGTGGCAAACAAGCGCTCAAACTCGCCCTCATGCGGTGTAAGCACCGTAGGTCCGCCAATCGCGTCAAACAGTGGCTTGGTGTTAAACTGGAAAATAGACAGCGCATCCGCATCCACCACGCAGGCCTTGTTGCTTTTCAAAATCTGGAGCGTGTTATCCCGCGTACGCTCCGTCACGCCGCAACCCGGCCCGATCAGCAGCGCGCTGATGCGCTTATCATCCAGCAAAGCCGCAAGCTGCGTTGCATTATCCGCAAGTTTGGTCATCACGGCAGTCAGCGACATCGCATAAATCGGCAGCGCATCCTGCGTGGAAGCCACGCTCACCAAGCCTGAGCCCACGCGCAGCGCAGCCATTGCCGCAAGGCGCGAAGCGCCCGTGCTGCTCATGCCGCCACCAAGAATAACGGTATGCCCACGGCTATATTTATTAGAATCCGGGTTCGGCAACGGCAGCAAATGCTGCCAGAGCGCCGGGGCGTTCAAAAACAATTTCGGCTTCACCTTATCGCCGCTGATGCCAATGTCGTACACATGCAGCTGGCCCGTGTGCGCCTTGCCCGGCAGCAGCACATGCCCCGGTTTCGGGCGCACAAACGTCACCGTGTTCGCAGCTTTAATCGCCACCCCCATGATCGCGCCCGTATCGGTATTAATGCCGCTCGGCACATCAATCGAAACCACAGCAATCTTACTCTCGTTGATGGCCGCAATCGCTTCTTTCGCCGTGCCATCCACTTCGCGCGCAAGCCCGGTGCCAAACATCGCGTCAACCACAAGTCCGGCGTCTTTCAGCAGGTCCTTGTTGTAGGTGCGCGTGGCGCCGCCCGCCATGTTCCATTTATCCTTGGCAATTTTCGCATCGCCCTTGATGTCGTCAATATTGCCGATATTGGCAAGGCTTACATCCCAGCTTTTTTCTTTCAGCATGCGCGCGGTCACAAACCCGTCGCCGCCGTTATTTCCCGTGCCGCACACCACCAGCACCTTGCAGGGTTTGTACTCCTGCGTGATTAAATCCACGATGGCCTTGCCAGCGTTTTCCATCAGCGTTTCGCCGGAGGTGCTGCCGGAAATGGCAGCCTGGTCGGCGTTGCGGGTTTCTTCGGCAGTCAGCAAAGCAACAGGATGTAACATCATCTTACCGTAATTGTTGGTGAAGTTTATCTATCAAAGGTTTGACACCTGCCTCGATCAAGTCAAGCACATATTCAAACTGAAATGCGTCGCCGTAATAGGGGTCGGGCACTTCGTTTTCTTTCGTTGCGCCCGCATACGCAAGGAACAGCGCAACTTCCGCGCGCGAGTCCTTCGGCTGCATGCGCCGCAAAAACTGCAAATGCTCGTTGTCGCACGCAAGGATCAGGTCGAATGCATCGAAATCCCCCGGCGCAATTTTGCGCGAGCGCAACCCCTCGATCAAAATGCCGCGCTGTTTTGCCGCTTTCACCGAGCGCATGTCGGGCGCTTCCCCGGCGTGAAACGCAGTCGTGCCCGCCGAGTCTATCTGCACCTTGCCCGAAAGGCCCGCTTCATCCACGAAATGGCGCATCACCCCTTCGGCGGTGGGCGAGCGGCAGATGTTTCCGGTGCAGACAAAAAGTATTTTATACATGCCACACTTATAGGCAAAAAATGCTCGCAAAACAACCCCTCCGAAAATCCCTATTGATTTTGTGGGGATTCTCGGATACAGAGGTTTCACGCAACCAGAAAACTGGGCCGTTCACCATTTCACGGATGAGAACACAACGGTAACCATGCAAACATCAGGAAAACTCTAATGAAAAAACATCTCCTCATCAGCACGCTGCTGAGCGTGAGCTTCAGTACCCTTGTGCCCGCTTCCGCCCACGCCGACGCCGAAACCGACGCACTGCGCAAAGCCGTAAAGCAACTCGAAGCCCGCATCAACGAGCTGGAAGCCCGCGAAAAGGCCCATAAAACCGACGACGTAGCAACCCTCAGCCCATCCGCTGGCGGCAAAAAAACCAAAACCGCAGCCGCATCCCCCAAGGTGGAAGAGCGCGTGGCAGTGCTTGAGCGCAAGCAGGAAAACAACGAGGAAGACGCCAAAGCCAAAGCCGAAAAAACCCCTACCATCGAAGTTGGTAACGGCAAGGGCCTGATCGTGACCTCCGCCGATAAGCAGTACCAGTTCCGCCTGCGCGGCTATGCGCAGATCGAGGGCCGCGACTTCTTCGGCAACTCCAACACCACGAGCCTGAACACCTTTACCGTGCGCACCGCCCGCCCGATTCTGGAAGCCAAGATGACCGATTATCTATCGGGCCGCATCATGCTGGACTTCGCCAACGGCGGCACCCGCATTTTCGACGCCTACGCCGACATCAAACCCTTCCCCGAATCACGCTTAGCGGCCCTGCGCCTCGGCAAATTCAAAGTCCCCGTGGGGCTTGAGCGCTGGCAGTCCGAGCAGGAATTGCTCTTCGGTGAACGCGGCCAGACCACCAACCTTGTGCCGCTGCGTGACAACGGCGCTATGCTGATGGGCGAAATCATTCCCGACCAGCTGGAATATCAGCTGGCCTTCACCAACGGCTCCCCGGACCTCATTGACACCAACACCGACATTGACAACCACAAAGACGTCAACGGCCGCATCTGGGCCACGCCTTTCCGCTGGCTGGGTAACTCCTGGCTCTCCGGCTTAAGCGCGGGCCTCGCCGGAACTTACGGCACCCACACCAACGCAACGGTTGCCAACTCCGGCCTCACCAGCGGTTATGTCACCATCGGCCAGTCGCGTTACTTCACCTACAATGCCGCCACCATCGGCAACGGCGTGCAGTGGCGCTTAAACCCGCAGGCCTCGTATTACAAAGGCCCCTTCAGCCTTTTGGGTGAATACGTGTTGAACAGTCAGGAAATGCGCGCCGGTGCCACCCAGCGCACCCTGCAAAACGACGCATGGATCGGCATCGCCACGTACGTCATCACGGGTGAAGACGCAAGCTTCGACGGCGTAAAACCCGCAAGCCCCTTCGACCCCGCCAAGCATCAGTGGGGTGCGTTTGAACTCACCGCCCGCGCCGGTGCCCTGCATGTGGACGAAGACGCCTTCGTAGGTGCAACCTTCTCAAACATCACCACCTCAGCCAAAGCCGCGCACGAAGCTTCGCTCGGCATCAACTGGTACCTGAATACCTCGTTAAAACTTAACCTGGACTATGCCCATACCACCTTCGATGGCGGCGCCCTTATCGGCAACCGCGAAGACGAAGACGTGTTATTGGCACTCGCCCAGTTCCGTTTCTAATTTATATATAGGAGTGACTTCATGAAACTATTACGCACCTTCGCCCTGCTTGCGGCGATCAGCATCAGCACCCACACCGTCCCGGCTTTTGCCGCCGACAGCGTGGAACTGCTGAACGTATCCTACGATCCCACCCGCGAGTTTTACGACGACTTTAACAAGCTCTTCGTGACCTACTGGAAAGAAAAAACCGGGCAGGACGTGAAAATCACCCAGTCGCATGGCGGCTCCGGCAAGCAGGCCCGCTCCGTCATTGACGGCCTCCCGGCTGACGTCGTAACCCTCGCGCTGGCATACGACATTGACGCCATCGCCGACAAGGGCAAGCTGCTTCCGCAAGACTGGCAAAGCAGCTTCCCCAACAACTCCTCGCCCTACACCTCCACCATTGTATTCCTGGTGAAAAAGGGCAACCCCAAAGCCATCAAGGACTGGGATGATTTGACCAGAGACGGCATCAAAGTCATCACCCCAAACCCCAAAACCTCCGGCGGCGCGCGCTGGAACTATCTGGCGGCATGGGCCTACGCCGACAACAAATTCGCGCATGACGAAGCCAAGGATTTAGAATTCCTCGGCAAGATCTTCAAAAACGTGCCAGTGCTGGACACCGGCGCGCGCGGCTCCACCACCACCTTCGTGCAGCGCGGCATCGGTGACGTGCTTGTAGGCTGGGAAAACGAAGCCTTCCTCGCCCAGAAGCAGGCCCCCGGCCAGTACGAAATCGTGTACCCGTCGTTGAGCATCCTTGCAGAACCCCCCGTGGCCGTCGTCAATAAAAACGCCGACCGCAAAGGCGTAACCGACGTGGCCAAAGCCTACCTGCAATATCTCTACTCACCCGAAGCGCAGGAAATCGCCGCGAAGGATTTCTACCGCCCCACGGATGAGAAAGTGGCAGCCAAATACGCCTCCACCTTCAAGCCCGTCAAAATGGTAACCATCGCCGAACTTGGCGGCTGGAGAGAAAACCAGAAAAAACACTTTGACGACAAAGGAACTTTCGATCAGATATACTCCAAATAGCGGCACAGCTAAGATATAACAGGGAATAATGGAAAGGCCGGTGCTTGCACCGGCCTTTTTCATGGCTGCAAATAATGTTTCAGCCATGGCCGAAAATCCGCTATAACCGCTTAATGAACCAAAGCGCCCTGCAATATAAAACCATTCCCTCGCCGGTCGGCCCGCTGTGCCTCGTCGCGTCTGAAAAGGGGCTGGCCGCCATCGAGTTCGGCCCCATGCCCGGCAAAACAGATGTGCCGCCCGAACCAAACGAAACCAACCCCCACCTCCTGCGCGCCGAAAAACAACTGGGCGAATATTTCGCAGGCAAGCGCAGGGAATTCGACCTGAAGCTCGATCTGCGCGGCACCATCTTCCAGCTCAAAGCCTGGAAGGAACTGCGCAAAATCCCCTACGGCGAAACCATCTCTTACGGCGAACAGGCCCGGCGCGTGGGCGACCCCAAAAAGGCCCGCGCCATGGGCATGGCCAATGGCCGCAACCCCATCCCCATCATCGTGCCGTGCCACCGCGTCATCGGCGAGTCGGGCGCGCTCACCGGTTTTTCCGGCGGCCTGCACAACAAAACCTTCCTCCTGACCCACGAAGCAGCCGCATGAAGCGCCTCCCGCCCTCATGGTCGCTAAAGGCAGGCATTGCGCTGCCGCTGTGCATCGCGCTGTGGTACACCGTCACCGCCTACCTGCCGCGCCTTTCCGAAGGCGACCCGCAATATGATATTTTATACATGACGGGATACACCCCTGACACCCCCAACGCCCTGCGCGTCACCGTGCAGGCAGACCATGTGGTCGCAACCTTCGTCGGCGAAAATTTCGGCTATGGCTGGCCCCACATTTACCGCCTGCGCCCCACCACGGGCCAGATCCTTGAAGTCCCCATTCCCACGCCTGCCGACCTGCCCCTAAAGCAGCCCTATAACCGCCCCACGCAGGACGAGCGCCTTGAGCCTCACCATCTCGTGCCTATTCCCGTCCTCGAAGATTGGCAAATTGTGCCGACAACATCGCCCGATGGTTTCACCATTGACAATGGCCTCGCGGAAAACCAGAAATTATCCCTTTGGGACGTAGGCGGTAGCGGCACCTATATCAGCAAAGGCACCCACCATATCGCCGTGCCCCGCCCACCCGGCGATGGCCGCCAGTCCATCACGCCACTAGGTTGGGTACTGCACAAATGACCATAAACCAACCAAGGTCCGACCTCACCATCCCCATCGCCATCGCGCTTGGTTTTATCGGTATCAGCGTATTCTTCATCGCCTTTTGGACCAGCATGGGTCCGGGTGTGCGCGTCGTCACCACCCTTGGCGGTGGCATGCTGCTGCACATGCTGGCCATGATGGCGTGGCAAAAGCCCCAAACCGTAACGCCCGGCAAATATATTTTCTTCATCGCCGTACTGCTGCAAAGCGTCGGCTGGGTGGTGCTGCTGGGCAAGGCTGCGCCGGGCGTAATGCAAACCAGCCTCGGCGCCATGCTCATCATGCTGCTCATGGGCGCGCAGGAAATAGCCGTCTACGCGCAGTACCGCCTGAAATTCATTCTGGGGTACGTCATCGCCTTCAGCTACTGCTTCACCTTCGCGCTGCTGCACTATCTCGGCGGCGAAGACCAGGTTATCCTGCTCGGCCTCGGCGTCTCTATGCTGCTCGTAGCCCACGGTCTCACCGCCACCACACTCGCGCAACTTTCTCCCGTCTGGTACGTCGCAGGCAGCTGCCTGTTTTTCACCACGCTCTTCACGCTCACCCGCGGCAGCATCGCCGAACTGCTCTACATCGCAGCGGCATTGGGTTTCCAGCGCGCAGGCCTGCGCCTGCATTCGCGCGCGCTGCTCTGGTCGGGGTCCTTCTTCACCATAACGTATCTGGGATACCTCGCCACCGGCTACATGATGTACGGCCCGCTCTGGTCCGTCTCGCTGGTGCTTCTCGCCGCCGCCGTCTATGGCTACGCAAGCTTCACCCTTAAGATGCAGCGCCGCTATTTAGGTTGAGTTTTTGGCTTCTTCGGTGCCTTGTCCGCCGCAGGCTGCTCTGGCATATTCTGCACCCGGTCGGGATATAAATCCGACGTCAGTTGCAGCAATCCCGCCTCAATACTCTGGGTAGGCGACTTCGCGCAAAACTGGTCCAGCCACTGCAGCACTATATCCACGTTATGATTCGGCAAAATATCATACGTGTTGGGCGTCAGGTAGTTATACCCGGAAAGCCAGCCGCTTACATAAATCTTGTCCACCGCGTTCTTGCCCGTATTTTCGGGTTCTTTACGATCCTGCACATAAGTCGCACACGATACATAATACAGGGTCTGGTATAATCCCTTACTATCGGCGGCTTTTGCAGCTGCGCCCGAAACCACTAAAGCTGTGCAGAGCAGGGCAGGGCCAGCATATTTTTTAACGTATGTTTTGAGCGGGGTCATCATCATAGGAACACCATACGCATGCCACATCCATCCGTCACCTAAAAATATACATTGGGCCAAACCGTGAACCACAGTATCGAAATTATTTTTGTCATTTCCCTGCTTCTCACGGTGAGCGTTTTCGCAAGCCTCGCCTCCACGCGCCTCGGCACACCTCTGCTTCTCATCTTCCTTATCGTGGGCACGCTCTTCGGCGAAGAAGGCCCCGGCGGCATTGTCTTCAACGACATGCCCCACGCCTACATGATCGGAAGCCTAGCCCTCGCAGTGGTATTATTCGACGGCGGCCTGCGCACCCCCGTCGCCGTATTCCGCAAATCCATGTGGCCCGCCATTTCGCTCTCCACCCTCGGCGTCCTCCTCACCACGGGCATCACGGGCGCTGCCATCATGAGCGTGTTCCATTTAGAGGGCAGCATCGCCTTCCTGCTCGGCGCCATCCTCGCCTCCACCGACGCCGCAGCCGTATTTTTACTCCTCAACAAAAAGCACACCGGCCTGAAAATGCGTGTCAAATCCCTGCTGGAAGTGGAGTCCGGTATCAACGACCCCATGGCCGTGTTCCTCACCATGCTTTTCGTCGAAGTCTTGAGCGGCCACCTTACCGGCGGCTGGCCCGATTACCTGAACCGCTTCGCCTGGCAAATGAGCGTGGGCATCTCCATCGGTTATGGCGGGGGCAGGGGCCTTGCGTGGCTCGTAAACCGCCTGCCGCTCACCACGGGCCTGTTCCCCGTGCTGGTACTCGCAGGCAGTATGCTCATCTTCAGCAGCACCGCGCTCATGGGCGCCAGCGGCTTCCTCGCTGTCTACCTCGCGGGCCTTATCGTAGGCAATTCCCATATCCGCAAAAAAGAACTCGTCACCCGCTTTTACGACGGCATCGCATGGCTCGCGCAAATCACCATGTTCATCATGATCGGCTTGCTTGTGGTTCCCTCGCAGCTCATGGCCCAGCTCGGCGCTTCCGCCCTTATCGCCATGGTCCTCTTCGTTGCCCGCCCTGCGGCTGTCGTCGTCTGCCTCGCACCCTTCCGCTACAGCATCCACGAAGTCTCCTTCATCGCATGGGTTGGCCTGCGTGGCGCGGTCCCCATCTTCCTTGCCATCATTCCTACCCTCGAAGGGCTCGACCCCACCCACACCATTTTCAACGTTACCTTCACCGTCGTGGTTATCTCGCTGCTGGTGCAGGGCTGGACCGTTTTCCCCGCGGGCAAGTGCTTGGGACTGGTCGAGGAATACCCCGCCAAGCCCCCTAAAATCCCTGCCCCTGATCCACAGCAGTAAGCTGTATTTACACAATTTTGTAAATTCCTATAGATTTTATATAAATTAATGCATATAGTTTTCATATGCTATCTATGAAAGCCAAATATGCGCTTCGCGCCCTGACCGTGTTATCCCTGCATGAAAAGAAAACCATGCAGGGCAAAGCCATTGCGCAGGAAGCCGATGTGCCCGCCAAATTCCTCGAAACGATTTTGCAGGATTTGAAGCGCGAAGGCATCGTCAACAGCAAGCGCGGCATCTTCGGCGGCTACATACTCAGCCGCACGCCTGCCGAGATTATGGCAGGGCAGGTCATCCGCGTAATGGACGGCAGCCTTGCGCCCATCCCTTGCGCCAGCACCAACAATTACAAGAAATGCGAAGACTGCACCCACGAGGAAGACTGCATCATCCGCCATATGATGATCGAGGTGAGGAACGTCATTTCCAGCATCCTCGATGGCCGCTCCATCGCCGACATGATGCAGCTTTCAAAACGTCAAAAAGAACAGATTTTCTGGTAAACCAAGGGAGGAAGAATGAGTACACAGCAGGAACTCGATGATGTTGAGAAATACATACTCACCACCATCAAAGACATTGATTTCGGAAGCGTGGAAGTAACCATCCACAACTCCCGCATCGTGCAAGTCGAAAAATCCGAGAAAAAGCGTTTCGACGCCAAACAACCCGCTTAAAATATAAGCGCACGAACCATCCTTAGCCTACCAGTCCTCTGGCGGCACCTTTTTTAGAATACAGGTGCAACGACCATGAGTGAAGGCAACTTCCTGAACGATATTATTAACACCCGCCTACAGCGCCATG
The DNA here is from genome assembly GCA_043763155.1 of Alphaproteobacteria bacterium. Classification (GTDB taxonomy): domain Bacteria; phylum Pseudomonadota; class Alphaproteobacteria; order Rickettsiales; family SXRF01; genus JANYBV01. The sequence goes on along the minus strand of JAYULW010000089.1, from coordinate 27,626 downwards.
TGGACATGCGCGCAAGCCAGTGGCGCGAGCAGTTCGGCAAAAACCCCGACGGCAGCCCCAATCCCGAACTCAGCACACGCATTGACCGCGAAATCCACCGTCGCGGCGCCATCGGCCGCCAGCTCGATATTTACGAACCCCTGCGCTGGACCGGCCTCTCTTTTGTAATGTCCGCCGCCGTAGGCGCAGGCATCAAAGCCACCACCGAAAAAGAGTTCGCCAAACCCGCCCTCATCACTTTGCTGGTCACCACCGCGCTCACCTCCGCCATCCAGCTTGTGCGCCTGTTCCCGCGCTACGACGCAGGCCTGCGCGGCGGGGTAGACACCGCCCGCTGCATGCAGGAGTTCGACACGCAAACCAACTGGGCACAAAAGCTCCAGCAAGCCCCCACAGGCAACGCACGCTACGATATATGAAGTTAACTTAGCGCACCGGCGCGGAGTCTTTTCCCGGTGCCACAGCCACGGCCACGGCGGGCGCATTGGCCTTGCCCGCGCCGCTCATCGAGGCCAGCTGCGTGCCTTCCTTGCTGCTTTCGGTAAGCTGCACGCCGCCGAGCATACCCGCGATCATTTTCAGCATATCCTTATCAATTCCCAGCGCCAGCATCACTGCCTCAATCCCGCTTTGAATATCGTCGGCATTAATGCCCAAGGGCCCTTTGGCCGCAGTGGGGGCAGGTTTGGCGGGCGCTTCTTCTTCCACTTGTTTGGGCTTTGCCTTCGGTGCGGGCGCTGCTTCCGGAACTTCTGCGGCAGGCGCAGGCGCTTGCGGCGCTTTACGCTGCTCGGTAAGTTTTTCAATGCTTGTGGCCATTACAGAGCCGAGTTGCGCCGCCTGCGCCACATTCACGGCGGGGTGGGTGGGGTCCACGCGGCCTGCCATGCTTTCCGACAAATTCTTCTGCCCTGTCACATCAATGAAATACGTCGTGCCGTTAGGCTTGTTTTCGGGATCAATACCGCCTTCGCGCCCGCTCATGATGGTCGCGATATTTTTGGTGCGCATTTCCTCGGAGGTTTTGCCGTCGCCTTCTTTTAAGGTCTCCAGCAGTGCGCTATGGCTTACCTCAGGTTTGCCTTTGCCGTACGTAATGGTTTGCACCGATGTGGTGTTGGCCGCAATCGCATCGAGCTGTTTGGCCGCTGCTTCCGGCGTAATTTTGTAGGTCGCTGCAATCTTCTTGGAAACCCCTTCATCCTTCACAAACGCATCCTTCAGGCGCTGTGTGCCCAGCGTCGCCGCTACCGGCTCCAGCTGCAAATTCGAGCGCACCTCCATGCCTTCAAGATTTGCCACAAGGTTCGCAGTCGTTGCCGGCGCGCTGCCCATCGAGTGCGCAACAATCTCGTAGCTTGCGGGCGCATCGCCCATCTTCGCCTTCACATCGCGCACGAATTCCGGCACGTTTTGTGTGGGCGGATATAATTTGCCATTGCCAATCGCATACATGGATTTCGTTTGCGGCGTCTGGAATATTTCCAGCGGGTTGCCGTCATAACCCGGAAACGCCATCACCACTTGCGCCTTGCCGTCTTTCTTCACGGCTTCGCCTTTTTCATCTACCTGCTGCCACGCCAGCATCTTCGCGCCGTTGCCGCCCGCGTCATCCACCTTGGCAATGCGCTTGAAATATTGCTTCTCGCCGTCCTTGCCCGTGATCTGGATGTCGCTGATCATCTTATCCGTCAGTGCGGGCTTAATATTTTTGCTGGCCTTGAACGTGCCGTCCTTGTCTTTGAACATCACCCCGTCGAGCTTGCCCACTTCGCGCGCGCCTTTTTCGTTGAACGCACCCGTCAGGATGCCCTGTATGGTCGCCGCCTCGGCAACTTTTTCGGGGGCAATAAAGGGTTGCTTAACTTCGGCCACGGGGAAATCTCCACTAAAAGGACATGCTGAATTGTAGCATCACTATATTACGAAGTGATGACGAATTGCCGTTTTTTATACCCTATTCAAAACAATCAATTAAGTAAAAACAAAAGGATAGCTATTTTTAGGCCCTAAAAAAAGTAAAAAAACGTCAATATTCAGGCATCTCAAAACCCTACGGAATTTTCCTGCCTTCAGCCGCCGCAGGCAAACGTGGTTTAGCGCCAGTTCACCCAGAAATAATAGTTTGAAACCAGCAAAAACGCAGCCGCAAACCAAAGCCCTGCCTTGCTGAGCCTCACCATGCCCTGCTGTGTGTAAAACGCATGGCTGCGCCCGAACGCCACCGCAAAACACAGCAAAAGCGGGTACACATAGCGCGCATCCTGCGAAGGATAATCCCGTATAACCCACGAAAAAAAGATCACGAACGCAATGGAAATAATCGCATACAGCCCATACGGCATTAACCCGCGCGCATAGTCCCGCTTCGCAAAAAACCACGGCGCAATCACGTATAGGATCAGTGTCAGCATCATCGCGTCCATAACGGCCGCAAGTATCGGGGAGGGCCATAGATACTCGCCGAACATGGATGTCTTGAGCAGGAATTCAAGGAACCCCTGATCGTAATCGTACCACGTGGTAAACGGCTTGGTGAATGAGCAATGCAGCGAAATAAAATGTGTAAGCGGGAACATCGGCCCCTTATGGTCCATGCCGTCCAGCACGTTCGACCCCGACGCAAACAGGATATTGCCAAAATTCAATATGAAAACGACCACCAGCGTAGCCCATACCATCATCCATTGCCGTGTGAAAAACTGCCCGAACCGCACTCTTCCCCGGTAAAGCGCAATCAGCATCAGTATGCCGATGAGCATAAACAGCATGACCGTGTTGGTGCGCACCAGCATCGCCAGCCCCGCAAACAAAATGCACCGCTTCAAGTCGCGTTCATTGTTTTCGTTATACCAGCCGATCAGGTAATAAAAGCTCACCGCCTCCGCCGCGTAATACATCGCCTCGCTATTGATTTTCGAGGCGAGGTGCGCGCTTCCCGGCCAAAGCAGCAGCAGCGCCGCGCACGTATAATAGCGTGCGCCCGTAAACCCCATCCGCCGCAGTGTCAGCAGGTTGTACGCGTTGAAAAACTGGAAAAACACCCACGACACAAACCGGAACAGCAGCAGGTCGTATATGCCAAGCACATTATGCGTAAAGCGGTGCAGCACGGCGATAATATAGTACCAAAGCGGTGGGTGGCTGCTCTGCTGCGCCGAATACCCATACGGGCTCAGCCAATGAACCAATATGTAATCCACATAACTCATATGCCACCACAAATCGTTGGTGTACGAGTCATCAAGACTTATGTGCATGTAATGAATGCTTATAATCTCTGCAAGCAGGAATAGCCCGATGCTTGCGCGGTCCACCTTGCGTTGCACAAGGAAGTTGCAGAATGCAATCATGACCGTCACCACCGCCGTGCTCTTAAATAGCAGCAGCAATGTAGGCGAAGATTCCCAGTGGGTTACATATTGCGAAGGATCAATCATTTCATCGGCACGCGTATATTGTATTTGCTCAAACGAGGAAGTTCGGGTTATATAGTATTACGCTGCAATGCACAATAAAAGGTGTTTTTTGAACCAGAATTTCCCCAAAATACTGGCGGTTATCCCCTGCTACAATGAAGCAGAAGCGATCGGCAGCCTACTCCGGGAATTCGCGACCCTGAAATTCCCCTGCGACACGCTGGTCATAGACGACGGATCGCAGGATCAAACCAGCGCCATCGCCCGCGAACTTTCGCCCGTACTGCGCCATGAACAAAACCTGGGCATCGCCGCCGCCTTAAAAACCGGCATCACCTACGCGCTGGAAAACGGCTATGATTACTGCATCCAGATTGACGGCGACGGCCAGCATATTCCCTGCCATATCCCCGATTTCCTCAAAAAAGAAAACGCCAACCTCATCATCGGCAGCCGCTATTATCGCAAACGCAGCTACAAAGGCGGCTTGCGCAGGGTAGGGGGCTTGCTGATCGCTGCGCAGGTTTTTCTCCTCTTTGGCCGCTGGCTCTCCGATCCTTTAAGCGGCATGCGCATGATGGACCGCACCGCCATGCAGTATTTCCAGCAGCATCTCGACCCCGCATCGCTCGACGCTGCGCTTGTCCCTCAGGCGCTGCGCGCCAAGCTCTCCATCGCCGAAATCTACATGCCCATGCGCCCAAGGCAGAATGGCCGCAGCCATCTTGAGGGCCTGAACGGCATCATATTTATGCTATACCTCATGTATCGCATTCTTCAGCTACGCCTGAAAAACCCCCACTAGCGAAAATAAGCAGGCATGCTGGCAGCGCAAAAACCCTCTAAAAAGGTAAAAAAATATAAATAATCCCCAGCCGCAAAAAAACACCTGATTTCTCCCCCTATATTAGCTCCTGTAAAGCAACGCTTTTCCATAAGCCCCAGCTGCTGCGCACCATAGCCCCCCTCACATAAATTTTACCGAGCTTAATGCTGGCCAAATGGCCCCGGACACACTATTAATATTCATTAATAATTAGTGGGCGAGCATGAATGACGAATTGCTATAACAGTTTCTTCGCAAACGTCGAAGAAGGCCTCGGCCTGAAGCGGCACGAAACGCTGCGCATGCTGGCGAACCTCCACACGCTGGAATCGCCCGACGCACTGCTGCGCAAACTGCTGCAATCCCAGGAATCCATCGTCAACTGGCGCGATGAAGCTACGCTTAAGGGCGAGGGCGCCACCGCCGAAATAGGCAAGCTCAACCAGGCCACCGACATTGCCTGCAAGGTGATGAACCCGCTTCTCAGCCGCGAAACCCGCACCGGTGCGCTCGCCAATTCCGGCGGTAACTTCCTCACCGCGCTCCTCGACCTGTGGGTGCAGGAAGCCTACACTGCCCCAGGCAAAGACCACCCCATGCGCAACGCTCACATCGTGCAGTACGACATCGTGAACATGGAAGCGGTCATGAAAGCCGCCGAGCGCATGATCAGCGCCACCGACCGCCTGAACCCCACGCGCAGCAACCGCCACCGCACCACCACCACCCAGTTCACCGACGGCTACATCCGCATTATCAACGGCATCGTAATGCACGAGTTTGAAGCCAAACTGAAATCCAAAGGCGCCAACGTCACCAAAGAAAACCTCAGCTCCCACATGAACCTCATCCGCCTCTCATCCGGCGACGAGTTCCGCATCGCAATCGCGGGCCTCGACGATGACGACATTAAAGACGCCATGAAATCCGCGCAGGAGAAGGTAGGCAAATTCACCCACTCATTGGGCTTCGATTCGCTCCCCCATTTAAAATACCTCAAAGACAACCAGCCCTGGCACGAGATCCACACGTTCGACCAGCTCGCCGACCCCCATGTTTTCAACGCCTTCAAATATGGCGGCGCAGGTATCAAAATCGGCGCAGTGGCGCTGGGCGAGGGCCTCACCACCGACGAACTGCTGAACAAAATAGACCACGAGGTGAATGAAAATCGCGAACAGCGCGCCGCCACCCGTGGCGCTTACATCACCAAGGCTCTGGAGGCCCGCCAGACCATCTTCCACAGCCCCCACAAAGACGATGCCAAAAGCAAAGAACTCGGCACCATCCGCTACAACCACATGGAAGCCTTCCGCACCATCATCAACACCGTGCGCAAGCCTCCCTTCGACAAACTTTATCGCCGCCCTGAGAACGACCGCCGCGAATTCCCCTACGATCTCGCGCCTGAGCGCATCCATGCGCTGCCCGCAAACAACCCTGAGCACTACATCGAAAAATTCATCGAAATCACCAAAACCTACGTCACTGTCTCCGACGACGCCGTGCGCCGCCTGAAAATCGCCCTGAAAACCGACATTGACGAAATGCCCTTCGCGCTTGAGCGCAAGCCCGAAGAGGTCGCGGCCCACATCCTCAAAACCATCGAAAAAGTCTATCAGGAAACCCCGTTTTCCAAGGACGAATACGCTGTTTTGCAGCTCGACAGCACCAAAGATGCCCTCACCCAGAACCTCACCACCTTTCTGGGCACCCTGAATTCCTACGAGTGCTTCGACCTTACCCGCAAGCGCACGCTGGACAAGCAAGCCGTAAAAATCGGCCTCACCGACGAGCAGCGCCACGCCTTCTTCGACAAACCCCTCAAATTTTTCAACGCCCGCGACGAATACGGCATCTGCCTGAGTGGCCGCACTAAGCCTGCCCTCGAACTCTTCCAGTCCTGCGACCACGAAACCCGCCTTTTAAGTTACATCGGCCTGAGCAGTTTCGCCGGAACCAACGAAGTCAGCACTTCGCTCGGCAAATCAATCAACGAACAAATCCGCCGCATCGCCGCAGGCGAGCTGAAGCATCGCTTCGGCGAGCGCGTCCTCGACTTCGCCTTCGTGGTGGATTCCGGCCGCCTGCACCTGCTCACCCACGGCATCACCCGCGAACAAATAGTGGAAGTACTCTCCGCCATCGAAATCCGCGTGGACCAGGAAATAAACAAGCAGCCCCTGGGCGCGCTCTTCGAGCGCTACCAGACCTTCGCCCAGCGCAACCAGACGCAAGACATCATCAAACCCCTCGAATACACGGACCGCGACGCGGCCCTCATGTCGGTAACCATCAATAAAGCCCGCGATGAGCTGGGCGACATCCCCACCTTGTTCTGGAACACCCAGATGGGCGAAACCCAATACCGCCCCATGACCGCCGACGACATGACCCCCGCGCTCGCCGAAGCCGCCGCCGCAAAAAGCGGCACCCACATCTTCGCCGTCGAAAAAATACGCGCCAAACCCGTGATCCCCGCCTATGTGCAGAACTATTTGAAGGCCAGCGGCTTCACTAAAGTCGGCCACCCCGAAGAACTCGACCTCACCCAGCCGCTTTCCATCCTGCCCAACCCCAAAGCCACCCACGAGCTTGGCGTGCGCGTGGTCACCGGCTATGTGGAGCTTCTGGGCCGCGACCCCAGCCTTGCAGGCCAGGCCAAGAACGCCCTCGCCAAACTCATGGAAGCCAAAAAACGCATCCCTTATGAGCCGGGCAAAGGCCACCTCATCGAACTGCCTGTAGAATCCATACCCCATTTCAGCGTGCAGCAGCAAAAGATGCTGGCAGGTACAACCGCCACCATCAAATATAACTCCACCACCGGCGCCGATGCAAAGATTCAGCGGGTTCAAAAAATCGAACCCCAACGCCACCGCCCGCGTTACCCGGTCAATCCCGTGGACCCCGTGCCCGCTATCGTGGAAAATCCCTCCAACCGCAGCGAATGGTTTAAGCGCCTCGATCAGGAAGAATTCATGCGCCTGCACAAGCGGCAGGTGCCCAAAACTATTTTGCAGCTCATCGCCGACCCCAGCGTCAGCGTGGTGAAACAAAGCGAAGGCAATTTCAAAATCACCACCACCCCCTCCGAGGCCCGCTACGGCAGCGAAACCCCCGGCGAGCGCGCCCACTTCATCAAATACGCCCTCGACAATTCGCCCTTCGGCTCCAGGCTGAAAGTAACGGGCCTGAGCATGGAGCGTAACGCGGGCAAACGCCCCATCAACCTGCATGTCACCGTGCTTTCCGGCCCCTCCGACGCCGCCTCGAACGGCGCACACCCCGTAGGCGACGCGGTGACTTTCATGGAAGACCTCGCCCTCTTCAAAGCCCGCCCCACCGACACCATCCCCAAAGGCATCAAAGGTACGCTGGAAGCCAAAGACAGCCAATACAGCACCGAAGTCAAAGCCATCCGCATCCTGCGCCAGTACCCTTCGCTGAAAGTAACCCACGAAGTCCGCAACCAGCGCTACACGTTCGTGCTGCCCCCTGCCTATGAGGGCGAGCGCCAAACCGCCCGCCGCGAGCGCGCCAAGGGCCTGTACTCCGAAATGAGAGCCATTTTCGCCGAAAAAGCCCAGCTCGAAGAAATGCCCATGCCCACCACCTTCATGGCAGGCAGCCACTCCTCAAAACCCAAAAACACCTATGAAGTACGCATTAAGGAAAACGACGTCAGCCGCAGCGTGCTAAGCCTTATGGAGCGCCTGCAATACCACGGCGAAAGCACGGCACCCAAGCGTGCCGCCGCCATGTAAGCGCTGCGTCACTCATAAAAATTATCGCGCAGAAGCCCCGCCAGCACAAACGCCCCCACAATCACCACCCCCGCATACCCAAGGGTAAAAACAGCAACGCCCCGCGTGCTCCAGCCCGCCATTTCCTCTGCGATTTTCTGGAAATCATTATGCGTAAGCCCAAACGCCACATGGCCCGTGTAATCATCACGCGCCCACGCGTCAAACGCAATGTTGTAAGCAAAATACACATTATCCAGCGTCAGAAAAAACCCGAAAAACGCATTCAGCCACCGCTCATACCCGTTGCGCGCATCCATATAAACCCACGCCCGGAACAAAAAGAACCCGCCAACCGCAATCGCACCCCCATGCCCCATATAATCAATCACGATCTCGTAATGCCTGCTAAGCGACACCCCCACCACCACCGCGCAAAACACCACCGCAGGCACAAACACCCTAAACCAGTTCCGGTACGCCCAGAAACACCCATACCCCATGCCCGCATACGCGCCCCACTGCACCAGCCAGCTACGCTCATAGGTAAGCGTCATCCCACCCGCCTGGTCCGCCCCATACAGCGTGAATATCATCGGAATGGCAGGCGCGCCGAATAACCAGCTGAAAACCGTGTGCCCCAGCTCATGAAAAAGCGTATCCGCTATATGCGCCCCGCACGCAATGACCCAAAAAACGATCATGCCGCTCGTGGCGGGCAAAATACACGCAAGCGCCAGAAAACACGCGCTGGCCATGATAAATAACGTATTCCTGTCAAGCAATTCCCTCATGCTAAGGCCAGTTCACCTCATCGCCGACGATAGTCCCGTCACCGCTTAAAACGCGTATCTTCTTGGCCAGCCGTATTTTCATGTTCGGCCCATACCCATCATAAAAAATATGCACCACCGTCCCGTCAGCCAGTGTCGCATCCTTGAATTGGCGTGTATTGACGGATTGCTGCATGGTTTGTTGAACGGCGATTATTTCAGCCGCCGTCAGGTAATAATGCCCCGCATCTTCACTCGCATGCCGGGCAGTAGGCACCGCTGGTGAAAGACCTGGAAAATGGCCGGCCATCTGCACATGGCTAAACACATAGCCGCCCACGCACAAAACCAATATCCAAACCAATACCCGCATTTTCCCCCCAGCCTTCAGGCCAGTAAATCACGTATGGCCTAATGATGTGTTAAGCTCTCAGGGGATATGTCAGTGGCAAAAAATGCTGGCGTGCCCTAATGGACGCATGCGAACTGATTATTATCAGGATGTAATGGTGTCATCATCCGTACGATTCATACAACAGGAATTTTTGGCAGCTTAAAAACTAACTGTGAATAATTTTTCAGGTGATCGTTAAAGGAAGGTTAGCCGTAAACGTAGTACCTTCATCATTTGTTGAATGGACGGTAAGCGTTCCGCCGTGTGCGACAATAATCTCCCGAGCTATATACAGGCCTAGCCCTAAATTAGCCGCTCGGCCTTCATCAGCTCTAAAGCCAGCTTTACCCTGAACAAAACGGTCAAATAAAATGGGCAGTAATTTTTCAGGAACAGCTGAGCCTTCATTATGTACCTGTAGTTCTATAATATTCTTTAATTTTTTAGCCTTTACTGTAATCACCGAGTTTGCATAGCCATGTTGTACGGCATTAGCCAAAAGATTTGATAAAACCTGCCCCAGTTTTGGCTCATCCCATTTTCCAATAAGCGATTCATCGGCGTCCAATGTGAAGGCGCGTTCTGGATAAATGGCCTTCATTTCCGTAATGACGTTGGAACAAATATTTACAATATCGCTTTCAGAGGGATTCACGGATATTCCTGAACCTAACTGAACGCGCGTCAATTCCATAAGATCCGTAATCATATGGGCCATACGACCAGCACTAACCAATATCTGGCTTGCAAATTCAGCATTCCGGTCAGGATTTTTTGCGTAAACAAGTAATTGTGCTAACCCAGAAATTGCACCCAGTGGAGTGCGGAGGTCATGAGCAAGGATACCCAGGAATAATTCACGAGATTGTTCAATTTTCTCTGAATATCGTACTGCTGCTTCGGTCAAAGCCTGATCCACAGCTTCATTGAAGCGTGTAATATCATAGAGATCATCTTTACTGACCTCTGTATCACTTTCCTCCCATAAACGCAGGACAGTCGCGCGCAATGCTCTAAATTCAGAAATAAGCTGGCGTGAAGTTAATCCCATGCGCACACGCGCCAACGCATGCGTTTCCGCCGCATTATCCTTATCTGGATTGGATTCTTGACCGCCTTCTGATTTGTCCTGCTGCTCCTGTGCGCTTTGAGAGCAGTCCATGTCAGTAGCAATTTCTTTTAAAATGGCCGCAATACCATCTCGCAGCACAGACGCGCTAAATTCCTCATCCGGTAATAATGTGGCTGCAAACCTTTCCCACTCGACTGAGATTTCCTCGATATTATGGCGTATGAACTTGGAGAGTTTCATTCCTGTAGTCCTTGTACGCTTGCAATGGATAAAAAAACGCGCAGTTATGCTAATCTTTCTAAGCTGATTGATCTAAATTAGATATTAGGTGTTTTTTACTATTAGAGTTCCTAACCCATTGATCTAAAAATGCTGGCGTGCCCAGCAGGATTCGAACCTGCGACCCCGAGCTTAGAAGGCTCGTGCTCTATCCAACTGAGCTATGGGCACACAACCCACCCGGCATACGTGAGCCTACCCCAACACGCAATAAAAACTTTGCTTTCAACGCTCTCGCGGGGCTGCAGCAATTGCATGCTGCAATGCACTCTGTCCCATTGTGGATAAGCTGTGCAAAAAACTGTGGATAAAGCCCGGTAATGCTGGCGAAGTGCGAATATTTATGCTACAACCCACTTCCAATAAAAAAATACAAAGCAATAACAGGCCACAACCGGGAAAAGAGGAAAATCACATGCAGACCATGCAGACATTTGTTGCGCCGCAATATCTGGAAAACGTCCACCGCGAATTTAGCGGCGAGCTGGGCGCCGTACTCGACTTCCTTCGCCATAAGCTGGCCGACATGCGTCAGGCATCCGCCCGCGAATACGCGGAGCTGCGCGAAGCTAAGTCGCTGATTAGCAGTATGAAATATGCAGGCTTCACCGATGCGGTGCGCGCCGACGAACTGGCATGGGCGTTGCAATATGCCCGTGAGGCCCACGCCCGCCAGCCCGCCTTGAAAAGCGCCGTGCTGATTGATAAAACCGCGCAGGCCCTGCACATTGACCTGAGCGTAAAGCACGCCATGCCCCACGATCTTGCCCGCCGCATCAGCAATGAGCTGGTGCTGCTAAAGGCCGAAACCGTGCCTGCTTCTAGCCCCTTAGCGCACGTCGTTTAGCCCATAAAACCGCCAGAATAGGGCTTGCCTAGCATGTCCCTTTGCTGCTATTTGTGTGCCCGTTCCGGAAAAAGGGGGCGATTAGCTCAGTTGGTTAGAGCGCCACGTTGACATCGTGGAGGTCGCTTGTTCGAGTCAAGTATCGCCCACCATTTCCAGTCAGTACGCAAAGGGGCATCATGAAACGGTTCGCGCTGATGGTTGTATGTGGCGTTATGTGTTGCGCGGCCCAGGCGCAGGCAAAAGGCGGCCATTATTCGTCCGGCTCCTCCCACAAAGGCGCGCATTATAAAAACGCCGCCACCGGCAATCACTACAGCCACCGGTAATGCCGCCGAGCATGGGTAAAACCTTCGGCAAATCCCTGAATAAATACGCACCCCTGCTGGTCTGGCTTACCTACGCCGTATTCACCGGCATCATGGCGTTCATGTACCACGAGCCATGGCGCGACGAGGTGCGCGCCCTAAGCATTGCCCGTGCCTCCCACTCCTTCGCAGACCTCTTCACCTTCCTGCGCAACGAAGTCCACCCCCCGCTATGGTACTTCATTCTCAAGGCCCTCGACATGGTCTTCCATGCCAGTTGGGTGCTGCCGCTGGCCTCGTGGCTGGTGGCCATGACCGCAGCAGGGCTGCTGCTGCGCTTCGCCCCCTTGCCATTACCCGTTAAAACCCTGTTCCTCTGCGGATGCCTGCCGATTTATGAAGGCGTGGTGGTCGCCCGCAATTGCGGGCTGAGCCTGTGCCTGATGTTTGCCTTCGCCAGCTGCTACCAGTACCGCTTCACCCGCCCGTGGCTGCCCTACGGCGCGCTGATGCTGCTCACCCTTTCCACCATCCCCGGCGCCGTCATCGCCTTTGCCTTCGCGCTCTATGCTGCAAGCGAGCCTTTGCCCCGCCCGCGCACCCGCGCCGATTATGCATGGCCCGCCGCCGTGTGCGCCCTCATCGCCATTACGGCATGGTTCACCATTCCCGACGGCCAGTCCACCATCGGCATACTGGACAATGCGCAGCCCAATGACGTGCTGCCCCAGATTTTCCTCACCATCCTCACAACCGTTATCCTGCCCGGCGGCCCTTTCAGGGGTGTGCTGGTAGAGGGCAGCGTATTTGCAAGCTCGTTATGCATCTTTGCCTGCTATGCGTATTTCATTCCGCGCATTCGCATGCTTGCCACGCTGGTCTTCATCGTCTCTGCCCTGAATATACTCAGCGGCACCGTTTACAATCTGGCGCTGCGCCATGAGGGCCTGATGCTGGGCGCTGTCATGGTCTTGCTATGGGTCGAGCGCGAAGCACCCCCCGTGGCCGCATTCCGCACCTACCGCCGCCTGTTTCCTTATGTGCTGATGCTCATCTTCCTGATGCCCATGCCGCTCGTGGGGCTGCTCATCACCAACGACATCAGGCTGTCTTACAGCAGCAGCGCCGCGCTTGCCCAAACCATCGCCGCCAACCCCGCATGGAACGACGCAATTCTGATTGGCGAACCGGACTATATGCTGCAGCCGCTGCCCTACTACCTGCCAAACCCTATCTATTTCCCCCGTGGCAAAACCTACGGCACATGGACCCGTTTTTCGCGCAGCTACACCCCCGACATGTCGCTAAGCGATATTCTCGATACGGCCCAAACCTTGCACGCGCAAACCCACAAACCTGTCTTGCTCATTTTTGAATACGGCATGCTGACGCCGGATTCGGGGGTATACAAGCATGGTTTTGGCCGCACCTTGCGCTGGAGCACCACCGAAAAAATTCGCTTCATCGCCGAAACCCATTTCATAAATGCCTTCTACGGCTCCATCAGCGATGAAAGATACGAACTATACGAGCTGGAATAACCCAAATAAATCAGCGCATTGGGCTTTTTAACGCTTTCTTGCTATACTCAGGGGAAACCAAGCAGGAAACGCCGGATGCCAGCACCCGTCCTCACCAATGCCGAATATGAAGCCAAGCGCAAATCCGGCGAAATGATCGAGCCGAAAAGCACCGCCAAAATGAGCGCGGGCCTGAAAATCCTGAATGCCCTGAACTGGGCCACAAACCCCGACGCCCGCAAACATGAAGCAGCAAAGCCCGACCCCAACGAGCGCCTTATCGTGGTCATGTCCGAAACCAGTAAAGGCGAAGTAGGCACGGTGTATAAGGGCATCGCCCAACCCGACGGCAGCATTTTTGTAAACAGCCTGAACGATGCGCAAATGCACTACAGCCGCACCGACAAGCGCGGCGTAAGCATCATCCCGCAAGGCAAAACCGTAAGCGACGAAGCCGTAGGCAAACTCAAGGAATGGCGCAAAAACATCGAACACCCGCAGCTCCCCGTCGAGCAAGGCCCCGGCTACAGCACCGGCGGCCCCTACGACCCCGCGCCGCAAAAACTGCCAATGGGCACTCCCATGGGCAAAACCACCAATCCAATCGCTAAATAATTAGGCCGCGCTATTGCGCAAATTCTTTTCGCCCGTCACTTCCGGCGGCAGCTTGAAGCGCGTATTTTCCGCATCCCCCGCCATGGTCTCCACTACCGTGGGCCGAAGCCGCCCAATCGCATCCACCACACCTTGCACCAGATGCTCCGGCGCGCTTGCCCCGGCAGTAATGCCCACCGTGCCAATCACATCAAACCACTGCGGCTGCAAGCCTCTCGCATCATCAATCAAATGCGCTGCAATCCCGATTTCATCCGCCAGATCGCGCAAGCGGTTCGAGTTCGAGCTATTGGCCGAGCCAATCACCAGCAGCAAATCCACCTGCGCCGCCAGCGTGCGCACCGCGTTCTGCCGGTTCTGCGTCGCATAGCAAATATCCCGCAGCTCCGGCCCGGCAATGCTTGGGTAGCGCGCTTTCAGCGCCGCAATAATATCTTTCGTATCGTCCACGCTCAGCGTCGTCTGCGTCACATATGCAAGCTGGTCCGGGTGCTGCACCTCCAGTTTCGCAACATCCGCAACATCCTGTACCAGGAAAACACCCTGCTTCACGCGCCCCGATGTACCCTCCACCTCCGGGTGGCCCTCATGCCCGATCAGCACAATTTCTCGCCCTTCCGCCTCGTAGCGCTGCGCCTCGCGGTGCACCTTGGTCACCAGCGGGCAGGTGGCGTCAATAACCGGCAAATCGCGCAAATGCGCGCTGTTTTCCACCTTCTCCGAAATCCCATGCGCCGAAAACACCGTAATCGCCCCGTCGGGAATTTCATCCACTTCACCCACGAACACCACGCCCTTCGAGCGCAAATCCTCCACCACCCATTTGTTATGCACAATCTCGTGGCGCACATACACTGGCGGGCCGTAAATCTGCAGCGCCCGCTCCACGATTTCAATCGCCCGGTCTACGCCCGCGCAAAACCCGCGCGGCTGCGAAAGCACAATGCGTAAAGGAGAGGAGGGGGCCATCATTCGATCTCACGTAAATAATTAGACGATTGCATTTCCGCCAGCCGCGACTCGGTGCGCTTGAACTCAAAGCTGCCGTCACCCTCGCTATACAAGGCTTCCGGCGGCGCTTCGGCGGTGCAAACCAACACTACCTTATGTTCATACAGCGCGTCAATCAGGGTCACAAACCGCTTCGCCGTGTTCTTCCCCTCCGCCGAAAGCTTGCGTATGCCCGTCAAAATCACCGTATCCAGCCTTTTGGCAATCGCCAGATAATCCGCAGGCCCCATGGGTTGTTCGCACAATTGCTGGAACGTAAATGCCCCCATGCTCTGGCTATACAGCGTAAACGGCACATGCCGCCCCTGCACCACAAACTCGTCCTTGTGCGCCGTAGCATCGTCGCACAAATGCGCAATGGCCGCTTCAACCGCCTCATCCGCCTCAGCCCCCAGCGGCCAGAAATATACCTTTTCAAGGCTCTTTAGCTGCATATGCCGGTAATCGGTCGCGCTCGAAAGCGACATCACCTTCATGTGCCCCTCAATCAACCCGATAAATTTCCCAAACCGCTCGCGCTGCACACTCCCCGTATAAAGCGAGGCAGGCGGCCTGTTCGAGGTGCTCACCACCACAACCCCCGCCGCAAACAACCCGTCAAAAAGCCGGTAAAGCAGTGTCGCATCCGCAACATCGGTCGCCTGCAACTCATCAAAACACAGCAGCCGCGTCTCTTCCGCCAGTTGCTGCGCCAGCACCACCACCGGGTCCAGCCCTTCCTGGCGCAACTGGTGCATGCGCGCATGCACCTCCTGCATAAATGCATGGAAATGGCACCGCCGCTTCTTCTCCACCCGCACTTCCTGAAAAAATAAATCCATCAGCATGGATTTTCCGCGCCCTACATTCCCCCAGATATACAGGCCCTGCGGCGCAGGCGGGGCCTTGGCGAACAACTTGCCAAAAAGCCCGGTTTCCTTGGGCTTTGCCAGCGCATCGGCCAGCGCCTGCAGCGCCTTCAAAACCTCGCGCTGCGCCGCATCGTCCACGATGTCACCGCTATCTACGCGTTGCTGGTAAAGGGAAATTAGGGCAGGGGGCATTTCAGCGCTTGCCGGGGGTAGTGGGGCTGGTGCTTGCGGCATGGGTCAGGGATTTCAACTTTTCAGAAATAAAGGGTTCAATAAGTGCGTAAGATACATCGCTCACTGTGATCGTGCCTTGTTTTTTACCGGTAACTTCGCTGCTAAAGCCAAAGCTTTTGCCCTGTGCCTCCATCTCGAATTGAAAGGCTATCAGCACATTTTTCGCCCGGCCAAACGCATCCAGCAGGTGCACCAGCCCCGGCGAGCTTGCGGTATCTTCGTCGCTTATGGTCGCAAAATCACCGCTATGATTGCCCCGGAAACCTTTGAGCCGTTCTTTGACTTTGCGCAGCTCCCCAAGCGTTTCGCGCGTCCATGTAATAGGCGATGCCACGGCTGCATGTGGCGGCTCCGGCGCATCGCGGAACAGGGCGGCGAATTTTTCGCGGGCAGCCGCGGCCTTCACGGGGTCTGCACCGCCCGAACCCCCGAAATTCCCCGATTGCTTTTTATCCACCATTCCTTTAGACCTTTTACCCCTATACAACGCCAAATCACAGGCTTAAGCCCCCCGATTCGGTTTGTTTATCGGGTATATTTATAAAACAAGTGCAGGATCTATGCAATTAACCATTAGCCGCGATATGGAAAGCCTGCAGGAGGCGCTCGCCGCCCTCGCCATGGACGGCAAACGCATCGCATTGGTCCCCACCATGGGCGCCCTCCACAGCGGCCATCAGGCCCTGATCGCCCAGGCCGCCGAACTCGCCGACGCCGTGGTCGTCACCATCTTCGTAAACCCCAAACAATTTGGCGCAGGCGAAGATTTTCCCAAATATCCCAGAATGTTGGAAGATGATCTTAAGAAAGCGCATGAAGCAGGCGCAACCCTCGTTTACGCCCCCGACGCCCCGGATTTATACCCCGAAGACTTCACCACCTCCATCTCCCCCGGCCCATTAAGCACCATCCTTGAAGGCGCTCACCGCCCCGGTCATTTCGAGGGCGTGGCCACCGTCGTCACCAAGCTCCTGATCCGCACCCTCCCGCACATCGCCCTGTTCGGCGAAAAAGATTACCAGCAGCTCTGCGTCATCCAGCGCGTCGTTACCGACCTCGACCTCGGTGTCGAAATCGCAGGGGTTGAAACGGTGCGCGAACCCGACGGCCTCGCGCTCTCTTCGCGCAACGCCTACCTCACCCCCGCCGAGCGCCAAACCGCGCCCCTGATTCACGAAACCCTCAACCAAACCGCCACCGCCATCAAGCTGGGCGAGCCGGTAGCCGCAGCCCTCGAAAAAGGCAAAGCAACCCTCACCAATGCAGGCTTGCGCGTTGACTATCTGGAACTGCGCGCCGAATACACGCTGGATGCCATGCCCACATACGCCGCGCCCGCGCGCCTGCTGGTGGCAGCCCATCTCGGCACCACCCGCCTGATTGACAATATCGCACTGGAGTAACCAAATGGACCACGAGCAAATCCTTCAGGAATTCAAAGCCGCCGACACAATCCTCACCGGCCATTTCATTCTTTCCTCCGGCCTGCACAGCAGCACCTACCTGCAATGCGCCCGCGCCCTGATGGATGCCAAACGCGCCGACCGCCTCTGCAAGGCCCTTGCCGACAAAGTCCGCGCATGGGAAAAATCCACCAGCCTAACCATTGACGCCATCGTCGCCCCCGCCATGGGCGGTGTCGTCGTCGGCTACGAAATGGGCCGCCAGCTCAACGTGCTTTCCATGTTCTGCGAACGCGTGGACGGCAGCTTCGCGCTGCGCCGTGGCTTCACGCTGGAAGAAAACGCCCGCGTCCTCATCGTCGAAGACGTGGTCACCACCGGCAAATCCTCCATGGAAGCTGTCGCCTGCATCAAAGCCTGCGGCGCAAATCCCATCGCAGTCGCAAGCCTCATAGACCGTCGCTCGCAAAACGATGTCACCCTCACGCTTCCCCTCATTTCCCTGATGAGCCTCGACATCCCCACCTTCGCGCCCGACGCCATCCCCGAATCCCTGAAATCCACGCCCGCCATCAAGCCCGGCAGCCGTTTCCTGAGTCAGAAAGCTTCATGACTGAACCCCAGCCACACGCCATTCTGATTACTGGCGCTGCCCAGCGCGTAGGCGCGTCGCTTGCGCTGCACTTCGCCCGCAACGGCCACGACGTGGCGCTGCATTATAACAAATCCGAACCTGCCGCACGCAAGATCCAGCAAGAGATCAAAGCCCTCGGCGTCCAGTGCAACCTCATCCGCCACGACATGCAGGACATTTCCGGCATTGCCGCGTTTTTGCAGGAAGTAAAACGCCAGATGCCCCACACTTCCATCCTCATCAACAACGCCTCCATTTTCGAGCGCGGAACCCTCGCCGAAACCGACGAAGCCCTGTTTGACCGCCAGATGAACGTAAATTTCAAAGCCCCGTTTTTCATGACCAAGCACTTCGCCGCCCTTTTCGGCAAAGGCTGCATCATCAACATGATTGACAGCGAAGTCAGTAAGTCCTCCGGCAGCCATTTCGCGTATTTGCTGG
Organism: Alphaproteobacteria bacterium; assembly: GCA_043763155.1. GTDB lineage: Bacteria > Pseudomonadota > Alphaproteobacteria > Rickettsiales > SXRF01 > JANYBV01. The sequence continues at coordinate 9,253 of JAYULW010000089.1, read as the reverse complement.
CCAAAAAGGCGCTGGCCGAATTCACCCAGATGGCCGCCCGCGAACTCGGCCCACATATCCGCGTGAACGGCATCTGCCCCGGCATCTTGTTGCCGTCAAACGAACTCGACACCGCCTACATCCAAAAACTAAACAAAACCCTGCCTCAGGGCCACATCGCCTCCCTCGATCAGGTCGCCGAAACTGCGCTCTACCTGTGCAAGGGCGCAACCACCGGCCAGCTCATTTTCACCGACGGAGGACAGCACCTGCTGTAGCCCTTATGTTCCACATGCAAATAAAAGACCTCCAAGCCACCACAACCCTAGGCGTCTACGCATGGGAGCAGGAAGCCAAACGGCAGGTTATCCTGAACATCAAACTCCACGCCGAAACCGATGCTTCCGGCACCAGCGATAAGCTGGACGATGCGGTGGACTACGCCAACATCGAGTCCCGCGTCCTCGCCCATCTCGAAGCAGGCAATTTCCAGCTACTGGAGCGCCTCGTCACCGAAGTGGCAACCCTCATTTTATCGCTCGATAAACGCATCGCCAAAGTGCGCGTCGAAGCCGACAAACCCGGCGCACTGCGCATGGCCCGCTCCGTATCCGTTGCCACCGAACGCCGTCAATCCTAGTGTCGTCTCCCGCCGTAAGCGTCATCATCCCCGCCTATAACGCGCAAAAAACCATTGCCCGCGCGGTCGAAAGCCTCACCCGCCAAACCCTCACCAACTGGGAAGCCCTCATCATCTCCGATGACGGAACCGACTATGCAAGCCTCCTGCACAAAGACGCCCGCATCCGCCACCTGACCACGGGCGCCACCGCCACTGGCGCGTCCCACGCCCGAAACGTGGGCCTCACCCAAGCCCAGTCCCCCATCATCGCCATGCTGGATGCCGACGACCGTTTCTACCCCGAAAAACTCAAGCGCACCGTGCCTCTCGCCCGCGAACACTCCCTCTGCGTCGGCCCCTTGCGCTATGTTGAATATACGGAATACGCCCCCCGCGACATTGCCCTTTCCGGCACCGCCGCCAAAAGCGGCTCCCTCACGCCCGCCCAATATTTGCGCCTGCACTACACCTCGCACGCCATGCTGGTCTTCGACAAAACCCGCATCCACGCCCAATGGCCTGAAGACATGCCCGTCTTAAACGACCTCATGTTCACCTTCAAAGCCTTCAACGACGCCACCCACGCCTACCATATCAACGACATCCTCCACGAATACATCTACACCCACAATTCCCTCTCCACCGGCAAAGCCGCTCCTCCGCGCTATATCGCTGCCAAGCACGATATTTTGGCCCGCCTCGACGCAGGCACACTGGGCCTGACCAACCCAAACGCCATCGCGGCTTTGCGCGAATTCCTGCAAATATCTTTGAATGTCGAAGCCCAGTACGCAAGCGCCCTTGAGCGCGGCGAACACATCACCTTCAGCGAATTAATGAAATTAAGCTGGCCAGCGTGAGGCCGCAAAACACGCCCCCAGCCCATCTTCCCACGCAGGCATAACCACGCCCAGCACGCTTCGCGCCTTGCTGCAATCCAGCCGCGAATTCAGCGGCCTTACCGCCTTGCTCACATATTCCTGCGACGCAATGGCCGCAATTTCTTTGCACATCACGGCATGTTCCTGCGCCAGTATGGCGCGTGCAAACCCGCACCAGCTCACGCTTCCGCCCTGCGCGAGGTGATACACCCCACTTGGGAATTCCGCTGTTGCCAGCGCATGTTCCAACGCCTCCAGCACCGCCGCCGCCAGATGCCCGGCATAGGTCGGCGCGCCAATCTGGTCATCAACCACCCGCAAAACCTCGCGCTCCCGCATTAGCTTGCGCATGGTCATAAAAAAATTATTCCCCCGCTCCGCATACACCCATGAGGTGCGCACGATCAGGTGTTTGCCGCCCGCCGCCTCAATCGCCCGCTCACCCGCCAGTTTGCTCATGCCATAGGCGCTCAGCGGGGCAGGGGTGTCGCTCTCTTTCCACGGCGTTTCACCACTGCCGTCAAACACATAATCCGTCGAAAAATGCACCAGCGGAATGCCCATCTTCGCGCACCATTTCGCAATTTCCCCCGGCGCAACGGCATTCACCCGCAGCAGATTCCCGCTATCTTCCTCTTCGGCCGCATCCACGCGCGTATACGCCGCCGCATTAATCACCGCCGAAAAGGGCCGCGCCGTAAAAGCCTCATCCACCGTATTCAAAAACCCGACGCCCGTCAGGTCGCAGTCGCTGTGCGAAAGCCCCACCGCCCGCGCGCCCAAAAGCGCGCACAGCGCATGCCCCACCAGCCCGTCCTTGCCCAGTACTAGAAAAGGTGCGCTCATGCCAGAAGCTGGCGCAAATACGCGCCGTAATCATTGCTGCCATACTGCGCCGCAAGCTTTGCCAGCTGCACCGCGTCAATAAACCCCTTGGTAAACGCAACCTCCTCAAGGCATGCAACCTTAAGCCCCTGCCGCGCTTCAATCGTCTGCACAAACTGCGACGCCGCCAGCAGCGAGTCCGGCGTGCCCGTATCCAGCCACGCGGTTCCCCGGCCCAGCAGCCGCGCCGAAAGCGTGCCCGCCTTTAAATAGTGGTTGTTGACGTCCGTAATTTCCAGCTCCCCGCGCGCCGAAGGCGCCAGCTCTTGCGCAACCGAAACCACATCCGGCCCATAAAAATAAATGCCCGTCACCGCCAGCGAAGATTTCGGCATTTTGGGCTTTTCCTCAATCGAAAGCACCTTGCCCTTGCCGTCCATCTCGATCACCCCGTAGCGCTGCGCGTCGCGCACCCGGTACGCAAAAATCTGCCCGCCCTGCGTAAGCGCTGCCGCGCCCGCCAGCTGCTGCCCCAGCGTTTCGCCATAAAAAATATTATCGCCAAGGATAAGGCACACCGGGCTGTTGCCAATAAATTCCCTGCCCAAAATAAACGCCTGCGCAATGCCCTTCGGCTCCGGCTGCACCTGATACGAAAACGCCATGCCCCAGCTCGAACCGTCGCCCAGCAACGCCTGAATCATCGGCAAATCGCGCGGTGTGGAAATCACTAGCACCTCGCGTATCCCCGCCAGCATCAGCGTGGACAGCGGGTAATACAGCATCGGCTTATCGTAAATTGGCAGTAATTGTTTGCTGATGGCTGCGGTCATCGGCGCTAAGCGCGTGCCAGATCCGCCCGCGAGAATGATACCCTTCATGCTATCCCCTTTGTAACTTGCCTGCGCGAGGTCCAGCCCTCATGCGCCAAATACCAATCCACCGTCGCCTCAAGCCCCGCGCTCAGCGAGCGTTTAGGCGAAAACCCCAGCGCATTTCGCGTCGCCGAATCATCAATCGCATAGCGCCTGTCATGCCCCGGCCTGTCCGTCACAAACCCGATCAGGTCGGCATAACTCCCCGAACCCAGCGGGCGTTTCGTATCTAAAATCGCACACAACGCCTGCACCAGCGCAATATTTTCCACCTCATCCCCACCGCCGAAATGATACACCGCGCCCGGCTCGCCGTTCATCAGCGCCAGCCAAAGTCCCTCGCAATGGTCCTCCACATGCAGCCATTCCCGCACATTTTTCCCATCGCCATAAACGGGCAGGGGGCTGCCCGCAAGCGCTGCCAGAATCATGGTCGGAATCAACTTTTCCGGATGCTGCCTCGGCCCATAATTATTGCTGCAATGCGTTGTAATCACCTTCAGCCCGTAGGTCTTTCCCCATGCCCGCACCAGATGATCCGCCGCAGCTTTGCTGGCGGAGTAGGGCGAGTTAGGCGCAAAAGCAGAAGCCTCGGAAAACTTACCCGTCTTGCCAAGGGAGCCATACACCTCATCGGTAGACACCTGCAAAAACCGCACCCCCGGCACCGGGCGAAGCGCTTCCAGCAGCTCAAACGTGCCCCCGATATTCGTATCAATAAACGCATAGGGCGAGGCAATCGAATTATCAACATGCGACTCCGCCGCGAAATTAATCACATGCGTAATGCCTCCGCGCAAAATCTTTGAAACCAGCACCCCGTCGGTAATGCTACCCACCACCAGCTGGCAATCCACCCCTTCCAGATTATCCCGTCCGCCCGCATAAGTCAGCGCGTCCAGCACCGTCACCTTCGCACCCTTCGAAACGGCAAGCGCAGCAAAGCAGCTGCCGATAAACCCGGCGCCGCCCGTAACAAGAAGGTGTGCAGGTCCACTCATTGGAGGTGGAAATTGACCGGAATCAGAAATTCAATCAGGTCGGCCTTGGGGTAGTCGTTGGGCACCGACGGCACGGGGTTCGCCCGGCGCACCATGTCAATGGCCGCGCGGTCCAGCACTTGGCTGCCCGTGGAATGCTCAAGGATGTAATAGCGGATATTGCCCATGCGGTCTATGCGGATGCGCACCACCGTTTCGCCCTGCAACCCCTGCACACGCGCGTCCATCGGGTATTGCTTGAACTTCTCGATCCACTGCGAAATTAGCTGCTCATAGCGCGACATCAGCTCGGCGTCTTTGGCGGTGCTGTTGCCCCGCGCCGAACCCTTCGCCTGCACATTATTGGTGCGCACAAATTGCTTCGCCGCCGACGAAAGCTTGCGCGATTCCTGAATCAGCAAATCATTGCCCGCACCCGCCAACGCCTTATCCATGGCTTGGTCCACCGGGTCGCTTTCCGAAGTCAGCGCCTTTTCCATGTTGGAAATAGCCGACTTAGCGGCCGTTGCATCTTCCGCCGTCACTGCTTGCGAGATGGCATTTTCCACCCCGTTATTATTGCCTGCGTCCGGCTGGCTGGCCGCAATTTCTTCCGGCGTCAGCGGGTCCCCGTCGCCCAGCTTAATCGAAAGCGCATGCACCGGAATATCCACCACCTCCATCGAAGGCATGATGTACCACACATAAAGCCCCATCAGATGCACGATCATGGCCGCAGCAAGCGTCGCCCCGAAAAATTTCTGGTCCAGATATTCCGGCTGCCCGCCCAGCGCAGGCAGCACCGCCGCCTCAGGCACGGCTGCCGCTGCCACCGGCTTTTTGAAATTCAGCTTATTCCACATGCAAAAGCGCCTTCGACTGGGTCACAATGGAAAGATTCTTGCCGCCCGCCGCCTTGATCGCATCCATCACTTCGATGGTGCGGTTGGCCGATACGGTTGCGTCCGCCTTGATCGTCACCACCTTGTTGGGGTTGGCGGTCAGGTCTTCCGACAGCATTTTCTGCATCTGCTCCATGGGCACGATTTCGTCGCCCACGATAATTTCCTCATGACGGCCCAGCATAATCACCACATGGCCCTCATCCATCAGCTTGCCGCTCTGCGCTACTGGCGGGTCCACGGGGATGATTTCAAATTTTTCAATCGAGCCAGCCACCATGAAAAAGATCAGCAGGAACATGGACACGTCAATCATCGGAATCAGGCTGATAACAGGTGCCTTGCGGCGTGTGCGCTGGAATTCCATTATTTCGCTCCCTTCACAGGAGTTGCCACAGGTGCCACAATAGCAGGGGCCACAATAGCGGGCGCCGCAGCATCGGGGGCAGGGGCCGTGCCCGGCGTCCACAGCTCAACCGCACCCGGCTTCACCATCGCCTCAGCAGGTGCCGCTTCCCATTTGCGCACAAACAAGCTGCGCCCACCGGCCTGGTACAAATTATCCATCACATTCACCAGTTGCTGCATGGTCACGCCCTCGGCGGTAAGCAACATCACCTTGGTGCCGGGGTCTTTCTTGAACATGCGCGAAAGCGACTCGGTCAGTTCCTGCTGGTCCAGCCTGCGCTTGCCCAGCAGCATATTGCCATCGGCCTGGATGAACAGATGCATCACATCCGACTTTACCGCCGGGCTGGGCGACACCGAAGGCAGGTTCAGCTCCAGCGACTCCACCCGCATAAACGAGCTGGTGAGCATGAAGAAGATGATCAAAATGAACATCACGTCAATCAACGGCGTCAGGGGAAGGGTGATGACCTTGCGTGATGAGCGTTCAAATTCCATGGGCGGAACTCTGGGTTCGAGGGATTAGCCGGCGGTCGTGTATTTGGGGCTGAGCAAATGCAGCGTCGAGGTTTTCTGCGGCGCGCTCTTGCGTTGTGCTTCTGCCCACTGGTCGGCCTCGTTGCGCTTTTTGCTTTCGGCTTCTTCGCGGGCTTTCGCGTCCAGCTCTTCCTGTGCGCGGCGCTGCACGTCGGCGCGCTTGGCTTCTTCAATAGCCAGCGCCCGCTCGTTGCGGCGGAATTCGTCTTCGAGTGCCAGAATCTGCACCGAAACGTCTTTCATCGTTGCGCGCACCTTTTCAATGATGCCATCAAGCACATAATGTGCAGCTAACGCAGGAATCGCAACCGTCAAACCGCCCGCAGTGGTAAGCAGTGCTTCCCAGATGCCACCGGCAAGAATCGTGGGGTCAACGCGTGTGCCCGAAAGGCTGAGTTTGGAAAACGACGAGATCATGCCGATGACGGTGCCGAGCAAACCCATCAGCGGCGCAACGCTTGCGGTCATTTCAAGGCCGCGCAGGTGCGATTCCAGATAGCGGATGTCGCCCGATCCTACGCGCAGGATTTCGGCTTCTTTGCTTTTCTGCGACATTTCGCGGTTGGCCACGCATTCAAACGTCACGCGCATGATGCGGGCGATAGGGCCGTTAATGCCAGCGAGCGTCTTGGTGGCCCGTGAACGGTCACCCTGTTTAATTTCGCGAAGGGCCGGTTCGATAAAGCTGCGGTCAAAAATATTGGCCTTGCGGAACTGCGCGATCTTGAAGATCACCACTGCCAGTGCGTACACCGACATGGTGCCCAGCAGATACATCACCACACCACCTTTTTGAAAAACAACGATATCCAGCATGCTTGGTTTCCCCCATTATATTTTTATGCTTATGTTTTACTATCCCGCAAGCCTGTGGTCTAGTGCTAAGTGAAGGCATGATGCAGAATCATTCCGCAAGTCATATGAATAGCTTATTTGCAGAAGCTCATGTAACACCGCGGAAACCCTGAGCTAAAAAAAATACGCGTGCGGGCAGGGGCAAACCGCTTCTCAAAACCCACCAAAGCAAAAGGCGCATGGGGATGTCCCATGCGCCTTTTTTGCGTCGTAATGTTGCGTGATTAGTTCACGGCAACCGTGTCAGTGTCAGCACCGTTCATGCTGACCTTGTCGCCCTTGCTACCATGCTTCACACCATGGCCGACACCCTTGTGCTTCGGCGCGCTTTGCGCAGGAGCGGTGGTGGTGTCAGGTGCGGGGGTTGCACGGCCTGCAGGTTGCTTGTCGGCACGGCCTGCGCCGCCCTTAGGAGAACCTACGCACGAGCCGTCATCCAGATAGAACTTGGCACGCGGGTGATCAGCAACGGCCAGCTCGGCTGCCAACCTGTCCTGATCTTCTGTTGTCGCAGCCAGACCATGCGTCGGCACATTACACGAGCCGAGGAACGGTTTAGCATCGTCAACATTCGTCACGACCGTTTTGATGCACACAACGCCAAGACAGCTCACGGGTGCGCTATCGCCGCCGCCCGAAGAAGACTTGCTGTTGCTGCTGCTGCCGCCGGAAGAGGACTTGCCCGCCCCGGCTTTGCCGCCCGTAGACGTCGTGCCGCCACTGCTGCCGCCACCGGAAGTGGTCACGCCTTCAGCTTTACCGCCGGAAGACTTGCCCGCTTTGCCGCCGCTGGAAGACTTGCCAGCCCTGCCGCCGGAAGAAGTCTTGCCACCAGTGCTGTTAGCGCTTTGGCTACCACCGCTGCCAGTCGTCCCGCCAGTGGCAGTGCCACCGGAAGAGGACTTGCCAGCCCGGCCACCACTGCCTTTGCCGCCAGTAGCTTTACCACCAGTGGTCGTCCCACCGGTTGCGCCGCCAGTTGCGCCACCAGAAGAGGTCTGGCCGCAGGTGTTGTCGTTATCGGTGAACTCACCTTTTTGTGCCTTGGAGGCTGCCACTTTCTGGTTACGGAACGTACCAGTCGTGCACAGGCCGCTAGGGTCAAAGACGCTCACAGCTTGGGCAACACCCGACTTACATACGGGCTTCCAGCACTCAACAGTGCCTTTAGCGCAAGTATTGTCGTTGGCGCCACCAAAGGTTTCCTGATTGGTCGCGGCGCGCTTAGCGTCGGGACCCGTTGTGTAGAACTTCTCAGGACAATCTTTCTGTAAGGACTCTGCCGTCTGCCCAATGGAAATCTTACCACTGGCGCATGTTGCATAGTAGCAGAGCGTCGAGTTCATCTTACAAGAACCGTCGGTCTTCGCCAGGGGATGCCAGGCTACTTCATCCTTGGTCGGCCACCAGGTAGGTGCGCCAGGGCATGCCGGCCAGGTGCCGTCATTGTTCGGCACCGCGGTCGAATAGTAGTTCTGATAGCTTATGACCTTGTTTTGGCAACTGCCAGCCCAGCAATCATTGTTGGTTGTGGAACCACCGGAAGAAGTCTTGCCACCAGAGCCTTTACCGCCCTGTTTGCCACCTTGCTTTCCGCCCGTTGCACCACCGGACTTGCCGCCCGTCGCACCGCCGGACTTGCCGCCAGATTCGCCACCCGTTGCACCACCGGTTGCACCACCGGATTCGCCGCCGCCGGAGGATTTACCACCGTGCTTGCCGCCCGTTGCACCACCAGTTGCACCACCCGTAGCGCCGCCAGTTGCGCCGCCGGACTTGCCGCCAGATTCGCCGCCCGTTGCACCACCGGTTGCACCGCCGGATTCGCCGCCGCCGGAGGATTTACCACCGTGCTTGCCACCGCTGGATTCACCGCCGCTGGTTGCGCCACCCGTTGCGCCGCCGGACTCACCGCCACCAGACGATTTGCCACCATGCTTGCCACCGCTGGATTCACCACCGCTGGTTGCGCCACCAGACTCACCGCCACCAGACGATTTGCCACCATGCGTGCCGCCAGTTGCACCGCCGGACTTGCCGCCAGATTCACCGCCGGTTGCACCACCGGACTCACCGCCACCGGACGATTTGCCGCCATGCTTACCACCAGTTGCACCGCCGGACTTGCCGCCAGATTCACCGCCGGTTGCACCGCCAGACTCACCGCCACCAGACGATTTGCCACCATGTGTGCCGCCGCTTGCGCCACCAGATGCGCCGCCGGTTGCACCACCGGACTCACCGCCACCAGACGATTTGCCACCATGCGTGCCGCCGCTTGCGCCACCCGTTGCACCACCGGATTCACCGCCGGAAGACGATTTGCCGCCATGCTCACCGCCAGACGATTCACCGCCGGACGATTTGCCGCCATGCTCACCGCCGCCGG